>NZ_CP065957.1:1288398-1610498 GCF_017310505.1 Methylacidiphilum caldifontis | reverse complement strand
TATAAATTAACCGTAACTACTCAACGTCCTGCAGAAGATTTCACACCTCGGATCAGGCCTTATCATCCTGAAGCTTTTCTTCCCGTAGAGTCGGCTGAAATTTTATGGTTTAGATAACAATAATTTTATGAAACAAAAGTCGAAGGGAGGCAAAAAACACATTATCCTGTTGTTCTTTTTTATTTTGTTCACCCTTCTTATATTAATAAGCGTTAGTTTTATTTACTGGGTAAATGGCATCGTAAAAAGTAAAGCTTTTGCCGATTATGCAGCAAAAATTGTAGAAAAATATACAGCAATCTCTGGCCAGTTTGAACCTTTTTCCTTTTATGGATTTGGCTTGGAAACCCAAGGTTACAAGGGAAAAGGCAGCAAAGAATCCCCGGTTGAACTTATCTCCATTCATCCCATCGCTGTTCAATTAAGTTCTCTTGGGATTTGGGGCCGTCCTTGGATTGTTCGTTCCATTGAACTTGGCAATTTATCAATCGATCTGCAAACCCCTGAACTTCCTGCGGAAAGGAAGACAGAAAAAATTCCCTTAGCTTCCCCTTATTCGAACAAGGAAGAAGCTGTTTTGCTAGAGAAAATTCAGGTCAGATCGCTCGATCTCAAATGGCCTACTTCAATGGGAGGAGGAGGAGAAATAAAGGATATCGAGTTGAACATTGTTTCCCAAAAAGAAAAATGGCTTATTAACGGAAACAAAGGCTTGCTTTTACTTAAATCATTTCCTGAGTTGGCTATAGAAGAAATCAAAGCCTTCTTGGACAGGACATCTATAGACTTGTCGAAGGGAAAGTTACATCTTAATGGCTTCCCCAAATCCCTTGTAACAACAGAAGGGACAATCGGGCTTCTGCCCACTCAAAACACCCATATTGATCTTTCGTTAAACCAGATCCCTTTGGAAGCTGTTTTGAATGAACCTTTAAGACATGAACTAAAGGGAAATCTACGCGGAACCATTGGTATCAATGCTTCTCATGATATTATGAAAACTTATCATGGGGAAGGAGAACTTTATATTGATCAAGGAAGACTAGTTCATGTGCCTTTCCTTACGAACCTTGATTCTTTTTTAAAACTTAATCGACTTGAAGATATCCCCCTTAGCGTAGCACGCAACGCCGTAACATTAGAGCCTAATACCATTAAACTGCACAACATTGATTGGCAATCTGAAGAGACCATGAAAATGACTGGATGGATTACTCTGGTTGGACAAAAGGTTTCAGGAATATTGATGCTCGGCATTCGAGCTGACTGGATCCCTAGGCTCCCTGGATTAGGAGGGAAATTGTTTAATCCTGGAGAAGGAGGATATTTTTGGACAGAAATTCATCTTTCTGGAACCCTCAATGATCTCCATGAAGATTTTTCTCCGCGCCTAAATAATGCTGTTCAGGGAATATTACAAAAAGGAATTGAAAAAGAGATTCAAAGACAGGTTCCTGGAAGAATTTTTAAAAACATCCTTCCCAATTTTCCTTAATGTTAAAAAGCTTTCCGGGCAACCAGACAGAGTTTAATCCACCACCATACCGGTCTTCCCTCTTCCCACCCGATTTTTAAAACTCTCTTTGCATTTTGAGAAGCTTTCTTAACCATTTCATATATTTTTTTTTGGTTTTCCTCAGAAGTCCCTCCAGATTGGAAATACCACTCAATATCATCCTGTTTAAAGGGAATAAAAAGACTTTTTAAAGGTACTAATCCCGACTCAAGACAATACGATTTCCATTCGCTTTCAAATCTATATCCAACATGACTAAAATCCCTTAACTTTTCGACTTTATCCAACCAATCATAGGCTTCCTGTTCACCATTGGGGACTGTTCCATCGATAAGAACAAAAAGCCCATCTTTTTTAAGAACCCTGGAAGACTCCCTCACAAAAGCTTTCTGATCGGCAAAATGATGAGCCGCATACCTGCATGTCACCAAATCAAAAGAGCCATCAGGATAAGGCAGTTTTTCTGCGCTATGGATACGAAATTGGATATGAAGCCCTTCTGCAGCTGCCCCTTTCATTGCTCCTTCCAACATTTTTTCAGTGATATCACAGGCTGTAACCTCAAGTCCATGCCTAGCAAGAAAAAATGCTGTATACCCATTACCAGTAGCTATGTCCAGGGCTTTCATCCCCTTCTGAAGCGGAATGTCTTGAAATGTCTTTTCTAGATCTTCGAGATTCGTTAAGATATGACCTTTTTGGTAAAAAGAAGCACAGGATGAAAAATGCTTTTGGCTCAGCCTTTGTATTTCTTTATAAAGCTCTTCGTTTTCGCTCATTAATGACAATAGAACAAGTTTGTGCCAAAAGCGTCAAGTCTAGTAAATTTACTCAGAGAGAGTAGAAAGCTTGTTGCAGCTTATCTAAAGGAAAAAGAAAAAGAATTTAATTTTTTTCAACAATATTATTATTCTTTAAGCAACTAAAGCCTCACAAAAGATAGGATAAAGCAAGAAAATTCTATGGGCTTGGCGGGATTTGAACCCGCACGGTGTTACCCACTAGATCCTAAGTCTAGCGCGTCTGCCAGTTCCGCCACAAGCCCTCTTCTCATCTAAAGAATTAAACAAAAACAATAAAAAAATAAAATTTTTATCTTTTCTTCCCCGCAACATCAAAGGAAATGCATGAATAAAAGAGTTTAGGAAAAGTTTTTCATTTATTATATTACAAAACACAACTGTATTCTTAAAAAAAATGTTTTATAATGGTGAAGCTAAAAAACAACCATACGGATCTTATCGGTAGGCTTTTTGTCGTAGCCACACCCATAGGGAACCTGGAAGATATAACTCATAGGGCGTTAAGAACTTTAAAAGAAGTTGATCTGGTTGCTGCTGAAGATACCCGAAAGACCCATATTTTGCTGCAGAAATGGGAAATTAAAAAACCTCTTTTTACTTATAATAAAATAAATGAGGAGAGAAAAGCCTTGAAGCTTATGGAGTCTCTTCTTAATGGGAAAAGGGTTGCTCTGGTCTCTGAAGCAGGAATGCCATGCATTTCTGACCCTGGAGAAAGATTGATTAAAAAATGCATTGAAAAACAGATTCCATTTGAAGTTGTCCCAGGTCCTTCTGCTGTTTTACAAGCTCTAGTTTTATCGGGATTTCGGACAACGCCTTTTTACTTCGGTGGATTTTTACCGGTTAAATCGAAAGCAAGACGAGCCGAATGGATAGAAGCGACGACAAGGCCGTATAGCTCTGTATATTTCGAATCTCCACACCGGCTTCTCTCTTCCTTGGAAGATGCTCAAGCGATTATTCCGGATTGTCCACTTTGTATTGCTAAAGAAATGACAAAAAAATTTGAGGAAGTTTTCAGAGGAAAACCTAAAGAGCTATTGACCCATCTTCAAGAAATAAAATTAAAAGGAGAGTTTTGTATCGTTGTCGATGGTTTTGGATATAACAAAGAAAAAGCACAAAAATTATCGACAGATCCTCCTAACATTATAACATAAGAAATAATTGACTTTTTTCTTTTCCTATGCTTTTCTCTAGCCTGCTTAAATATTTCTTTCTTTGCCTGCTCCTTTGTTTTTTTGTCTATTCTTCTGTTTGCTTTGGGGAACAAGAAATTGAATCCAAAAATGGGCAAGAAAACTATGTTCCCGATAAACATATTAAAATTATTAAAGTATTGGAAATTCTTAATGATAAAAAACTTAAAGCCGGAGGCTTGCAATCATTGATATTTGAAAGAGCTTACTGGAACTGGGGAGCAATCACGCCTTCAGATTTTCGTGCGCGAGCAGGTCAAATTTATATCTTCGCATGGAAAAAAGGAGGGAAAGCGGAAGCTCTTACGGCTAGGTTCGAATATAGACAACTGAATACGAAAGAACAAACATGGTCACAATCCATTTATTATCCGAAAGCTCATGGGGCTATCGATTCGATTTTCAAGGTGATTGGGGATGTTTATTTTACTAATGGCACTGTTTTTGCCTGGAGATTTTCAGTGTTAAGAAACAATACCATTGTAGCACAAACCAAGTCTTTTATCTGGTAAAAATTATAAGGAAATATCATGATAATCTGATGATTTTTTCTGATCTGAAGCGATGAATTAAGTAGGGAATGAAAACTTTGATAATAAAAATCATTATGAAAGCCAATGAATGCTGTCCCCTTCTTCCTTGATCAACTCTTTTTAGCCGCTAAACAGAATCCGCGGGTTGTCCCCGAAGCTATGTCTCTTTTTGACATAGTATATAAAGGGGGACTAATCATGTGGCCGATCCTTTTTTGCAGCATCATTGCCTTAGGCGTATTTCTTGAAAGGCTTATTACCTACAGGAGATCTGAGTTGCATGTTGAAGAAATTGTTTCTGGAATTAAAAATTTAATTTTCAAAGGCAACTTCGATGAAGCTCTCCTCAGATCTTCTTCTTTCCATGGCCCAATAGGAAGAGTCATCCGGCAAATCATACTGTTTCATTATCTACCTATATCCGAATTAAGAGAAGCGGCACAAAATGCAGCACAACTTGAAATCCCAAAGCTAGAAGCACATCTGCCTATCCTATCGACTATCGCATCAATCAGTCCCCTTTTGGGTCTTCTAGGAACTGTAAATGGGATGATTGAAGCTTTTTTGGCAATGAACAGGGCTTCTGGTGCCGTGTCTGTAACTGATTTAGCTTCCGGGATATGGATGGCATTGGTCAGTACGGCAGCGGGGATATCTGTTGCCATCCCGACTCAAATCGCCTATAATTTTTTAGTTACTCGAATTTCTAGCATCCTTGGAGACATTGAAAGAGTTTCCACAGAATTAATCCATTCCATTATTGAATACAGGTGGCAAAATAACCAAGCTTTCGAGGAAGTAGATCCGAATCATGAAATTACGCCCAAGACTGAACCCTATGACAGGCACAATTAACGCTGTGCCTCTTGTCAATGTTGTTCTTTTGCTGCTTTTTTTCTTTTTACTGGGTTCTTCATTTGTCACTCTCCCTGGGATAGTCGTTGAATTGCCTAAAAGTCCTTTTGGAATCAGTGTTCCTTTAAGCAACTTGATTGTATCCGTTTTCCTTGAACCCGAGAAAAAAGACTCTTCATCGGACTTGACAACAAAACGATCTGCTCTTTTTTACATTAACGATCAAGAAGTAAGTCTTGAAGAGTTAAAAAAAATGGTTCCTCTTTTAGCATCCCAACATCCTAACCAAATGGTTATCATCAAGGCTGACAAAGAAGTTCCTCAAGCTTATATTATTGAACTGACTAATCTTTTTTTGGCTCAAAACTTTTCAGTCTTACTCGCTACCCAACCCGATGGAGAACACTAATTTAGAAGGGAAAAACTTTCCCCAGCTTCTTAACATTAAGAGTTCATCTGTTTTATTTTGGATCGGTTTTTCCTTTTTCTTTCACCTTTTTTTTCTTCTCTTTTGTAAGGTCACTTATGTACCCCCTTTAGTTGAACCTATTCCCCGTAGTAGGGTTTATATCTTTTCTTCCCATTCTGCCCTTATCGATTCTTCTCTAAAAAATAGGATAAATTTTCTTTTAAAATACAGGGATCCGGCTTCATTGATTCATCCCAAGAGACCATCCAATAAAAGATTGACGATGATCCAACCCTTATCTTTCCCTTTAAATAACACTACTCCAAGCCCTATATCCATTCCCATTGAAAAAGAAATTGTTTTTTATAAAACAACAGAACCTACTCTTAATGAATCGGCAAAAATTTTCTTCCCTTTGCCTCAAGAAAGACCCTCTTTTTCAAAGTTTCTCCCCAAAATAGCTAAACAATCAGTCGCTCTCTTTGATGAAATCTTAAAATCTAGGCTTATTTCTTCTTGGAAACTTCCCCAAATAAGCACGAATCTTTTGTCAGAGGCTCGAACAACAACACTCGTTATTTCTGTTGATCCAGAAGGAATAGTCGATCATGTCCTTCTTGAGGAGAGTTGTGGCAATGAGCAAGCGGATCTTTTGGCGGTGACTGAAGCTCGTAAGCTTCGATTTTTTGCAGACCCCCTGAATAGAAGAAAAATATGGGGAAAGATTAAAATATTCTGGAGCTATAGTAATAATTTTGAAAGTCAAAAGGGGGTTGTTCCATGATGCGCATTACCTTACCTGAATCTTTTTTTTTCTATTCAACTCTTTCACTTGCTTTTATTTTTATTTTATGGCTTTTTTATTATCTTAAGAGGCGTCGCTTAGAGAAGCGGCGCATTTTTATTTGTCGGTTCTGTAAAGAAAGAATTGAAATTGAACCCGGACAAATTACATTACGCTGTCCAAAATGTAATGCTATTCAAAATATTGAAATTGGAGTTTAATTTTTATTACCGGAGGTCATAAAATGGGTATGTGGATAGGAAGGAATCGAAAAGCAAGAGTCTGTTATGGTTTTGATGAAATTTCCTTGGTTCCCGGAGAGATTACAATCAATCCAGAAGAGGTAGACACTAGCTTTGAAATTACACATCCTTCAGGCAAAACTCTAAAACTTAAAATTCCCATTCTTGCCAGTGCGATGGATGGGGTGACTGATCCCAAATTTTGTATCGAAATGAACCGGCTTGGAGGCATTGGAGTTATCAACTTGGAAGGAATACAGACGCGTTACGAAAAGCCTCAAGAAGTTATCGAGGAAATCATCAAATGCGATCAGAGTAAGGTCACCGAATTGCTGCAAAAAATCTACTCTGCTCCAGTTCAAGAAAAACTTATTGCTTTAAGAATTGAAGAACTCAAAAAGGCAAATGCCCTTGCGGCTGTTTCCTCCATACCGCAGAAAGCCGAAACCTACGGATATATAGCACAGGAAGCTGGAGCCGACCTTTATGTAGTTCAATCTACGGTCAGCACAGTCAGACATATTTCCTCTCAGTATAAGACTCTTGATTTAAAAGAATTCTGTAAAAAGATGCGCATTCCTGTTCTGGTTGGCAATGCGGTTACCTACAATGTAGTTCTTGAACTGATGGACTGTGGGGTATGCGGAGTTTTAATCGGGGTTGGCCCTGGAGCTGCTTGCACCTCCAGGGGAGTTCTTGGCATTGGAGTACCGCAGGTGACGGCTACGGTTGATGCTGCAGCAGCAAGGGATAGCTATTTTAAAAAAACAGGTCGTTATGTTCCTATAATTACTGATGGGGGCATGCGCAGGGGAGGAGATCTTTGTAAAGCTATAGCTTGTGGAGCGGATGCGGTCATGATTGGATCCGCTTTTGCTCGGGCAGAAGAAGCACCAGGAAAAGGATGTCATTGGGGGATGGCTACTCCACATGCCAATTTGCCTCGCGGAACCTTAATCCGCATGGGTATTTCTGGACCCCTTTCCCAGATTCTTTATGGACCAGCTACTGTTGATGACGGTTCTCAAAATCTTGTTGGTGCTCTTGCAACTTCGATGGGTAATGTTGGAGCAGCGAATATAAGACAGTTTCAGGAAACCGAAATCATTATTGCACCCAGTATCCAATCCGAAGGCAAGCTATTTCAAATGATCCAATCCGTCGGGATGGGCCGATAAAAATTATCCCGACTTTATAAACAAGAAGTTCATCAATTAAAAGATAGACCAAAAGACAAGATGCTTATTTTGAAGGAAATCATTAACTATAACAACTCCCTTTTTCTTAGATAAAGTAGACTAAGACGAATAAATAATGAGAAAACCAAGACTCCTTCCTGAAAAGGGATGTATAGCAATCATCGATTTTGGTTCACAATATACCCAACTTATCGCTCGTCGAATTAGGGATCTAGGAGTATTCTCTATAATCCTTTCATGGGAAAGCTCTTATCAAGAATTGCTCGGTCTATCTCCTTCCGGTATTATCCTTTCGGGAGGACCATCAAGTATTCTTGAAGAACAATCACCTTCTATAGACAAAAAAATATTTGAAATAGGCGTCCCTATATTAGGAATCTGCTACGGTTATCAATGGATAGCCTCTTGTTTTGGAGGAAAAGTAGAAAAAGGAGGGAAAGGAGAATATGGTCGTTCTTCTCTTTCCATAATTAAAAATTCGGCCTTGTTTGAAGGTCTACCCGCTCATTTCACCGTCTGGAATAGTCACGGAGATAGAGTAAGTATATTGCCAAAAGATTTTGAAGTCATCGCTTTTACAGCTGACGAACCTCATGCTGCTGCCTGCAATTTCAAGAAAAATATATATGGTCTTCAGTTTCACCCGGAAGTTACCCATACGGAGCATGGGGATAAGATTCTTGCAAATTTTCTTTTCGAAATCTGTCATGCTGAAGCCAACTGGAATCTAGGATCATTTATTGAAGAAAACATTGAAGAAATAAGACAAAAAGTAGGAAAAGAAAGAGTAATTTTGGGTATAAGCGGAGGAGTAGATTCCTCGGTGACCGCTGCTCTTGTGCATAAAGCTGTTGGAGAAAGACTCTATCCTCTTTTTGTCGATACAGGCCTGCTCCGTCAAAATGAAGCCGAGACCATCATAAAACTTTTGCAGCAAAGTCTTGGTTTAAAAATACACCTTTTTGATGCTTCCCAACAATTCCTGGACCGGCTTAAAAATGTTGCTGATCCAGAAAGAAAAAGGAAGATTATTGGCAATCTTTTTATTCGTGTATTCGAAAAAGCTGCCCAGGATATTGGTGAAGCTAAATTTTTGGCCCAGGGCACGCTTTATCCAGATATTATTGAAAGTGCAGGATCGGGAAGAAAAGGAGCAGCCTTAATCAAGAGTCATCACAATGTTGGAGGATTACCTAAAAAGATTCCTTTTAAGCTCATCGAACCACTCCGATACCTCTTTAAAGACGAAGTCAGAAAAGTAGGTACACTTCTTGGACTGCCTCACGAACTGCTCTATCGTCATCCTTTTCCTGGTCCAGGTCTGGCCGTACGCTGTCTTGCCCCAATTAAGGAACAAAATCTACGGATTCTGCGCCAAGCTGATGCAATAGTTATCGAGGAAATAAAAAAGGCGGGTTTTTATGAAAAAATATGGCAAGCTTTTGCTGTTCTTTTGCCTGTAAGATCTGTTGGGGTCATGGGAGACAAAAGAACCTATGAGTATACAGTAGCAATAAGAGCGGTAGAAAGTGTTGATGGTATGACTGCAGACTGGGTTAAGTTACCCCCAGAGCTTTTATCTACAATTTCAAACAAAATTATAAATGAAGTTGAAGGCGTTAACCGGGTTGTTTACGATATTTCTTCTAAACCCCCCGCAACCATTGAATGGGAATGATCGATTTTAAAATATTTCGTTTCAGCGATCCACATTGGGAGGAAGAAAAAAAAGCGCTTTGTCGAGTCTATCTCCCACCGAAGGAAATCGAACAAAAAGTAAAGGTAGTTCTCGAAGAAATTCTTCAGACTGGAGATAAAGCGCTAAGCAAATACACTGAACTCTACGACAAACAATCGATACCCCCCGGGTCATTCAGGATTACCGAAACAGTAGCCCAACCTTCAAAAGAGGTCGTTGATGCACTTCGCTGGGCTAAAAAGAATATCAGTCTTTTTGCAAGAGCAAATAGGCCCAAAAGCTGGAGTATAACCAATAAGGAAGGGGCTAGGGTTGGAGAATTATATAATCCTTTTAGAAGAATAGGGGTATATGTTCCAGGAGGGACAGCTCCCCTGGTTTCCACTGCTTTGATGACAGTGTGTTTTGCCAAGGCAGCCGGAGTCAAAGAAATAGTCGTTTGTAGTCCCCCACCTGTTAATGCTGTTCTTCATTTCGCAATTGCCTATTCGGGAGCTACCGAAATCTATAGTATAGGAGGAATTCAGGCTATAGGAGCACTAGCCTATGGAACGGAGAGTATTCCCAAAGTGGAAAAGATATTTGGACCAGGCAATGCCTATGTTGTTGAAGCTAAAAGGCAGGTTGTAGGAGCTGTTGCAATCGATCTGTTACCCGGACCCAGCGAGGTTGCGGTATTTGCTGCAGGCCCTTCAAATGCAGACTTCATTGCTGCAGATCTTCTTGCCCAGGCAGAACATGGTCCATCCAGTAAAACTCTATTTGTCAGCCCTGAAAGTTCTCTATTGCAATCTGTCATCGATGCAATCAAAAGACAGCTTCCTTCCTTGCAAAGGCAACAAATTCTAAAAGAAGTACTCAGCAATCATTCCTACTTTGTTCAGGTTCGCTCTATTGAAGAAGGCATAGAGTTGATTAATGATTTTGCTCCCGAGCATCTCAGCTTGCAAATACCCTCCGCCAAAAAATATCTAAATCAATTTAAAAATTGTGGAGCGATATATCTTGGCCCATACTCTGCAATTGCTGCGGGTGATTTTCTGGCAGGTCCCAGCCATACTCTTCCTACAGGCGGGGCAGCAAAGTCTTTCAGCGGATTGACCACCTCCCAGTTCTATAGGAAAACGAGCGTTGTTGAATATTCAAAAAAGAGTCTTCTAAGAGTTTCTCCCTTATTAGAAACCTTTGCCCGGATCGAATCTCTTGACGCTCACGGTGCCTCGGTCTCAATAAGAACAGGGAAAAAATAAGCTTTTTCCCTTGCTATGGATATAAAACGTTGTTGATGTTATTGCGAAATTCCAATATTTTCATTAATTTATTGTGAAGTGAAAATAAACTCTTTAATCTCCTCTCCGAGCGAGTGGCTTCAGTCTGGGGAAGGTAATAACAAGATAGTTGTCTCCAGTAGAGTACGTATTGCAAGAAATTTAAACCGTTTCCCCTTTCCAGGTTGGGCAAGAAAAAACGAAAGGATTAGAATATTATCTATCGCTCTTCCGGAAGTCTCTTCTCTTGCCGAGATGAAGCCCGCAGCGATCATTGATTCAATGGATCGGTTTTCTCCCCTGGAAAAACAGGTTCTTGTCGAGGAGCATCTCATCAGCAGAGAACATGCTGCAAAAAACACGGGAAGTGGGGTAGCCATTAATTCTTCTCGATCCGTTTCCATAATGATTAATGAGGAGGATCACCTTCGAATACAGACTTTTAAATCTGGTTTACAACTCAAAGCAGCTTGGAAGCTTGCTGAAAAGATTGATGATGAACTTGATGAAAAGCTCGAGTTTGCTTTTTTCCCCAAAATTGGTTATTTGACAGCCTGTCCTACAAATGTAGGTACTGGTTTAAGGGTATCTGCGATGATGCATCTGCCTGCCCTTGTTTTAAGTGAACAGATCAGTCAGATTGTTAAAGCGGTCAATCGAATTGGTTTGGCTGTGCGTGGACTTTTTGGAGAAGGAACTGAGGCTTTGGGCAATTTGTTTCAGATATCCAATCAAATGACTCTTGGGGAAAGTGAAGAAGAAATCCTGGAAAGACTCCACAAAGTTATTACTCAAATTATACAGCATGAAGAAAATGCGAGACAAAAACTTTTACAGGAAAAACCAAAATTTATCTTGGACCAGGTAAGTAGGGCATTTGGCATTCTGCAAAATTCGTATATAATATCTTCTAAGGAGACATTAAATCTTTTATCTGTTGTCCGTCTTGGCATCGATTTAGGCATGTTTCCTGAAAATAATAGAATGATAATTGATGAGTGTTTGATAAAGATTCAGCCGGCTCATTTGCAAATGGCTTATGAGAAAAAACTAACGTCTGAAGAAAGAGATGAATTGAGGGCAGATTTTCTGAGAGAAAGATTTAAAAATTTTCCTTCTCCAGATACTAGGCATTTACAATTTCCATTTCATCATTAACGCAGGAGGCTATCTCAAATGACAAACTTCACTCCTAGAGCACAACAAGTTCTGGCACTTGCAAGGCAAGAGGCAGAAAGATTTGGGCATAATCATGTAGGGACTGAGCATCTTTTGCTTGGCCTAATTAAACTGGCCCAAGGAGTAGCCATTAATGTTCTTCAAAAACTTGGAGTGGATCTAGAAACGGTACGTGTCGAGATAGAAAAAAAGATATCTTCTGTGCCTTCTGAAGGAAAACCCATTACACCTATTCCCTACACACCGCGGGTAAAAAAAGTCTTAGCTCTGGCGGGCAAAGAAGCGAAAGCTTTGAACCATAGTTATGTGGGCACTGAACATATTCTTTTAGGGCTGCTCCGTGAAGGAGAAGGGGTAGCAGCGACCATTTTGAAGAATCTTGATATCGATCTTGAAAGAGTAAGAAATGAAATTTTGAAAGAGCTGGATCCCAATTTTTCTTCCAGTGGTGAAGAGGAAAATCCTGAACCCGCTTTTGCTGGAACAACTGAAACAGCCACAAAAAAAGAGGTTAAAACTCCCGCATTAAAAGCATTCGGTAGGGATTTAACTGAACTGGCCAGGCGTGGAGAACTTGATCCGGTTATAGGGAGAAAAAATGAGATTGAGCGGGTCATGCAGATCCTTTGCCGGAGGACTAAAAACAATCCTGTGCTTATTGGGGAAGCAGGGGTGGGCAAAACTGCGATTGTGGAAGGACTTGCCCAAGAAATCGCCAATGAAAATGTTCCCGATCTATTAAGAGACAAAAAAATCATTACTCTGGATCTTGCCTTGATGGTTGCTGGAACCAAGTATAGGGGGCAGTTTGAAGAGAGAATTAAAGCGGTTATGGAGGAGATCCGGAAGGCAAAAAACATTATCCTTTTTATAGATGAACTCCATACCATTGTTGGAGCTGGATCAGCAGAAGGGGCTATGGATGCTTCTAATATCATTAAACCTGCATTATCCAGAGGAGAACTTCAATGCATTGGAGCGACTACCCTTTCTGAGTATCGCAAATATATAGAAAAAGATGCCGCTTTGGAAAGAAGGTTCCAAACTGTTCTTGTAGAAGCGCCAAGTGTAGAAGAAACTATCCAGATCCTCCATGGGCTTAAAGCCAAATATGAATTACATCACAAGGCCAAGTTTACCGATCAAGCCATTGACACCGCTGTGCGTCTTTCGGACAGGTATCTTACCGGAAGGTTTCTGCCCGATAAAGCTATCGATATTATGGATGAAGCGGGTGCGAGGGCTAGAATAGCTGCTACAATGAGGCCTGCCGAACTGAAAGATCTCGAAAACGAGCTCGCTTCAATCAGGGCCAAAAAAGATGAGTGTATAAAGGCTCAAAATTTCGAAAAGGCAGCGGCCTTAAGAGATAAAGAAAGGGAGTTGAAAGAGAAACTTGAACAGAAAATTGCCGAGTGGAAAAAGCGTAGAGACGAAAAAGAAACGACCATTACTGAAGATGACATGATGCAGATCGTTTCCAAGTGGACGGGCATTCCTATTACTCGAATCACTGAGAACGATCAGAGTAAATTTCTTAATGTGGGTGCGGAGTTAAGGAAAAGAGTCATTGGACAAGATGAGGCCATAGAGGCTTTGAGTCGAGCCTTACAACGGTCGAGAGCTGATCTGAAAGATCCTAAAAGACCAATAGGTTCTTTCATATTCCTCGGCCCAACTGGGGTGGGCAAAACCATGCTGGCAAAGACGTTAGCCGAATATGTATTCGGAAGCCCCGATGCCCTTATCCAGATCGACATGAGTGAATACATGGAAAAGTTTAATGTTTCTCGACTCATAGGTTCTCCTCCCGGTTATGTTGGCTATGAGGAGGGAGGACAGCTTACCGAGAAAATCCGTCGTAGGCCGTATTCGGTGGTTCTTTTTGACGAGATTGAAAAAGCACATCCAGATGTCTGGAATATACTCTTGCAAATTCTGGAAGATGGGATTGTTACAGATAGCTTAGGTAGAAGAATAGACTTCAGAAATACCATCATTATCATGACTTCTAATGTGGGTGCTGAAATGGGACTCAAGCCCGGAGTTCTTGGATTTCGTGCCAAGCAAGACGAAGTTTCCTATGAGCAGATGAAAGAAAGAATGATGGAAACGGTAAAAAGGACTTTCAAGCCCGAGTTTTTAAATAGGGTGGATGATATTATAGTCTTCAGATCTTTGAGTAAAGAAGACATGGTCAAAATCGTGCAATTAGAGGTTAATAAGGTTGCAGAAAGACTGAAAAGTAAAAAATTGAGCATACAACTGACTGAAGCGGCGATCGATTTCTTGATTGAAAAGGGATATGAGCCTGCTTATGGAGCAAGACCTTTGAGAAGAGCAGTAGAAAAATATGTTGAAAATGCTATTGCCGAAGAGTTACTCAAAGGGAAATTTGCGGAATCTACAATAGTCGAGGTCGATGCTAGGGAGGGAATGTTGATCTTCACTCCTAAACGATCTCCCATTGATTCTTCTTCCCAATCCCAAGTTGAATCAACAGTTTAAAAAAAAGGGGGGCGGTTAATTCATAAACCTCCCCCTTGCAATTATGGGATGCCTCATTTATTTTTAGCTACGAAATATTCCCATTTCCCTTGATTAGTAATGATTTCTATTTTGCCAATATTGCCTTTGTATCCTATAAGCGATACTTTTAATATATCCCCATAATCCATTTTCATAGGTAACACCTTTATTTTTTTGTAGGGATTAGCCAAGTTATAGGTTGGATGACATAAAAAATCCGTTTCCAACCCATCAACTCTAATTTTTTCGATTGTCAGCTCCTTATGTTCCCTATTTACAATTTGAAGGACAGGAGGCAAAACAGAGACAGCTTTTTTCCTTTCTCTTAATATGATGGGAAGCTCTTCGTTAGGAACATCTTTATCGGGATAATAGTCTAGATAAGGATGAATGGAAAGATCAAGATTGGGCTTGTCTGTTTTTCTCATGTAACCACAAGCCGGAAATAAAACCAAAGAGAGAAAAACTAATTGTTTTATCCTTTTTTTAAACTGATTTCTGTTTAAAAACATAAATTTTGAATGATCTCTTAGAAAGAATTACATCCTGCTATTCAACGAATCGAGAAGAGCATAAAGCAACTGGAGCTTAGGTAAATTGATCCCCTTTTCTCTGGCCTTCTTAAGAGGCCTACCCCATATCGCCTCTATTTCTAAGGGCCTCTTTTCAAAATAATCAAATAGACTTGAGGGTTTATAATTACCCATTTTCCTCGTTTTTGTGAGTTGTAATTCAATAAAATCATGGTTAATGGCATATCCCATTGCTCTAGCCGCATTGATAATTTCCTCCATTAATTCTCGAGTGGCACGCTCAAGTTCAGGTCGAGCTAAAATTTCAGCCACATCTATTCCCCCGGCAGCGACAGATAAACCATTAAAAGGAATATTCCACACCAGTTTCTTCCAACGAGCCTCTTCCAATGAGTTGACTTTTTCTGTTTCAATGCCCGCGTTACGAAGCATGGATTCAAACTCGTTTACTTCTTTACCAGGCAACGAATTAAACTGTCCAAGTTCTACTTTACCAAAACCAAAATTGGTAACCTTCCCTGGCCCGGTACGGTTGATGCATACAAACAATATGCCTCCAATGACTACCCTTGGCCCGAAGTTCTCATAAAGCCACTTTTCATTATCAATTCCATTTTGAAAGCAAACAAGAACCGTTTCAGGAGAAAGTAACGGAGGTAACAATTCAAGAAGAACGTCATTGGCAGAACTTTTCAAAGCGATAATGACCCATTTACATGGGCCAATCTGAGGTGTCGAGGAGAAAGCTTGAACAGGATAAAGATGGAATGTTTCTTTCCCCCATTCAATAATAAGTCCCCTTTCTTTTACTAGATCCAGATCCTTCCTCATTAAAAAGTGAACATTATATCCTGACTTTGCTAAAAGTCCCCCATAAAATAGGCCAATGGCTCCTGCACCTATAACGGCTATCTTCTCTTTATGATTAATACTGTGAAGATTTTTTTGATCTTTTTGAGCCATGTCCATATCAACAAATAAAAAGAACACTATAAAATAGCCATTCCTCCAACCTTAGACAACCCTTTCCTTACTAGCCAAGAGCCTTGTTGGCATTAGGCCAACCGGTTTTGCCGTCTATTTTTGCTTGTCGAAATGGCTTCAGCAAAACCCATTTTATATCCTTGCCCACATTCTTTGGAAGCCCAGATTGAGGCTTTTTGCAGAAGCCTCCAAACTTTATTTGAGCGGAGCATACAACTTTGAGTCTTTTCCAAGCTACTGATCAGAATGACACTTGCTTCAGCCGTCTGCTTTCGGCTTAAGCCAGGCATAACCGTCAATGCGAATCGGTGGATGCAACTGGCCTCAGCATATTCGAACACTCTGATAAGCCCTTTCTAGTCAGCTGATGCATTCATCTCCTTAAGTCCATTGAGTCTGGATCCCTTTTTATTGACAGCAAGGGTGGTAAAACCTCCATACATTCCTGAATTGAGCAAGAGGAACCGTTTTGCTGATCTAAGCCGTCCAATTCCTGACCGACGCTGGGAACGGGCAGTTGGATAGGCCTTTTCTGAGTTGCTTTTAGACATTGACTATTTCCGTGTCTATGAGGAGTTGATCGACACGGCACGGGTAGCTTTCCCGCTTTTCCCGACCATAAGGGTAGTTCTAGAGCTGATCTGATGCAAATCTGACCGTAAGCTTGATTTTCACAAATTATATTAGGACATGGTTGACTAAACTAGGCTACAAAAAAAAAGTCGTTATTAACCCATCTTTTAAAGCAGAAAACCCTTAGAAAGGCTATAGTCAACCTTGAGAGCTTTCAAGCAAACATCCCCCCAGGATTCTCCATCACTTCAATAGAATCCACCTTTCCATTCTCATTGTACCCTTTTCTGACATCCATCAACTTTCCCTGTTGGATCAAATAAATAGCTTTATTAAGATTTTGCCCATTTATCCAAATATCATGGCTTATGGTCCTAAGAAAAAACCTACTCCCTTCGGTATCTGTATGGGCAAAAAGGATTCTCGAATAAGGGAAGATCCAATTTCTTCCTGGGGATTCTATAGTTAAGAATTCAACGGGTACTTCTGAAGCTGTTACTCCGCCCCCTTGAATCTCTATTGAAGAATCCTTATGCAGGTTGGCGTTGAGTTCTCGTTCTTCATTCATGTGCAAGCTTGCCTTTTTGTAAAAGTTGTTTTTCCCTTTTTTTATCTGGCTTGGGCTGAGAAAGGTCAGCTACAACAACTACTTTACTTCCTTCTTCAAGAATTTCAGGTGGATTTAACACAATTTTTTGATCTTTAGAAAGACCGAAAGGTATTTCAATATATTGACCTAAATCTTTGCCTAACTCAACCTTGTTATAATGAACTATATTATTCTCATCAACAGTAAGAACATAATTGCCATCTGCCCTATCAATTACAGCATTCACAGGTACCAAGAAAGTTTCTTGATTTCTAGGTAAATGAAAGGTAACATCCACATACATATTAACGATAATTTCTCCCTTAGGGTTGCCTACATCCACTTCAGTTAACAGCGTTCGGGACAGGGGGTCTACCGCTTTGGCTGTCCTTACCACTAATCCTTTAAAGATTTTTCCAGGAAATTCAGAGGCCGTTATATCTGCCCATGTTCCAAGTTGAATTTGTGGAGCATAATTCTGAGGTACGGCTACATAGACTCTCATCACATCAGTGACTGAAATTCGATAAAGCTCTCTAACTCCTTTATCACTTCCCAACGAAACGAGCGTTCCTATATCAATATTTCTCGCTGTTACAATACCGCTGAAAGGAGCATATATTTTTTCAAAATTTTGGAGTTCTTTCCAATGCTCATATTGACCTCTTGAAGCATTGACTCGTGCAAGAGCTGCATCATAAGCCGCTTGTCTTTCATCAAGTTGTTGTTGAGATACAGCGCGAGTTTTTATCAGTTCTTTCCATCTATCGAGCGATATCCGAGCAATTTCTAGGTTAGCTTCGGCAGATTTGAGCACACCTTCCATTTCTACGACTTGTCGATCAATATCTGGTGCATCAATGACAGCCATGAGTTGTCCCTCTTTTACTTCATCACCAATATCTACCCACCAATTTTTTATATATCCGTTGACTCTAGCCCATATAGGCGTTTCAAAGTAGCCTCTAGCTGTTCCTGGAAGCCTCAAATCGGTCACAGGCGGGGCCAATTTTGGCTTTATAACCGATACAGGAATTTCATTGGCTATTGCGACAAACCTCTTAAGAACAAGCTGATTATGTATCCTGGGAATAAGCCCAATAAGCAAAAGGGCCAAAAGAATAGCTCCAAAAGATAAAGCAATAAAAGCTGGTCCCTTTTTTATTTTCTTTAAGATTTGTTTAAACTTTTCTTTTGGTTTAATAGGTGGAGGTTCAATGGGTGGAGGAGGAGAAATTGTAGAAGAGGAGATCTCTTTCATTTCCCTTCGGCTATTCATACCGCCCCTCGTGTTCCCGCTTTTGTTCCTTTCAAGAATGCGGTGCAATCTAGCCCATATTCCATTTTTTATAGTTTTTATTTTCGAACCCACCTTTAACTCCTTATTACTCATATTCAATGCATTTTAATATTTGTCTAGGCTATATGAGATACTTTCTTTCCCCGAATTATGCTGAATACTACAGGAACAAAAAAGAGAGTGCCAACGGTAGCAAAAATCATTCCCCCGATAACCGCTCTTCCCAAAGGGGCATTTTGTTCACCACCCTCACCCAGTCCTAAAGACATGGGTAACATACCAATAATCATTGCGCCCGCTGTCATCAGAACCGGCCTTAATCTTATCTTGCCCGCCATCCATGCGGCCGTAACCGCATCTGCTCCATTTCTCATCTCTTCATTAGCAAATGTAATGAGCAAAATACTATTCGAAGTGGCTACACCAACGGTCATGATTATTCCCATAAGAGAAGGTACACTAAAAGTAGTACCCGTAAGATAAAGCATCCAAATCACTCCACAAAATCCCGCAGGCAGTGCCATAAGAATAATAAAAGGATCTACCCAACCTTGGAAATTGACGACTAAAAGAAAATAAACCATAAGAATTGCGAAAACAATTCCAAGACCTAATCGACCAAAAGCATTTTGCATACTTTCAGCTTGTCCACGAATATGAATTTCATAAGCGGGTGGCAGTTTCTTTTTAACATCGTTTACAATTTTCTGAACTTCGCTAACCACTCCTCCTAAATCCCTACCTTGGACATTAACGAAGACATTATAAATAGGTTTAACATTATAATGGCTAATGACAGCAGCTTTCTGCTTATGCTCAACCGTAACGACATTGCTTAAAAGCTGGGTTTCTTCACGTGCGGCTAAAAGATCAGAGTATGTTTCCCTAATAGGATGCAAGTTGATGTTCAGCAGGGAGTTGTGACTATCTATAAGATGTTGAGGGGTCTGAATGACTAAAGGATAATTGATTGTTGTTTTGGGGTCTGCCCAATAATTAGGAGCAACAACATAACTTGAACTTAATTGATTCAGAATGTTATTAGCGATCTCTCGTTGATTCAGTCCAAAATCAAGTGCTCGAACCCGGTCTATTTTTAAATGAAGATAGGGTTGTTTTTTCTGGTATATAATAACATCAGCAGCTCCCTTGATCTTTTTTACTCTTTTCTGTATTTCTTGTGCAAATTTCGAAGTAATTCCAGGATCCTTACCTACAACTTGGATGTCTATAGGAGCAGCGGAACCAAAATTTAGAATTTGATTTACCATGTCGGGAGGCTGGAAAAAGAACTCACAACCAGGGAATTGTTTTGGCAACTTTTCCCTTATTTTCTTTATATAGATCGAGGTAGGATGATGATCTTCTTTAAGTGATACTAATATCTCTCCATCAAATGTGCCTTCATTAATATAATCACCAAATGCCATACCCGCAGGAAACCAAAAAGGGAGGCCTCCTAGATCAACAATTGACTCTATTTCCTCTTCAGGAACAATGTCTTTCTTGATATATTCTTCAATTTCACTAAAAATTCTTTCTGTTGTTTCAAGCCTAGTACCAGGAGGAGCAAAGACATGTAGCCTAAACTTTCCTGCATCTACAGGTGGGAAAAAATTTTCTCCAACCAACGGTAAAGCAATGAATGAAGCCAAGCCTAAGATTCCAAACAACAGGAAAACAGTCCCTTTATGTTGCAAGCACCAACGCAAAAGTTCTCCGTAATGGTCTCTAAACTGCTCAAACCGATCCATAAACCAGTGATGAAACTGCATAAAGCGGGAGGGGGCTTTCCCTTCTATTTTTCTTTTATGCTCGATAATTTCTTCTTGCCGAATAAGCATATTAGCCATGGTGGGCACAAGAGTTCTTGATAGAAAGTAGGAAAAAAGCATAGAAAACACGACACCCAAAGCCATAGGAGTAAATAGATACTTTGGTGGTCCCTCCAAGAAAATCACAGATGTAAAAACGATACATATTGAAAGAGTTGCTACGAATGCGGCATTGGCAATTTGCTGCGCTCCATCAAGAATAGCCTGGATAAGGGGCTTGCCCATTCCATGGTTCCTATGGATATTTTCAACTTCGACCGTCGCATCATCAACAAGGATACCTACGGCAAGGGCAAGACCGCCCAACGTCATAATGTTAATGGTATTGCCCATCCGACTAAGAATAAAAAGAGCAACAAGAATGCACAATGGAATGGAAGTCAAAACAATTAAGGTAGATCTCCAGCTGCCCAAAAAAACAAGGATCATCACCCCCGTAAGACCAGCAGCAATCAAACCTTCCTTAACTACACCTTCAACAGAAGCACGAACAAAGAGCGATTGATCCATCAACTCCTGGATTTCTATGCCTTCAGGAGCCGAAGCTTTAGCGACAGGAAGAAGTTTTCTCAAATTGGCTACTAATTCCAATGTTGATGCCATTCCATTCTTTAAAAGAGGCATAATAACTGCAGGCACTCCGTTATACCGAGCAAAATTCCATTGCACCGCCCCACCATCTCTCACATAGCCAAGATCATGCATATACACGATCTGTCCGTTCACTTTCTTTATAGGTATCTCATTCATTTCCTTGACATCGGTAGGGACATTATTCACGGTAACCAAATAATCCCGATCCCCAATCTTGATATCACCAGAAGCATAGTCTAGAATTTGATTATTAATGACTTCCATTAATTCTTGAGCGGTAATTCCTCTTGCCAAAAGTTGATCGGGATAAGCATCAACTCGAATAAATCGAGCCGTTCCTCCCCAAGGAGGGGGGAATGTAGCACCTCTTATCGTTGCCAACTCTCTCCTAAAGATATACCACGTGTAATCAAAAAGATCTGCATTCGATTTTGTTTTCCCACTTACAGCAAGCTGAATGACGGGAACTTCAGCCGCAGAATAACGCAAAACATAGGGAGGGGTTGTCCCCAGAGGCATTCTCTTTATGACCGTCTGGCAAATGGAAACCGCTTCAGATACGGCAAGATCAATAGGAACTCCAGGCTGAAAATACATTCTAATCACATTTAGCCCATAATAGGTTCTCGACTCCATTCGAGCCACATTATCAACGTATTGGGAAAGGTTAAACTCACTGAAAGTAGTAATGAAATTGGTCATGTCTTCAGGAGTCAACCCTTGATAAAACCACACTACATTGACAACAGGAATATCGATATCAGGAAAAATATCCGTAGGGGTGGTTTCTATGGTCAAAAGCCCCAATACAAATATCAATGCCGCCATTACGGCTACCGTATAGGGTTTTCGAAGAGCAACTTTGACTAACCAGAGCATAACCCGAATAATTTATCTTTTAAAGAATAACCCTCTATTCCAAAATAAGTTTCATGTTTGAGAAGCACAAAGCAGATATAATACCATGTCATTTTAAAAATAAAAAAGTTTTTATTCATTCTTTCCCAAAGAGATAACGCTAAAAAAAAAAGATATAATAAAAAAACGAATTTTATTTAATGCTTAACTTTTTTTTAACATACATGAAAATTTAATATCCGTCATGAAAATTGGATTTATTGGAATTGGAAAAATGGGATTTCCCATGGCACAAAATCTCTTAACTTCTGGGAAAGCACTTTCGATTTACAACAGAACCCATCATAAAGCAGAACCCCTTGTCTCCATGGGTGCAAAAATCTGTTCAAGTCCCAGAGAGGCAGCAGAGGGTTGCGATATCGTCATCACAATGGTTGCTAACGACGAAGCGTTGTTAGAAGTCACTGGAAGAGTCGATGGCCTAATTAATGGCTTAAAAGAAGGGGCAATCCATCTTTCCATGAGTACGGTTAGCCCTCGCACCATTGTGGCTATTCAAAACCTGCATGCTCCAAAAAATCAGATTCTGGTTTCTGCCCCCGTATTTGGCAGGCCTGAAGCTGCTGCTAAAAAAGAGCTCTGGATTGTGACCGCAGGACCTCTTGAAGCTGTAAGACGATGCCATCCTATCTTTCAAGCTTTAGGAAGGGGCTATTCCAATCTTGGCGAGGAAACCATCAAGGCTAACATTGTAAAAATTCTTGGAAATTTTTTGATCATGACTGTTGTTGAAGCCTTAGCAGAAAGCTTTTGCATAGCACAAAAGGCTCAAATTGCTCCCCAGGAGTTGCTTTCTGCTGTAAACCAGGCTTTGTTTCGTTCTCCCTTATATGAAAATTATGGTCAACTCTTGTGCCAAAAATCTTTTTCTGAGCCTGGATTTACATTAAAACTAGGATTTAAAGATGCTACATTGGTTCGAGATCTTGTTCAATCCTATCTCAGTCCAATGCCTTTTTTAGATATTGTTTATAGACGGTTCCTTTCAGCATTAAATCATGGAAAAGCAGAATTGGATTTTGCAGCTATCTCTACTGAAGTATTTGAAGAAGGAGGTTGCTCTTAATCTATAAGGTTTATCTCACAAAATATTTTTTTTAATGATTTATGCTCTTGCATAATATCTTATTTTGTTTATGTAACTATCATGGAGGAAGCCTTAAAAAAATCCTTGGGCAATTTAGGCCATTGGAGTCGAAGAACAAGTCTTCTCATAGCTATTGTAAGCCTGCTTTATTGGATAGTTATAGGTTTTAGTGAATTAATTCTTAGGGCTAGTGGAAGTGAAACAGAATTTAGTTCAGCATTGATCGGTTTTTTTACATTTCTTGGACTGGTTGCTAATTTTTTTGGCATTCTTTTTGGTGGAATCAGCTTTTCTTCAAAAGAATACTTGCGCCCTTCTTGCATCATTGGAATCGTCTTGAATGGTTTTTTCTTTATTATTGTTCTTGCCTGTATTCGACTCTTTTAAAAAGACCCTATCAAGGGCGAGTCGTTCTTCTCTTCTTAAATTAGATTTCGCATTGTTTTCTCTGCGTATCGAAGTTTAGAAAGATGAGGAGAAAATCAAAAAATTCCAGGATAGACAAATCCATTTTAGCTTTTTTCTCATTCATTTTAGAAGACAAGGGCTTTCTTATAGGAATCGTGTTTAATAAGGAAATGAGAAGAAAAAATATCACTTACTTATCTTTTATTTCCTAGATTTAGGGCAGACACATAATTTTTCAACTCATTGAGATGTGTAATAATCCATTCATTGACTTTCTGGGTAAGTTCATCTCCGTGTCGAAAGGCAAAGGCATAATCTATTCTTGCAAAAGTCTTTTCAGAAACTTCCAACTCTCCTCCAAAGCTTTTTTGAATAAGATAACGCATCTCTTCGACTTCGGATAGGACTGCATCAGCTTTTTTCTCTTTGACAGCTTCAAGGGCATCTCTCAAATCGTTAAAGAGTATAGCTCGAATATGTCTTTTTCTTAGATAATAATTCCCTAATGAATCTTTAACAGTAGCCACCCGAATCTGTGAAAGATCTTTAAGCTTAACTATATCCAAGCTAACTTTTTCCAAAGCCACCCCCGCCGTAATCCATGCTGTAAAAAAAGAGAGAAGCACAACGCCAACAAACATCCAAACCATGGCAACAGTCCTTCCTCCCACCGTTCTTGGGACTTTATCTCCATAGCCGATTGTTGTCATGGTTACCGCAGCCCACCAAAAAGAGTTTCCAATTCCATGAATAAAGCTACCTCCAAAATGGGGATTTTTTTTCCTTTCAAAAATCCAGACAAAAAACCCCGCAATAAAAGTTAAAAAAGTTATGCCACAAATCACAGCAAAAAACTCTGAACTGAGCATAAAACGGTATATGGCTTGCAGGGAACTAACAGGGGTTGACCGATAAGCCACTCCTAAACCAGAAGACAGAAAAGGATAACTAAAAGCGATTTTCTGTAAAAGATTATTTTCAACACCTATGCCGGTAACAATAACATCTACTTTTCGATTGAGTAAACTGCGGATCATAATTTCTTGATCCGGGGGTTGCTCGACAAATTCAAAGGGAATAGCTAAATCGGTGGTGATTTTCCTCCATAAATCTACCGCTATTCCTTCCCACTCTCCATCACCACCCCTAAAGGAAAACGGAGGGTCATTACGGGTAGCTACTTTGAGTTTCAGATGAATTTTTGCGGACTGTGAAACTTCTGCAGAATAAGCATTAAAAAGAAATGAAAAAAACAGAAGAAGGTAAAAAATACTTTTCAACTTTTATTGTGGAAAAGCAATATTTTCTCAATAAAAACAAAATTGCAAGAGTTTTACCTTCTTTTGCTCACTCCACAGTCAGGCAAAAACGAAACATTTTTTTAAAGAGAGCAACTAACTAAGCCAAAGCACTTTGAACTGCTTTTTTCCAACTCCCAAAAAATCTTTTCTTACAAGCTGCGGCAAAGAGTGAGGGATCCACTTCCCTAATCCGTGTACTTGTTAAAGGTATCCCTTGATCTTTTAAAGATCTTATTCCTTGAATGATCAGTTCCTTAGACCATCTCTTACGGTTACGGATGGCATCATAATTAAGCCCCGCTTGTTCAATGGCAGCAGACCAACTGCCAAATCTCCGCCTCGCTATAGCAATCAAGGAGCTTGCATTTTTTTCCATCTGCTTGGAACTTAAATCCGCTCCCTTATTATACAATCTCCTAATCTCTTCCAGGATATTTTCATTTTTCCAAGTTTTATACCTATAAATATCCTCAGGAGCAAGTCCTGCTGCAAGAAGAGCGTTCTTCCAACTTCCAAAGTAATTTGGCCGTATTGCCGCATAGACCATCGGTGCATATTCTCCAAGCATCATTGCTCTAAAAGAGAGATCGGTACCCTGACGATAAAGTTGCTGAATCATCTGGATAATCTTTTCTTTCGACCATGCTCGATAACGGCGAATCTCATCATAAGAAAGACCCGCAGCATTAACTGCCTTTCCCCAGTTTCCAAAATACCGAACAGCTGCAGCGAGCAATTCTTGATAATGCTTCCTCATGTAATGAGAAAATAGAGGTTTACCCGCCTCATGCCATTTTTTGATTTCTTCAATGACCACCGCTTCAGTCCATTCCTTATTTTTCCTGGGGAATTGATCTACATGAGAGGATTTCATAATATAACCTTTTTAAAGTCTAAATATTTTAAAATAATTTATCATGTCAAGTAAAATTAATATATCATATCATTCATGTAATTATTAATTTTCAATTAGAATCATTAATTTTTTTATAATTTTTTCAACCGATATCTCTGATAAACAACACATTGGATATTTTTTGTTTAAGCATATATTATGCCAACAGGGAGAACAAGAGGCCTCGCTTTGTACGACGATAACTTTTTTCCCAATGGGACGTGCTTCTGAAGCATCTGTGGGGCCAAACAAAACTAGGGTTGGACATCCTAGAGCTGCTGAAAGATGCGCAGGACCTGAATCTCCGCTAATCGTTGCTTGGGCATTGCCAATGATTGCCATGAGCATACTTAATGGAATTTCTCCTCGATAATCTAGACAATTGGGTGCATTAATCGGGAACCAAGGTCCTATCCCAATAAAAACAAACTGGTATTGGGGTAATCTTACGGTCAACTCTAAGTAATTTCTCCATGGCCATATTTTTGATCTCCAACGAGAATAAGGATGGATGACCACATAGTTTTTTATATTTAAGATTTGGGGAAAAACCGGCAATCCAAAATCATAGGGATCAGGCTCTATCGCAAGATAACGCAAAAATTCTAAATATCTTTCTTGAGCTGGAGGGGGAGGAGGCATGATTCTTTCTTTGTAAAAAAAGATTGAGCCTTCTCGAGCATTCCATGATCCTATTTTCCTTTTCGCTCCACTTAACCCACAAATTATCCCACTTCGAAAAAGGCCCTGAAGATCCAAAACAATATCGTAGTCTTCTTCTTTGATCTTGTAGAGCAGCCTTGTTAAGCAAGATATTGACGAGAGTATTCCTGTCGAAGCATAATGAGGAAGTGTATGAATGTGGTGAATAGCCTGTTGGTATTTTAGCAACTCCTTATAATTCTCATAGGCGACCCAATCAATTTGAGCAGCAGGAAATTTTTTTGCCAGTCCGCTAGCAACAGGAAAACACTGTATGATATCCCCAAATGAACTCAACTTGATAATCAATATTTTCACCTTTTAGTGGTCTATCGCTATAGGCTGAAAGATTTCACACTCCCCATTTAAGCCTCTCAGCTAATTGTAGAGGCAAACCGGCATTCTTAATCTTCAGAGCCGATTTTTCAATATCATAAGCTATCCTGCAAACCTGCGCCTCGTCATTTTCAGTATCATAAACAACGAATGCCGCTCTAGGGTCACCGTCTCGAGGTTGACCCACACTACCCACATTAAGTAAAAAACGAAGATTTTTTTTAAGAAATAGTCTTTTGAAGTGGAATTGGAAGACTCTAGAAGCCCCATTTTGTACAAACAAAGAAACAATGTGGGTATGTCCCAGAAATCCAATACGGAAAGAACCCGCTTTAAAATTTTCACTGGCTTCTTCGCTGGATAAAACATACTGCCAACTTTGGGGATCACAAAAATTGGAATGAGTAGCCATTAAGTCTTTATTTTCCCAGATCAAAGGAAGAGAGATTAAAAAACGTTTTTCATCTTCTGAAAGCACTTTCCTTGTGAACTCTATAGCATCAAGAGCAATGGGATTAAGTCTATTTACAATATTTTCTGACAATTGGGGTAAAGAACAGTAATAATCATGATTACCTTGCAAGATAGTATCGGCATGCTCTCTTATTTTTTGCAAGCAAAAGGAAGGGTCGGCTCCATACCCAACAATATCTCCAAGACATATAATCTTATCTATTCTTTTATCTAATATCTCTTCAAGAACCGATTCTAAAGCCTCTAGATTTCCATGAATGTCACTCAACAACGCTATTTTCATTTTTCTGTTTAATATAAATCGATTGAAAAAGAGCCTATTGATAATATTTTCTTTTTGATTATAATTTTTCTTGACTATAGCTAGTCTATTATATTAGTGGAGAATTTCTATGCTCATTTTCCCCTCTATTATCCAGACGATTGGGAGAACCCCCCTTGTCCGCTTGAACAAAATGACTTTGGGCCTTGAAGCCGAAGTGGTTGTAAAATGCGAGTTTTTCAATCCCTTAAGTAGCGTTAAGGATCGCATTGGTATTGCGATGATTGAACAAGCAGAGAGAGAAGGGAAAATCGATTCGAAGACGACCATCATCGAACCCACTTCGGGCAATACTGGCATTGCCCTTGCCTTTGTGGCTGCAGCAAAAGGATATCCTCTCATTTTGACCATGCCTGAAAGCATGAGCATAGAACGACGGACTCTTTTAGCTCTTCTTGGTGCTCGACTCATACTGACTCCCGCACAGCAAGGAATGAGAGGGGCAGTAGAGAAAGCGATGGAAATTGCATCTAAGATCGATCGGAGTTGGATCCCTCAACAATTTGAAAACCCTGCAAATCCTGAAATTCATAGGAAAACTACGGCTGAAGAAATTTGGAATGATACAAACGGCAAAGTCGATATTTTTGTTGCAGGAGTGGGAACAGGAGGAACAATTACTGGGGTCAGCGAGGTCATTAAAAAAAGAAAACCTTCGTTATATTCAGTTGCCGTAGAACCTTCCGCCTCTCCAGTTATTTCTCAAACTCTTCGAGGAGAACCCTTGAAACCAGGACCCCATAAAATTCAAGGCATTGGAGCAGGATTTGTCCCCAAGAATTTGAATATCAACATTATTGATGAAGTGTTTACTGTTTCTGACCAAGACGCAATCACCACGGCACAAAGGCTTGCTTCTGAAGAGGGAATATTGGTAGGCATTTCTTCCGGAGCTACTGTTTTTGCCGCTTTGGAAATTGCAAAACGAAAAGAAAACAAAGGAAAATTAATTGTCGCTATAGCCGCAAGCACGGGTGAAAGATATCTCAGTACCGCTCTTGTAGAACAAGCTAAAAAATTTGCCGGAGGTATAATTTAACCATTAAAATTTTTAAAGTTTTTCTTGATTCATTCTATAAAGTTAATATTTTAAGGTAAAAACGAATTATCTTGTTTGTCTTATATTTATTTGTTTCCGTGAAATAACGAAAGTTATTCCCTAATTTTTTCAAATTTACATTCTCAACTTTTCGATAATTCTAAGCGTATCAATAATAAGAAATGGATAACAACGATTCTGCTCTCAAACTTTATTTAAGAGAAATAAGTCAAATTCCGCTTCTAACAAAGGAAAAAGAAGTGGAATTGGCTAAAAGAATACAACAGGGCGATCAAGAGGCAAGGCGCCAAATGATCCAAGCCAACTTACGTCTTGTTGTTAAAATTGCTCATGACTATGCCAATAGCGGCCTTCCTCTTCCAGACTTAATTTCTGAAGGTAACATTGGTCTTATGAAGGCTGTAGACCGGTTTGATCCTTCGAAAGGAGGAAAACTCAGCACATATGCGGCATGGTGGATCAAACAGTCAATTAAAAGGGCATTAGCCAATCAAAGCAAGACGATTCGACTCCCTGTTCACCTGGTAGACAAGATAGCCAAGATGAGAAGGGTGGCTATGCAGCTCTCTGAAATTCTTGGGAGAGATCCAACCGATGAAGAACTTGCTGAAGAACTGGGCATGTCCACAACTAAAGTCGCCGAATTAAGAACGATTGCAATAAGACCGGCTTCCCTTGATGCTACCGTTGGTGAAGAAGAAGACGGGACTTCTTTAGGGGAACTCGTTAAAGATGAGTCTGCTACAAGTCCAGACCAATCAGTTCTTGATCAGAATCTCAAAAATACCATCATGGAATTGCTCCCAAAGCTTGATGAGAGGGAGAGAAAAATATTAAGCCTCAGATTTGGTTTGGAAGGAAACGAACAAATGACTTTGGAAGAAATCGGTAAGGAATTTCATGTAACCCGTGAAAGAATCAGGCAACTTCAAAATATTGCTTTACGAAAAATTCGAAAAGAGCTAGAAAAACAAGAAAAAGGAAAGAACCGTTTCTCGAGTAAACAACCCTTAAAGACTGAATAAACTAAAAGTAAGAGAAAAAGTTCCTTTCGATGACCTTTGTTTTAAGTAGCTCTATTGAAAGATTAAAGGAAAAAATTAGGACTATTCCTGATTTTCCCCGTCCCGGTGTAATGTTCAAGGATATTACACCCGTTATTGGAGAGGGACAGTTTTTCAGGCTGATATTGACTATATTCATTTCTCGTTATCAAAAGAAAAAGATCGATAAAATAGCTGCAATCGATGCCCGGGGATTTATTTTTGCAGGGGCGCTCGCTCATGCTCTTGGAGTTGGTATTATTCCCATTCGTAAGAAAGGAAAATTACCCTATAAAACCTATGAACTGAGTTACAAAAACGAATATGGTGAAGAAACCCTTACCATCCACCAGGATGCCATAAACAAAGGAGAAAGTATATTGATTGTCGATGATGTTTTAGCCACGGGCAATACTGCACATACCGCAGCGTTGCTTGTAGAAAAATGCGGTGGAAACTTGATGGAACTTGGGTTTCTTGCCGAGTTGTCTCATTTAAAAGGCAGAGAAAGACTCTTCCCTTTTCCCTGTTATTCTATTCTTCAGTTTTAAACCTATACGTTTCTTTCCTTCTTTATTAAGCCAATCAAAACCCTAAAAAAGAAGACTTATCTACAAAAAAGATAAAATTGGCTCTAAAAGAACCTCAAAACACTGTCCTAATCAAAGTAAGACTTAGAAAAAGCTACCCAATGAACCGGGCTAGGTAATTTTCTGACAAACCAGAAGTTTCTCAAACCAAGAGCCCTCATATAAAAGAACCTGTTAAAAATTCATTCTTCAGTGATATTCGCATTTGCATTTTTTCTTCTGGCTAAACAGATTCCTCTTTTTGTAGCGCGGATGAAAGCAACAAGCTTTTTAATCTCTGGACAATCGCTAATCTTTTCAATCTTTTCTAAAGCTTGTGAGACATTAAGGCCTTCAAAATAAAGAATCTTATAAGCCTTTTCAATTTTCCTTCTTATTTCTTCGGTTATTCCTGCCCTTTTTAAGCCCACTCTATTGATTCCAGAAACTTCATTGGTATCTACAGCCATGAAATAAGGAGGGAGGTCTTTGCCAATACGGGTCTGTCCACGAGTCATGGTTAACTCCCCTATCCTTACACGCTGATGCACAACCGCTGCTCCTCCCAAAAAGGCTTTCCTTTCAACATGAACATAGCCAGCAAGCAGAACATTATTGACAAGCACAACTTCATCTTCCAAAAGGCAATTATGTGCAACATGACTTCCTGCCATCAAAAAACAACCATTGCCAATTCTTGTGATCGATGATTCAGCCGAACCTCGGTGGATAGTCACATATTCTCGGATAATATTATCATTACCGATAGACACAAAAGAGCTAGCTCCCTTAAAAGAAACATCCTGGGGTTCAGCTCCAATAATGGCTCCATACCCGATCTGGTTCCTGTGTCCAATAGTGCTGCCTGTCATTATCACTGCATGCGCTCTAATCTCGGATTCGTCACCAATAATACAGCCTTCTTCAACAGTTACCCATGGACCAATAGATACATTTTTGCCAATTTCTGCCTTAGCGCTAACAATTGCTGTTGGATGGATCATAGACTATGAATGTAACTCCACAGTTTAAAACTTCTCTATGAAGATCCAAAAGATCTTTATGCCTTTCAGCCATACGGTCAACCTTCAACGGTTATATTAAACTGTTCTAAAGATGAAAACATCGAATGAGGAATCCAACCATTAACCCATATCCCATCTGATTGATAATTGGTTACAATTCCAGAACCCATGCGATGTAATTTTGCAACAATATCTGTTCTATCCATAGGCAATTTTAAAGAAAAAAACCGCCTTTTTGTTTTTAACCACTCTTCTATTTTAACCAACAGGTTTTCACATCCTTCACCTGTTGCCGCCGAAATCGGAACACACCCTGGATACTCCTCCATCCTCCTTTTAACTAACCCATCTGAATACACCAAATCGATTTTATTCCACACCAAAATGATCGGTTTATTGATTGCACCTATCTGTTCCAGCACCTTGTTCACCTCGTTAATCTGGTTTTCAGCCAAGGGATGAGAAGCATCTACAAGATGAATCAATAAGTCAGCTTCTTTGACTTCTTCCAAGGTAGCTTTAAAAGATTCAATGAGATGATAGGGTAATTTTTGAATAAACCCCACGGTATCAGATAAAAATATTTTTTGACCCCCAGAGAATTCAAAAAGTCTTATTGTAGGATCCAAAGTGGCAAAAAGCTTATCCTCAACTAAAACATGAGAATGAGTAAGACGGTTAAACAAAGTGGATTTCCCTGCATTGGTATAGCCCACAAGACATGCTGTAGGCCAAGGGAATTTTTGTCTCCTCTTTCGCTGGATGAACCGAGTCTTTTTTACTTCCTCCAGTTCTTTTTTGAGTCTATGTATCCTTTCCTGTATGCGTCGCCTATCTACTTCAAGCTGAGTTTCTCCAGGTCCACGTGTGCCAATACCTCCTGTCTGACGGGAGAGGTGCGTCCATAACCGAGTTAATCGGGGAAGAAGGTAAAGAAGTTGGGCTAACTCTATTTGAAGTTTTCCCTCCCTTGTTTTAGCCCTTTGGGCAAATATATCTAAAATGAGTTGTGTTCTATCTAATACCTTACAACCAAAAAGGGTATTTAAGTTTCTACATTGAATAGGAGAAAGCTCCTCATTGAAAAGCACAAAAGATAATTCCTTTTGTTTGCAAATAGCTGCAAACTCAAGAGCTTTCCCTTTACCAATGAAATAAGGAGCTGTTGGAAAGGGCAGCTTCTGAATATGCTTTTCAATAATTACTCCTCCTGCAGAAGAAGCTAACTGGTCTAATTCCTTAAGAGATTCTTCAAAATCTTTCTCACCCCTATCCAGCCCAACAAGCATTCCCCTTTCCTGTTTTTTCTCTACTATTGCAGAAATCATGCTCCAGAGTTAAAAATGTTTCTTTTTTCTTGTCCTCTATTCCGGAAAAGCATTTTGTCTATTTCCCTGAATAAAATAATTTATTTTTATTATACAACTTTTAATAAAACGATACTCCTCTTCTTTATTTTTTAAAAGGCAATAACGTAAAGAAGGCTCTTTTTTGAACCAAGTCTTTTGTCTTTTCCCATAGGCCAGTTGTTGTCGACATATCTCCTCTTCAAGTTCTTTTCTATTTTTTTCTTTTCGAAGCAAGAAACGGCCTATTAGCTTATACCCAATAGCCTTGCATTTTTCTACCGCTTCTATCCCCCCTTCCTCAAGTAACATCAAAGTCTCTTTTTCCCATCCCTCATCAAACATTTTTCTAATTCTATTACGCAGTCTTGTTTCTACTTCTGGCTTAGGACGATCTATCCAGAAAGCAAGAGAGGGAGAAATGACAGGGGAAGTAGTCAGTTGTTGCCATTGGATTAAGGAAATACCCGAACTTTTTTTTACTTCTATCGCCCGTATTATTCTTCTTGGATTCGAACAATCTATAGAAGATGCAGCCAAGGGATCTATCTTTATTAGCATTTCAAGTAACGCATTTCTATCCAATTTCTCGAGTTCTGCTCTCAGGTATAAATTGGCTGGAGGAGCATTACAGAGTCCACTGGTCAATGCCCTAAAATATAACCCACATCCGCCAACCGCAAGAACTCCATGAGTATGGTTTAACTCTTTATTTAAATAATCACGAACTGCTTGGATATAGAGAAAGGCATTAAAAGACTCTTTCCAATCAACAAGATCTATCCCTCCATATCTATAACGAATCTGTTCGCTTGTGGAGGGTTTCGCTGTTCCTATATCGAGTTTTCTATAAACCTGCATTGAATCCAGGGCCAATAGAGACAGCCCTAATTCATCGGCAATGCGATGCGCAATCTCAGTTTTTCCTATACCCGTAGATCCAACCAAAAAGAAAATGGGCTGTTTAGTCTTTAAATTCGAAAAAAGTTTCAGTTCCCTATCCAAATCGACATCCATTGAAAAAATTAAGCTTAAAATCGTATTCTTTTATCCGTTATAAAAATTATCTTTGATCCATCATGTCTGATCGACTCACCTTTTTTATAACATAAAAAAGGAAGACCCATGGATTATAAACATTTTCAGGTTAAAATAACAGCAACTGAAGGCGGAAATTACCATCTCAATGCTCAATTCCATCCTCTTTGGCACATCAATAAAAAAATAGACTTTGACAACGGGCTTATCAATTGGAAAACAATTGCTGAAGGAGCCAGCTCTCTGCATTCTTGCCTTACAAATCTATTCCGTTGGGCTAAAGAAATATACGAATTTTTCCAACCCTTTAAATTAAAAGAACCCATAGAGCAAGCCAAGGAACAAACAATCAACCCCATTGAAAAAAATTTTTCAAAGAACGAAACCGAGCACACCGAAGATCCTCCAAGCAAAAAGACCGAACCAAACCCCATCTTTAATAATGAGCCCCAATCTCAACAAAAAATTGCTGAAACTTCAAATACAGCGAAAAAAATCATCTCAGCTGCCAAAGATAAAGTTCACAAAAAAAAGCCGATGTCTAAAACGCACAACCTTGACATAGAAGAGAGTACTCCATTAGCCAACTTTAACCCAAACAAACAAAATGAGCCAAAAGCTTGCACCCATTGCTCTCAAAAAAAAGGAGCTGAAAAAGAAAGCTGGTCATTATGGTTTGGATTTTCAATTCCGGTTCATAAAACTACTTTATCCGAAAGAAAAAAAGATAACCGAACCCGATAAAACTCTCATTTATCCTTGCAATATAGAGAATGGGGATAATCGCTACTACCCTTAGCTTCTTTAAGCAAAGCCATCCTTTTATTGCAATTTAAAGGCAATTTCTGTCTTTTCTTTCTTATGGCTAATGGCAAAAGCTTCGGGGTTTGAACTCTAAAAGATAATGAGCTTACAAGAGGAAAATAGCCGTTTTATGTTGTTTCGAAAAAAAGGGAAAAATACCGTATTAAATATGAAAATGGATTCTTTTTTGGCCTTATCATCTATGGAACCCCCCTCCACCATGAAATCCACCTCCGCCATGAAACCCTCCACCACCATGAAAGCCGGCTCCACCATGAAAACCTCCAGTTTGCCCTCTATATCCTGGATAACCATGAAAAGCTGGCCCTCTTTGAAAAGGAACCCCACCCCATCGACCAGGAGTTGATCCACCCCATTTTCCCACAGAAGCTCCCTGGTGAAAAGCTGAAGCCGCAGATCTCGATGAAGAGAGTGGAGATTGAGAAAAATGCGAGCCAGAAGAATAATTTCTTAAAGAATTATAGGGTTGTGTTCCAAAATTCCTTTGGAAAGCTCCCGTTTTATTGGTTTGTCCAAAATTATGAGCAGCCCATGTGTTTTGTCCTCCAAATCTATTGAATCCATTAGCAAAAGAAGTATTTGAACCAAAATTCCTGAAATTGTTTGTCGAAGACATGATATTCCTATTGATAAAGGTATTGTTATTGATGATTGTTGTTCTATTAAAAGAGCTAACAGAATACCATGGAGCTCCCCACCAAGGTCTTCCAAAAAAGAACCCTAAGGAAATTCCAGGCAATATAGGATAACCAAAACCAAACCCTACTCCAAAGCCTCCTCCCCAAAAACCAAAGCCTAATCCTAGACCCCATCCCCAACCCCACCCATACCATGGGTACCACAGGGGAGCCCACCAATAAGGACCATAAATCCAAGGAGGATACGCCCAATAAGGAGGATACCAGTAGGGATTATAAGAAGGAGGATAAGAAGAATAAGAGGCAGCTGTAGATCCCCGAAACACACCATTAGATGCATTTTTTTCGGATTGCTCATTAGCAGAGGGTTGATTTTCTCCCCTTCTGCCTTGACTAATCGCTTTTTGAACAAGAGGAATCTGGGCTTCGACAAACTGAGCAAACTGATCAGCTCCATCAGCAGTGCTTGTCAGTTGTTCAAGCTTCAGAGCTTGAGGAACGGCAATGATGTCATCGGGGTTAACATGGTAACGTGAAGCAATTTCATTTTGCTTCATCCGGATTTGATCAACAACTCTACGGATGGACTGGGCATAGCCTTTTGAATTGGAAGCGGCCATCTGTAATTGTAAAATAGTAGACTCAGATGCATGAGTAGGATCAGATAAAAGACCTTGAACTTGACTCATCCTACTTTGTTGTTCAGAATCTTGAGGAAGAGAAGTCAAAGAAGAAGCAAAAACTGAAGAAAATTCGTTTTTTGCCTTCTGCAACTGATGGGAATGATAAGTTTGAGATAGAGTTAAATAAGATAATATAACTAGAACTAATGACCCTAAGCCTCCCCCAATTTTTGTAAGCATAAGTTACTCAGGCTTTTCTATAAGTGTAAACCTAAACAATAGTCAAAGTCAAGCTATGATCATTTCTTCACTCCATCACAAGGACAATATCTCCCATTGAAGATTTTCATTACCTAAAGCTTATGCAAAACGAATCAAAAAGCTCGACTTTAATTTTTGGCACTACCTTTTTAGTATTATTCCTGATTTTTTCTCTTTTTCTTTTATATCTTGCCGATAAGATTGAAAAGATGTTCCAGAAAAAAGTACCCTTACAACAACTCATTACTGTTGTTGTTCCTTCTTCAAGTGCTTGCGAAGGCTATATGAAACTATTTCAAAGAATCGGAGAAGGAGGGCAGTGGAACCCTGATTCAGACTTTATTCCTATTCTCATAGGCAAGAACGGCTTGACCTGGGGGAAGGGATTGCATGAACCACAGGAAGGAGAACATAAAAAAGAAGGAGATGGGAAAACCCCCGCAGGGATTTTCAATTTAGGTCTAATTATGGGAATTGACGACGAGCTACCTTCAGGAGCCCAATGGCCTTTGTATCACAAAAAGAGTCCCCTCGATGCTTGGATCGAAGATCCCGCTCTCGATAATTACAACCACCTCGTTACTATCAAAGACAGTTCTTCTCCCCCTGAATGGTTTGAAAAACAAAGACTACGTATTGAAGATCCTCATTTAGAATGGATGATCTTCATAGAGCATAACTATCCTGACTCTAAGCCTGGCTTAGGTAGTGCCATATTTATCCATGAAAGATATGGAGAACACACACCTACTTCGGGTTGCGTGGCCATGGAAAAAGAAAAGTTAGTCGATCTAATCCGATGGATCTCCTATCCTTCAAAGCCTAAAATCGTTATCCTTTCTACACCTGATTATGCAAGGCTTCAGAGCTTATGGGATCTTCCCCCTCTCTATCTTGCTTTTCCTAACCCTCCTCTTATCGTGAACCAAAGCAAGCAATGAAGTTGTTTTTGCTTATTTTTTAATAAACATCCCGCAAATATCTTTTGGAAGAACGCAAGTTTTGGATATACTCTTGAGCTTTTTCTTTAGAAAGCCCTCCCGCCGTTTCGCAAATCTGATGAAGAGCAATATCAACATCCTTAGCCATCCTATGAGCATCTCCACATACATAAATATAAGCTCCTTCCTGAAGCCATGACCAAATATCTTGGGCTTTCTCCAGCATACGATGCTGAACATATATTTTATAGGACTGATCACGTGAAAATGCCGTATCGAGATGGGTTAATATTCCCTCTTTAAGATAATTTTCTAACTCCTCTTGATAAAAGAAATCTGTAGAACGGTGCTGTTCACCAAAGAAAAGCCAATTTTTTCCTTTCGCCCCTGTAGCCGCTCTCTCCTGAAGGAAAGCCCTAAAAGGAGCAACCCCAGTTCCTGGGCCAATCATAATTATAGGGGTTGAGGGATCGGAAGGAAGACGAAAATTAGGATTGGGACGAATAAAGATAGGAATAGGCACTTTAGGGGTTGCTTCCGCAAGAAAGTTTGAGCATACCCCCCTTCTCCAACGACCATGCTGAATGTATCTAACAACTACGACTGTAAGATGGATTTCCATCTCATAAACCTTTGGACTGGAAGCAATAGAATAATATCTTGGAGAAAGGGATCTTAAGTTTTTAACCAGTTCAACAGCACCAATCCCTTTTTTAGGAAAGTCATCAAGTATGGAATTTATCTCGTAATACCGATATAGAGCCTCTCGCAATGGAACGTTTTCTCCATTGGGAGTAGGAACGATTTCTTCTCCCGTATAACCTAAAGTTTCTATAATTTCCTGAACGAGTACAGGCCAATTGGTTGGATATATTCCCACCGCATCACCAGGGAGATAACAGAGTTCCGATCCTTCAAGGGAAAGTTCTATATGCCTGGTCTCTTTCTCAGACCCCATCAAGGTTAATCGTCTGTTTTCTAATACCCTGGAAGGAAAAGGGTTTTGTTTGGTATGGGGAGGATGTGGTATTTTTGGAGAAAGCGTTTGCTGAAAAGTTAAAATTTTTGGACTTTCCTCCTTTAATTCCCTAATGAGGCTATCCTCTTGCGTGGGAAGCTGCAAAGTGCGTGGTAATATTTCGAAAACATTTTCTATCCATTTTGTTGCCGACTCTTCGTAATCCACATCGCAATCAATCCTGGGAAAGATTCTTTGAGCCCCCAACTCTTCCAATCTCTTGTCTATATTCTTTCCCGCTTGACAAAAATCAGGATAGGCTGAATCCCCTAAAGCCAAAAGGGCATATTTAAGATTTTCCAATCGAGGAGCTTCAGGAGACGACAAAAACTCCCAGAACTCCCTAGCATTGTCTGGAGGTTCTCCTTCACCAAAAGTACTCACACAAAACAAAGCATAAGATTCTTTTGTTAAATCGACCTTTTTATAATCAGCAAGATCCATAACCGTTACTGGAAAATTAACGGATTGAAGCTTTCTTCCCATCCTCTTTGCCAGTTCTTCGGCGTTTCCTGTCTGACTTCCATAAAATATTCTAATTGTTGTTTGAGGAATAGATAAGCTTTGCTCCTTTTCTTCTTGTTTAAAAGAAGGGAAGACAAGCAAATTGGATATAAACTGTTCAGCCCACTGTCGAGCCGTTTCTGAAAGAGGGGCCCATTTGGGAATAGAAGGAAGAGGTGCTCCCGCCTTTGTATATTCCATGATGCCGGCCAAAAATCCACTTATCCATGCTCTTTCGAGAAGCGTAAGTGGAGCCACTTCGGGAAGTTTATTTATAAACTCATTCGGAGCCAATTCTAAAAGATCCTCCAGTTTTTAATTTTTTTAATACAAAAAAAACGAAAGCAAAAGTTTCTAAAAACCTCATTTAATTCAAGAAAAAAAATGAGGTTTTTAGCCTCTATCAAACAAAAATATTCTAAAACCTTAAAAATTTACACAAAATATCTCCGTTTGTTCTCTTTTCCTTTTCCAATCTTTTCTTTAAATCCAAAATAAGGGAATATTTATGGGGTTTTAATCAAAGCTAAAAGAATGGCTACACAGCCAATATTAACAGTAGCAAGGGGGAGAAAAATCTTCCAGCCAAGATTCATGAGTTGATCGTACCTAAAACGAGGTAGGGTCCAACGAATCCATATGAAAAGAAACAAAAAAACAAGTATTTTCAACAAAAACACAAGGGCTTGAAGCAAGATAATTCCAAGACTTTTACCCTCTGATAAAAACCCTAAAGGCAGGCTCCATCCCCCGAGAAATAAAGTAATGATTAAAGAACTTGCTGCTATCATCGCTGCATATTCTCCTAAAAAAAACATACCAAATTTCATGCCTCCATATTCGGTATTATACCCTGCAACAAGTTCTTGTTCACTTTCTGGGAGATCAAATGGAGCACGGTTAGTTTCAGCAAACAAAGACACCATGAATATCAAAAAAGAAATAAAAAGAAATGGCCAAAAAACAAAAAGTCGAAGATCAGGATGTTTCCCTAAAAAAGGAAAAAGTAACCAGCCATGCTCAATCTGATATTTTACGATTTCCGAAAAATTCAAACTGCCCGTCAAAAGAAAGACCGGAATGATCGAGAACCCCAAAGCGACTTCGTAAGAAATCATCTGGGCAGTAGAACGTATACCTCCCAGAAAAGCATATTTCGAATTAGAAGCCCAGCCCGCAAGAACAATCCCATAAACGCTCAGTGAACTGATGGCAAATGCCCAAAGAACCCCTGTTCCCGCATTGATAATAACGCCAGGTTGAGGAATAACAATTTTTAAAGAAGAAATCGTTACCGGATCAATTGAAGCAAAGGGGATAAATCCGATTATTATTAAAGGAGGAACGATTACAAAAAAGGGAGCCAAGGAATAATAAAATTTTTTTACGACCCCAGGAACGAATTGTTCTTTAAGCATGAGTTTAAAGGCGTCTGCTATGGGTTGTCCTAACCCCCAGAGATGGCTTTTTAAAAAAGGAAGTCCGACCCGATTAGGTCCCACTCTATCCTGTATTGCAGCACAAATTTTCCTCTCAGCTAAAACCGTATAAGCTACTATTCCTAATAAAACGGCCACAACCAGAGCAATTTTAACAACTGTACTGACAATAAAAACTGTTATCGAAATATCCATAACTGCTTGCCTTTGTTGTAATAAAAGAATTAAACTTTGAATTTTTGACTTAAATCGATTCCTTGATCCCCTATATCTATCCAGGAAATACCTCCAAAGGCTTCAATCTCCTTGGACATTTCCGTATAGACTTGAGCAATTTCTTCGAAAAACTTATCTTTATAGCCCGCTACCAAGAGCAGATCCCTCAAGATTCTCCAATCTTCCCTGGCCCTTCCAGGACATAATATTGCTTTATGAAGTTTTTGAAGTCTTCCCGCAACATTGATCATTGTACCACTTTTTTCAGCAAAGCTCGCACCCGCTAAAAGAATATGGGCAGTATGGATAGCGGATCCTGGAATCAACCCTTGCCAAACGTAAAATGAAAGAGAGGATAAAAGGTCTTCTGGTATTCCACATTCCTCGGGATTTTCGTGAATAGCAAACAGACATTTTATCTCTTTTGTTCGAATCTTCTCCTGCAATTCAGCTAACTTTTCTCCTCTTTTACCAATTCCTAGACAAACGGTTCCAAGCGTATTGGGATTAAGATCTTCGCTTCTGAGCAACGAATCAGCTACTCCTTTTCTAGGAACAACTTCTGAAAATATTTCCTCGCCTTTTCCTAAAAGTTCTATAAGCTTTTTCACAAGATAAAGTTCTTCACAGCTAAGCCTTGCTGAGACTAAAAAGGCGATCTGCCGTGGAGAAAATTCCTTGAGTCTTTGAGCAACCGTTCTTACTGCTTCGTTCCACTCCAGGGGAAACAAAGAGCCATTGAGATGAGAAGCCGGTTCAACAACCCTTTTTTTGCTATGAATATAATGAAAATTTAACCTTCCCTGGTCACACATCCAATGTGAATTCACTTCTTCGTTTACTCTTGGAGTTAGCCTGTAAACAACATTTTCCCTGCTACCGATAATCACATTACAACCTGTTGCACAACTCGTACATATACTCTTGGTTTCCCTTAAAAACCAAACCCTCATCTGAAAGCGGAAATCTTTACTCGTTAATGCTCCTACCGGGCATATATCCACAGTGTTCAGTGAATAGTTACTGTCAAAAGGTCTATCCGGATAGACAGTCAATGTCGAATAACTCCCACGGTTAACAAAACCAATAACATCTTGTTTAGCTATTTCCCTGGCAAAACGGATACACCTTGAACAAAGAATGCATCTCTCATCATCGAGCATGATTCGGGGTCCAAGCTCAACCCGTTTAGGTTTCTTAACTTTTTGTTCAACAAAGCGGCTTCTTCCTTTTCCAAAATCATAGGAATATTCCTGCAACCGGCATTCCCCAGCCTGATCACATATAGGACAATCCAAAGGATGGTTGATAAGCAGAAATTCTGTCACTCCCTCTTGACAATCAGTAGTCAGCGCCGAGCTGGTCTTGATAGCCATCCCTTCTGTAGCCTGAGTAGCGCAAGCGATTTGAGGTCTAGGAAGCCAACTAATCACAGGCATGCCTTTCTCATCCAAAACAGGCTTGCGTTGAGCATCCAATTTAGGGACACCCATCTCGAAAAGGCACATTCGACAATTACCTGCTATAGAAAGTTTGGGATGATAACAATAATGAGGGATAAACTTGCCAAAGCGCTTGGCAACCTCGATCACATTTAGTCCCTTGGGAACCTTAACCCACTGTCCATCAAGTTGAACATTAACAAGAGGAGTATCCGCAGCAGGCAAATCATGATTAAATGGATTTTTGATCAAAGCACTCATAACTTATATTCTTTTTTTCCCTCTCCTAAACCTATCAAGAAATTCATCCCTCTACAGGCTCTAAAATTTCCATCGAATCCTCTTTCTTTGCTTTTGCGACAAATTCTTCTTCAAATAGCTCCACAAAACTCTGAACGGGCCAAGAACAGGCTTCTCCAAAAGCACAAATCGTTCTTCCTGCGATATGATTAGCCACATCGAGAAGAAGTTTGCTATCTTCTTTTCTGCCATTACCCCTACATATTCTATCCAGGATTTTTTTCATCCACAGAGAACCTTCCCTACAAGGAGTACACTGACCGCAGGACTCATGGGCATAAAACTCAGCTATATTTCTTAAACACTCTACCATGTCACGAGTATCATCCATGACTATGATACCTCCTGATCCTGACATAGAACCTGTGGCAGCTACGGTATCAAAATCCAAAGGAATATCCTCTAAACCCATCTCCACTATTTCAGTTGAACCATCGGCTTTTTTTCTTGGAATCTTATACTTTATGTCAGCTCGCAATACTTTAGCCGAAGAACCGCCTGGAATCACCGCTTTAAGCTTGTTGCCGTTTCGAATGCCCCCGCATACCTCGTAAATAAGCTCACCGAAAGTGATCGCTCCACAGGGATACTCATAATATCCAGGTCTATTTACATCGCCACTCACACACCATATCCTTGTTCCCGTATTGTTAGGCGTTCCTATTTTCGCAAAGGCTTCTCCACCCATATCTACTATATGTTTTACATGGCAAAGTGTTTCCACATTATTAACGATGGTTGGACACATATATAATCCTAACACAGCTGGAAAATAGGGGGGCTTTATTCTCGGATAAGCTCTTTTGCCTTCCAAAGATTCTATCAACCCCGTTTCTTCGCCACATATATAAGCTCCGGCTCCTCGAAAAACATAAATCTCCAAATCGTAACCGCTACCGAGGATATTTTTACCCAGAAAATTTCTTTCTCGAGCCTCAGCAAGCGCTTGTTCTAAAATTTTAGCTCCTTTTGCAAATTCACCCCTGATATATATATATCCCAGGTGTGCCCGGTTAGCATAAGCACTGATGATCATGCCCTCGATAAGCTGATGGGGATCTTTATAGATGATCTGCCTATCCTTAAAGGTACCCGGTTCGGATTCATCGGCATTGCAAAGCAAATAAACCGGTTTTGTGTTTTTCTCATGATTGATGAACCCCCATTTTACACCCGTGGGAAATCCTGCTCCACCCCTGCCTCTTAAACCCGACTTTTTGACTTCTTGAACTATAAATGCTGGATCCAAAGTTAAGGCTTTTTTTAAAACCTGGTATCCACCATGGCGCAAATAGCAATCTATATCTACAGTATAACCAGGTTCATCTGCATATTTAAGAATGAGTCGATATTCAGGCTTAAAAGACATGGGCAAAACTCCTCTTAATTTTGTTTCTTGCTTAACTCCGGAAGTATCTCATTAATTTTGTCTTTGGTGACATTCATCCATTCCTCTTCATTGATCATCATTACGGGAGCATTTCCACAAGCGGCAAGACATTCGACAAATTCAACCGAAAATTGACCATCCGAGCTCTGATAAATATTATGATCCACTTCATTACAAGCATTGCAGCTTTTCTTGATATGTTCGAAAAGCTGGTAGCTCCCAGCCAAGGCACAAGAAAGGGTCCGACATACTTTAAATTGGTATTTTCCAAGTGGCCTATGACGAATCATAGGATAAAAGGTTGCAATTTCTTCAACAGCTATGGGTTCTAATTCCAATTTTTGGGCGATCCATTCCACAGCCTCTTTAGACACATAGCCAAAGTGTTCCTGCCATAAATGAAGTAAAGGCAGAGAAGCACTCCTTTTGGAAACTGGATATTGGCTTATTATTTTATTAACCTCATCGATGAATTCTTGATCTAATTGGGGTAGTTCTTTCTCAACCGTATTCATTTTGTTTTGTTATCTTCCTGAAAGCAAAGTAACCTTTTAATAGTAAAATAACCTTCTTCTTTCTATCTGTCGCATTCTCCCATCACAAAATCTAGACTTCCAAGAATGGCTACGATATCGCTTAAAAGATGGCCAGGAAGGATTTTGGGCAATATGCTTAAATTTACAAATGAAGGAGAATGTATTTTTAACCGGTAAGGGACACCTCCTCCTTTACTTACAATATAAAAGCCCAGCTCCCCTTTGGGATTTTCCCCTCCAAAATACACTTCTCCGGGGGGTGCATCGACTCCCTGGGTAACAATAATAAAGTGTTGTATGAGCTCTTCCATCTTCGTTAAAACCGAAGACTTGGGAGGAAGATATCCTCTAGGTTCATCCACAGCGATAGGTCCTGTAGGAATATCGGCCAAGGCTTGTTCTAATATCCTACAACTTTGCCTCATCTCCTCTATCCTCACAAGATATCTATCAAAGCAATCTCCAACACTACCTAGGGGAACTTCAAAATCATATTTTTCATACCCCAGATAAGGATTCTTTTTCCTTAAGTCATGATCTACTCCACTGCCCCTCAAGTTTGGTCCAGTCAGCCCATAGTCGATCGCATCTTCTTTAGTGATGATCCCAATATTTTGCGTCCGGTCTACAAATATCTTGTTTTTCGTTAATAGCCCTTCAATTTCATCGATTTTGGGCAAGAATTGTTTGATAAAATCCTTGAGTTTTTCTGTCCATCCTGGAGGAATGTCTCTTGTTAATCCCCCTATTCTAGTATAAGTTGTTGTAAAACGAGCTCCCGTAAGTTCTTCAATTAGAGAATAGATTTTTTCTCTTTCCGTAAAAGTGTACAAGAATACGGAGACCGCTCCACAATCCATGGCATAAGCCCCAAGCCCCATCAAGTGTGAGGAAATTCTTGCAATTTCAGCACAAATAACCCGGATTACTTTCGCACGTGGAGGAATGTCCCATCCCAACAGTTTTTCTACAGCACAAGCATAAACCACATTATTAGCAAGAGGGGCAAGATAGTCCAACCTGTCGGTATACGGAACAAATTGATTGTACTGCATATTTTCGGCTATCTTCTCATCCCCCCTGTGCAAGTAACCAACTTCAGGAATAGCCTTTGTGATAATCTCCCCATCCATTTCAAGTATAAGCTGAAACACACCGTGAGTACTCGGATGGGAAGGTCCCATGTTGAGAATAAGTCTTTCCCCTTCAGGAGCTCCGGAAACTTCTTCGGCCCTTCTTAGAAGCTCAGCTGTATCTGGAACTTCAATTCGAACTTCTTTGGTCAAACTCTCAGCCATATTATTCCTTTTCTTTATAAGGTAGAGTCAGATTTTCTTGTTCTTTCAACTCTTCAAGTTCCTCTAAAAGTTCTTCATTTTCAATGGCCCTTGGCTCCCTCTCAACGCTAAGTGCTGCTGGACGAGCTACAAAAGGTCCTCCATCCAAGGGAGCGGCCTTGGCAAAGGCAACAGGACTTTGATCCGTTTCCTTCCCTTCTACAGGAAAGTCTTTTCTTAGAGGAAAATAAGGATAGCCCTCCCACATCAGAATTCGACGCAAATCGGGATGTCCTTCGAAAATAATACCAAACATATCGTAGGCTTCCCTTTCATGCCAATTAGCCGTGGGATAGATAAAAGACAGAGTGGGGACAATGGGATTGGATTCAGTGACCCTGCCCTTAATTCTTAAAAGAGTGGCCTTTTGCAAATTATAAAAATGATATACCACTTCAAACCTGGGTTCTTCACCCCAATGATCGACTCCGGAAATATCGAGAAGAAGATCAAACCCCTTTTCTTCTTTTAAATACCTAGCAACCTGTTGAATGACAGATAAATCAATCGTCAGGGTCCACTCTCCCCTAAACTCTTTAACTTCCAACAGCTTAATATTAAAAACCTTCTGTAATTCTTCTGCTAAAGGTAAAGATAAAACTGGCATAATATTAACAATTGTTCCCCTTCCCTTATAAATTTCTTATGCCGTAGGCTGTTTTAAATGACGTAAAGAAGCTTCCCTATCAATTTTTTCCTGAAGCTTGATCAAAGCATCAAGCAGAGCTTCTGGTCGAGGTGGACAGCCAGAAACATAGACATCAACAGGAATAAGTTGATCGATACCCTGCAGGACAGAATAACTCCTATACATTCCCCCACTTGATGCACACGCCCCCATCGATATTACCCACTTTGGATCAGGCATCTGCTCGTATATTCTTTTTACTGAATAAGCCATTTTATAGGTCACCGTTCCTGCAACAATCATAACATCGCACTGTCTAGGAGAAAATCGCATGACTTCTGCACCAAACCGTGAAATATCAAATCGTGCACATGCCGATGCCATTAATTCGATGGCACAGCAAGCTAACCCCATAGGCATTGGCCATAACGAATTTTTTCTCATCCAATTAATTGCTGCATCCAGTCGAGTAACGACAACATCACCTTCGATAGGGGAGTTGAAAGTCAGTGTTTTTGTCTGCGCCATACCAATTAAACTAAATTAAAAAAAATTATTCTATCAAGAAAAAAGAAGGAATACTTTTTAGGAGTCATCTTTTCTTCTTTTTTTTAACTTTTTTAATAAGAATAGCGATGCAAAAAAAATTAATTTTATTTATATGTACTGGAAATATTTATAGGAGTCGTTTTGCCCAAGCTCTTTTCAATTTCTATGCACTTCGATGCTCTCTCCCATGGGAAGCCTTTTCAAGGGGAATAGCCGCATCGAAAGTCCCTGGATTTCTTTCTCCTTATGTCAAGGAAGCACTCATTGGAAAAAACATCCCATTACATCTTGCTGGAACAGATCCCATTCAGCTCACTATTAAAGACCTCGAAAAGGCTTCTTTAAGGATCGCTCTTCGAGAAGAGGAACATAAGGAAGCCCTAAGAAAGCTTTATCCAGGATGGGAAAAGAGATGTCTTTTTTGGCAAATTGCCGATGTCGACCGGCTTCCTCCTAGCCAAGCATTGAACATGATCGAGAAATTTACCCTACAGCTCTTTGAAATACTCCGTATACAAGAGCTAAAACAGAACTCCCAAAAGAGTTAATGTTGAAGTCTTCTTGAGAAATATCCTTCAACATGCTAAATAAGTATACTTTCTCTCAACGGTTGAGAAAAGATATTGTTGATCTCACTCAGAATAAATGATGTAGCAATGACGAAGAAAAACGGGCAATCAATCTTTTGATGAGGAACACACAAAACAATGACAAACAAAATTCTATCTCAGATCAATCCTTCTCTTCAAAAGCTCGTTCCTTATGAACCAGGCAAACCGATCGAGGAGCTTGCAAGAGAGTATGGTTTCAGTCCTTCCCAAATTATAAAACTAGCATCTAATGAAAACCCTCTTGGTCCATCCCCACTTGCGTTAAATGCCCTTACAAAATATCTTCGCCAGATCCATCTTTATCCTGATGGTAACGGCTATTACCTCAAAAAAGCTCTAGCTAGCCATCTGGATATTGGAGTAGAAAATATTGTTATAGGGAACGGATCAAACGAAATTATTGAGCTTCTGTTCCATGTGTTCGCAACGAGTGATGAAGATGAAGTCCTTTTTTCTAAATATGCCTTTGCAGTCTACAAATTGATGGCAGAACTCTTTGGGGTTCGTTTTAAAGAAGTCGAAGACTGCGCTTTTAATCATGATCTTAAAGCGATTCTAAATGCAATCAGCCCCAAAACCAAACTTATTTTTATCGCCAATCCTAATAATCCTACGGGGACAAGAGTTCCCAACGAAGAATTGTACGAATTTTTAGATAAAGTACCGGGTGAAGTGGTTGTTGCCCTAGACGAGGCTTACATCGATTTTGTTGCTGACCCACCTCAGACCCTTTCCTTTGTTAAACAAAAAGAAAACATTGTTATCTTGCGCACTTTTTCAAAGATGTATGGCTTAGCAGGCTTAAGGATAGGTTATGGGGTGGCTTCAAAGAGTGTTTGCTGCTTCTTAGAAAGAGCTAGGCAGCCTTTTAATACAAACAGTCTTGCCCAGCTAGCCGCCAGAGCTAGCCTAGAAGACAACCAGCACAAGCTGTCCACTTTAAAAATCACTGAAGAGGGCAAAAAAAGGCTAGAAGAGGCCTTTTGCCAGTTAGGGCTACGCTTTATTCCTTCAAGTGCCAACTTTATCCTTGTTCATGTGGGGGATGGAGATTTTATTTTCCATGAGCTCCTTAAAAAAGGAATTATCATCAGACCCATGAAAAGTTATGGATTAGCCGAATGGATAAGGATAACAATTGGAACGGCTGATCAGCTTTCACGGCTTTTAGAAGAGCTTCCTGTGGCTCTATATTCCCTCAAAAACATAAAATCGAAGTGAAAGCAAAGCTTTTCCCTTTAAACAAAATCACTGTTATTGGACCAGGACTGATTGGAGGCTCAATTGCTAAAGCCTGCATAGAAAGAGCCCTATGTAAAAACCTTGCGATTGGAGCAAGGGATGATGAATTGAATCTTTTAACAAAATCAGGATTAAAGGCTAACCTTTATAATCATTTTGGCCTTTCTGTTGAAGGATCAGACCTAGTCATTCTCTGTGTTCCTTTTGAAGTCTTAGAATCTATCTTGCTTGAGATAAAGGATTATCTGGGACCTGAAACCATAGTTACCGATGTTACCAGCATAAAAAAGGAAGTGATCAGATTATTCCAATCGATTTTAGCTGATAAAGTAGAATGGATAGGCAGTCACCCCATGGCTGGAAGTGAAAAGTCTGGATTTGAGTCTTCAAATAGCAAACTATTTGATGGATCAATAACTATCCTTACTCCAGGACTCCATGCTTGTTCCGAAACACTCCACTGTGTCAAAACTCTCTGGGAAAAGCTTGGATCAAAAACCATCAACCTCTCAGCTGAAGAACATGATGCCCTTGTTTCTGAAATTAGCCATTTGCCTCATCTTTTATCAGCCGTACTCATGAAATCGGTCAGCTTGAAAAGCTTGGCTCTAGCTGGACCCGGGTTCAGAGATATAACTCGGATCGCTTCAGGTTGTCCAAATTTATGGAAATCGATCCTTCTGACTAATCGTCAATCCATATGTGAAGCGGGGAAAAAATTCATCATGGATTTTGAAGAAGCCTTAGAAATTTTGCAAACTGGAGATGAAAAAGCTCTTCTTGAATTGCTGAATAAAGCGAATGTCCTTAGAAAAGGATTAGAGAAAAAATAAATCAATCCTATATTTTTTTTCATAACAAAAAAAAGGAGCTATGCCTTTGCCTTTCAGTCTTTTTCTAGCCCTTCGTTATTTGAGACCCAGAAGAAGTTTTGTTTCGGTCATTACCCTACTGTCCGTACTGGGAGTTAGCCTTGGAGTAGCCGTACTGGTCATAGTTCTTTCTGTCATGGCTGGATTTAGCCATGAGCTTGAAAAGAAGATAATTGGATTCAATGCCCATTTAATTATTTCTAATGGGGAAATTCTTACTCGTCCTCAAAACTTAATAGATTTAGCTGAAAAAGACCCCCTTGTGACAGGCGCTGCTCCATTTGTAAGTGGACCCGTAATGGTTGAATATGCAAGTCGAATTACGACACCGATTTTGCGTGGAATAAACCTTGATATGGAGGAAAAAGTTATACCGATAAAAAAGTTTCTTATTGCTGGCAGTTATGATTTGGAAGGAGAATCAGTCATAGTTGGAGAAGAATGGGCAAAACACAGTGACGCTTATTTGGGAGACAAGGTCCTTATTTATGCTCCCAGGCATTTTCAAGCTTTTAGAGACAACTTTCAAAAAGGCAAACAAACAACTATTTTACCTTCTGAATTTACCATTACAGGGATTTTTCGAACAGGCCTCTATGAATATGATTCAAGCTACTTTATAACTTCCTTAGCCAATGCGCAATATCTCTATAGCCTTGGCAACGGGGTTCATGGTATTTCTATCCGAATAAAAAATCCCCTTGCCGCAACTAAAGTCAAAGAACGACTAAACCTCCGGCTTCTTCCCCCCATAGAAGCCCTAACATGGATAGATCAGAATAAACCCCTTTTTTCAGCCATAGCCATCGAACGCATAGCCATGACTTTCATCCTCTTTTTCATCATCATTGTTGCCGCTTTTGGTTTATGCAGCACATTAATCACCATTACTGTCCAGAAAAGCAAAGAGATCGGCCTTCTTAAAGCCCTTGGAGCCAGAGACGATCAAGTCCTTTCCATCTTTATTCTGCATGGACTGATCGTCGGGATCTGTGGAACTTTTTTAGGACTCATTATAGCAAGTCTGGCTCTTTATTATAGAAATAGTTTCAGGGATTTTATTGGTAGGCATTTAGGCATAGACCTTTTTTCAGCTGATGTGTATCATTTCGCAAAAATACCTATGGAAATAGATCCTCTTCTCATTGCTGGGATTAGCTTCGGTGCTATGAGTATTTGTGTGTTGGCTGCATGGATTCCAGCAATGAATGCAGCCAAACTGACCCCGTCTAAAGCTCTTCGTTATGAATGATTATGTCCTGGAAGCTCATGCGATCAACAAGTCTTATGTTCTTGGATCGAGTCGTATTGAAGTCTTTTCTAAGCTTTATGTCCGATTCGAAGAAGGTCTTTTTATAACTATCCAAGGGGCATCAGGATCCGGGAAAACGACATTGCTTCAGCTTCTTGGAGGCTTGGAAAAACCTGATAAGGGTATAATCCTGTTCCGTGGTCAAAATATATCCCAGTTTTCTTCCAAGACACTCGCAAGATGGAGAGCGGAAACCGTTGGATTTGTTTTCCAATCGTATTACTTACTGCCTGAACTTTCAGCGTTGGAAAATGTGGATCTTCCCGCTTTAATTCTTGGAAAAGGGGATAGGAAAAAGGCAACCGAACTTTTAGAAGCCGTTGGCCTTGAAAAAAGAATTCATCATCGACCAAACGAGCTTTCAGGAGGTGAACAACAAAGGGTAGCTATAGCTCGAGCCTTAAGAAACGATCCTTCGATAATCCTCGCTGATGAACCTACCGGCAACCTTGATGAAGAAACGGGAAAGCAGATTGTTAATCTTCTGCTCTCCATTCAAAAAGAAAAAAACAAAACCCTCATTCTTGTAACTCATGAAAAAGAAATTGCTTGTTTGGGAGATAAACAACTGCTGCTCAGCAATGGAAAACTGACTGAAATTGAAAGTAATATTTCAAACTAACCAACAGCTATGCGAAATAATCTCTAACGTTCTAAACAAGAAATTTAAACGAGGAAAGTTGTCATGAAAATTTATATTGATGGTCTTTTTTATCCAAAAGAAGAAGCTAAAATTTCAGTCTTCGACCATGGACTTCTCTATGGAGATGGAGTATTTGAAGGAATAAGGGCTTATAACCGAAGAGTATTCCTCTTGGAACGACATATTGAAAGACTTTTTTATTCCGCAAAAGCCATAAACCTATCTATTCCTCTATCCCCTCAGGAATGCTCGGAAGCCATTCTTGAAACATGTAGGCAAAATGAAATAGAAGATGGTTATATCCGAGTCGTGGTTACTCGGGGGGTAGGTGATCTTGGGCTTAATCCTTTACACTGTCACAAACCCACCATTTTTATTATCGCCGACAAGATTTCTCTCTACAATCCCAAAATTTATCAACAAGGCTTAAAAATCAGAACCGTATCCACTCGCATTCCTTCTCATTCTTCCGTCAGTCCAGCGATAAAATCCCTCAATTATCTCAACAAAATTCTTGCAAAAATTGAAGCCAACCTTTCTGGAGCCGATGAAGGGCTGATGCTTAACCAACTTGACCAAATCACCGAATGTACTTCTGAAAACATCTTTATCATTAAAAACTCGACAGTCATGACTCCTCCCCTATCAGCCGGATTATTGCCTGGTATAACTCGGGAAACAATACTCAGACTGTCTAAAGAGCTTGGCCTAAAAACGGAAGAAAAAGAAATGATACTTTATGATATCTGGACATCGGAAGAAGTTTTTATTACCGGAACCGGTGCTGAAATTGCTCCCGTCATTGAAGTCGATGGAAGATCAATCGGTAAAAGATTACCTGGGGAGATAACTCTTTTGCTTATAAAAAAATTCAGGGAGCTTACCCAAAGAACGGGTGTTGAAATTTATCCGAGTTAGAGGAAAAGTTTTTAACTCTTCTAAATTTAGGTATGTTTATAGTGAAGATTTGAATTTTTGTCTCTTTTTTATAAACAATTTTTAAGATATTATCTACTATTATGAAATGCGCTTTTTGTAATGAAGTAGCTACTGTTCATCTGACCCAAATTGTGGGCGAAAAAATGCAGAAGATCGATCTTTGTGAAAAATGCGCCAAGGAAAAAGGCATATCCGATTCAATGGCCTTCTCCCTTACGGATATGCTACTAGGAGAAGATTCATCTAAACCTCTCGCTCACGAAGGAGAGCTGAGTTGTCCTCAATGTGGATTTACTCAAACAGATTTCAAGAAAACAGGTCGACTGGGCTGTCCAGCTTGCTATCAAACTTTTTCTGAAATCATTGAAACCATACTCAAAGATATGCACAAAGGAGTAGTGCATAAGGGGAAAACTCCAAAGAAGTTTGCAAAAGCTCAGTTTTACCAGTCTAAAATCAAGCGCCTTCAAGAAGATTTGAAAAAGGCAGTCGCTCAAGAAAATTATGAAGAAGCAGCTACAATTAGAGATGAAATAGCGCAACTCGAAAATCTCATCAAATCTTGACTTTTCTTGCAACTGACTGTCTACTGGCTGTATTCCAAAAGAAGTTCATGGAGCGTTTCAAAGCTGAGGCAGTCGTTCATTTAAATCATAAAAACAAAGAACCAGTCTATTTTGGCTTTTAAACGCAACTTAAACTTCATGAGTCTTTTTATAGATATAAGAAAAAACTTTTTATCCAAAACAAGCGAGAAAAGGAATGGAAAAAAATCCTCTGGGAATAATCGGCTTGGGTGTAATGGGCAGAAATCTTGGGTTAAATCTCATTGATCATGGTTATAAGATTTCCGGATACGACAGGGATAATTCAAAAGTAAGAGCACTAAAAGAAGAATCTCAAGGAGTGGCTTCATCTTTTGATTCGCTTGAAGAATTTGTCCACTCTCTTGAAAGCCCAAAAAAAATTTTGTTTTTTGTCCCTGCCGGACAGCCCGTTGATCAGGTTATTCAAGAACTTCTCCCTCTTCTTAAAGAGGGCGACATTCTTATAGATGGCGGCAACTCTTTCTACCAAGATACAGAGAGACGTCAAAAACAACTTAAGGATAAAAAAATCTTCTTTATTGGAATGGGGACTTCAGGAGGGGAAAGTGGAGCAAGACACGGGCCAAGCTTGATGGTTGGAGGAGATAGAGAAGCTTATGAAATATTAAAACCTATGCTTGAAGCCATATCGGCAAAAGCTGATGGAGAACCTTGTGTCGATTATATGGGGAGAGGTTCTGCAGGCCATTATGTCAAAATGGTTCATAACGGCATAGAATACGGGATCATGGAACTCATAGCAGAATGTTATGATTTTGCACACAAGGTTCTACAATGGAATGAAAAACAAATTTCAGATTTATTTGAACAGTGGTCTAAAGAGGAACTGAGTGGATACCTGATTGAAATAACAGTCCCTATTTTAAGGAAAAAGGATGATAAGACCGATGATCTTTTGTTAAATAAAGTCTTAGATGTCGCTAGGCAGCTTGGCACCGGTGCATGGACATCAGAAGAAGCTCTCAAACTACAAATTCCTACCCCTACTATTGATGCTGCGGTTGTAATGAGAAATCTTTCTTCTCGAGTTGAAGAGCGTAAAGAATTTAATAATCAATTTGACACCCATTCTTCTCCTCCCGTTTTAGAACCGACCGTCCATCAATCGATTGCCCAAGAGCTGAAAAAGGCTCTTTTTTTAGGAATTATCTGTACTTACGCCCAGGGATTTTCCCTATTGAGAGAAGCATCAAAAAATTACGAATTTGGAATAGAGTTGGAAAAAGTTGCCAAAATCTGGAGGGGGGGCTGTATAATCCGATCAAAGTTCCTAGAAAAAAGCCGGATGGCTTTCAGCAAAAACCCAAATCTTTCTAACCTCTTGTTAGATCCTTCTATCTCTCAAGAAATCAAAGAAAAAAACCTTGTTTCTTCTCTTAGAAAATTCTGTTCTTTATCCCTTAGCTCTGAACTTCCCATTTATGCTTTTCTTTCCACACTTAGCTACTTTGATGGCTTTCGTTGTGGGAGATTACCCGCAAACCTCATTCAATTGCAACGAGATTATTTCGGTTCGCATACTTATGAAAGAGTCGACTCGCAAGGTATATTCCATACAGTATGGGAATGACTTGACTTAATTGCAGTAATTTTCCCATGATAGAATTATGAAAATTGCGCTAGGATCTGATCATGCTGGGTTTCATTACAAGGAAAAGGTCAAAAAGTTTTTAGAAGAATCTTGTCTTGAAGTGATAGACTGTGGGACATTTGCTCCTGAGCCCCCTGTTGATTATCCTGATTACATAAGACCTGCAGCGTTGCTTGTTGCTCAAGGTAAAGCTGACAGAGCGATAGTTTTTGGGGGTTCAGGAAACGGTGAAGCCATGGTTGCAAACAAGGTTAAAGGGATTCGGTGTGCCTATTGTTTTAATGAAGAGTCTGCAAAATTAGGCAGACTCCACAATGATGCCAATGCAATTGCTATTGGAGAAAGACTTATCCCCGAAGAAATGGCTCTCAAAATTGTAAAAATTTTTCTTGAAACCCCTTTTGAGGGAGGACGACATATTCCCCGAATAAAGAAAATGATGGATTATGAAAATGTTTCATAATCTTGGAACAAATATATGATTTATAGTGGAAATGGAGGAGATTTCTTTTCTCAAAAGCAAAAATAGGCATCCTTTCGATATCCCTCTTTGAAAAGCTCTAGTTTGATTTTACTTGCAAGAAAGCTTACAAATGCTACTTCAGTCGAATTAAAGTGCCTTGTCAATCATTGCTTCTAACCACAAGTAGTGCTCCTTGATTTCGAGATCTTCTTAGCTGCTGAATATCAGCAAATCTTTTTCGACCAACTACAATACGGCCGACTATCTGCTGGTGAACTATGGGAGGAAATGCACTGTGATGGGAAAGACTTATCTCTAGAAATTGATCAAATCTGAGATTGGAATGGAGGCGGAATCGGTCGGATAATCAGCCTTGCTATGGTTTGCCAGACAAGAAGGAACAGATAAAAAATCTCAAATTTCAAGAGAAGAAGATAGAAAAAAACCCTGTAGAGAAGCAAAATAATGTGCACCCAGAGGGATTCGAACCCCCAACCCTCGGTTCCGAAGACCGATGCTCTAGCCGTTGAGCTATGAGTGCTAAGTACAGAAAATAAATTAGTGATCTATGGAGAAAAGAAAATGCAAAAAAACTTCAAAAAAAATTTTCTTGATAAAAAAACCATTGAAAATGGATAATATGTTCTAATTCGTGTCACAGAAGATTAGGGTATAGCACCGGAATGTCCAAATTCCTTTTCATTTTGATCTTTACTTTAAGTCTGGGGTTACCTTTTTTTCCTCTTTTTGCCCTCCAAGCTCAAAGGATCACAAACCCAGGTTATATTCCGACTGGAGTACGGATTAATTTTTCTGCAATCCCCGATTCAAGCATCGAGGATTTGACAATTGAGTCAGAGAAGGGTGAAATCCCTGTATCTGGGGCAATGTCAATTGCCATAAGCCCAAGCGAAGATACCCTTCTTTTGTTAACGAGCGGCTACAACAAACGTTTTGGCCCAGATGGCAAACCTAATTTCGAACTTTCAAAACAACACATTTTTATTTACGACATTTCTCGGGGATATCCTAGAAAAATGGCTGTGATAGATATCCCTAACTCTTTTATAGGCATTGATTGGAATCCCAATGGGAGAGAGTTTTATGTCTCAGGAGGGATGGATGATGCCGTCTATGCCTTCAAAGGCTTTGAGCAAAACTGGTCTTCCTCCCGCCCTCCCCTATTGCTGAATCATTCCAAAGGTAACGGTATTGACGTAAAACCTGTGGTTTCAGGAATAAGGGTTAGTCCAGATGGAAAATTCCTTGCTGTAGCAAATTTTACCAATGATTCTATAAGTTTAATTGATTTGGAAAAATGGACAAAAATTGGGGAACTCGATTTACGTCCTGGGAAAATTGACCCCAGGTATTCCGGAGCAGCCGGAGGAGAATATCCTTTAGATGTTGCCTGGACGGGTAATAATAAAATTTATGTGAGCAGTCTTAGAGACCGGGAAATAGATGTGGTTCGTTGGGATAATAATACTTTAAAACTTATTCGACGATTATATCTTCAAGGACAACCCAACCGCATCATTGTCAACAGCTCTTTAAATCGGGCTTATGTCACAGAAGACAACTCAGATAGGCTGACTGTTATTGATACTTTCTCAGATAATGTAATCGATTCTGTTGAAACGATTAGTCCTATGGGAATTTCTTCGGCTAAATTTCTTAAAGGAGCTTCTCCTAACAATCTTGCTCTCGATCCTTCGGGCAAACTCGTTTATGTGACTAATGGAGGAATGAACTGCCTTTCAGTGATCAAACTTAGTCCTTATGCTCAAGGAGCAACAAAAATAAAAAGCCCTCAATACAAAACTGAACTTTTATGCCTTATACCCACAGGTTGGTATCCTTCTGCCGTTGGGATTCGTTCTGACGGAAAATGGCTTTATGTATGCAATACCAAGAGTATAGCTGGTCCAAATAACGATCAATGGGAGAAACCTTCAGCCTTAAATAACGATTTTTATAAACAGTGGCTATCAAAAAATCAATTTATCCTTCAAAAAATAAGCTCTAGCCTTTTAAGTTTTCCCCGCCCAAAGCCCATCTCCTATAGCACTCTAACGCACATGACCCTCGAAAACAACAATCTGCTTTCCTTTTCCAAAGAAACGCTCAGTCTTTTCAATAAACTGCATGGTCTTATCCATCATGTTATCTACATTATCAAGGAAAACAGAGGTTATGACCAGCTGTTAGGTGACATAAAATCGGGCAACGGTGATCCCAATCTTGCTATTTTAGCTCCTTATGCTCCTAACCATAGGAACTTAGCTACTCAGTTTGTGCTTCTCGATAACTTTCTGGATAGTGGAGAAGTCAGTGGAAATGGTTGGCTATGGAGTACAGCAGCTAGAGCTCTGGACATAACCGAAAAAACCGTTCCTCTGCATTACAGTGGTCGAGGAATAACTTATGATTGGGAAGGAATGAATAGAAACATCAATGTGGGGGAGCAGAATTTAGAGTCGAGAAAAAAATCCGATCCTTTCCTTCCCATTGATCCCGACATTCTTCCTGGTAAAAGCGATATTTCATCTCCCGATGGCCCTGAAGGAGAAATAGGCCTAGGATACCTCTGGGATGAAGCACTGAAAAAAGGAATTACAGTGAGGAACTACGGGTTTTTTGGAGATTTAACAAGATATCATCTTCCTAAAGACTATCCCTCATTTGTTCCTCTCTCGAGGCAGCCTTATAAAGACAATGTCGTCCAATTCTTCCCAACCAAACCTTCATTGGCTAAAGTAAGCGATCCCTATTATCGCGGATTTGACATGAAATATCCCGATTTCTGGAGGTTTAAAGAATGGGAAAGAGAGTTTGATGATTTCGTAAAAAACAAAAATCTTCCCACCTTGGAACTAGTTAGACTTCCACATGATCATTTTGGATTGTTTGGTCAAAGCATAGATAAAGTTGACACCGTCGAAACACAGATGGCGGATAACGACTATGCGCTAGGCCTGCTTGTCCAAAAAGTCGCTAATAGCCCTTATAAAGATAACACTTTGATTTTTGTCGTTGAAGATGACGCGCAAAACAGCGTTGATCATGTTGATGCCCATAGGAGCATCGCCCTTGTCATTGGACCCTTTGTCAAACAAAAAACGACTGTTTCAACAAGATATACAACCATTAGCCTTATTAAAACGATAGAAAAGATACTCGGCCTGGGTTCCTTATCAGTTTTTGATCAGTTTTCCCAACCCATGACCAACATTTTTGATCTAAAACAGAAAAACTGGACTTATACAGCCACTGTTCCTGAAGTTCTTAGTCAAACTGATCTGCCCATTCCCAATAAAAAAGCTAGCCAAGCTCCACTACTCCATAATGCCTCCTTCTGGGAGGCTTTGCTTTCCGATGAAGATTTTTCTAGAGAAGATCATCTCGACCCAGATCGCTTCAATAAAGCACTCTGGATAGGTTTCAAGGGTAAAGATTGCCCTTTACCCCGTTGGGACAAAAACTGACCGTCCCTATTCACTTTCAAATCCATAAGCTTTACTTCACATCAATTCTCCCTTTGGCTTTTAACTTTAGTCTCATTGGGAAGACCGGCTAAATGTCTCTGTGCCTATCCTGATAAAGCACAGGATACATTCTTTTCCAAGCTTCCGGTGCACCTCGACGAGATTTACTTTATTCCCATTGGCTCACGTAATGGGTGTATAACCATTTATGGCTTTTGAAGCCAACCCTATTCAATTGCCAATGAAAACTGCTTATCCATCGTATTCCTTGTAAAAACTCACGCCCACTGACAAGGATAGCCAATTTTTTATCCTTGTCTGTTTCAGATGATAGGACAAAAGGATAGCCGCTCAAAGCCTCAAATCAAAGAAGCAAAGCTTTGTTTATTTGAAAAAGAAAAGGGTTTCCCTCAAGAAGCTTCGCCTATGGGAGCTGCATTATGGAATAATCTCGGCATCTTCAATTAAGTGATAGCCTTCAGCACTTACAAGTTTTCCTTTCACAGTCACTTTTTTATCCGCATACTTGACTGCTTCTTTGTTAATAGGCTTATGTTCTCCAACAATTAAATAGAGCTTGCCGTCATCTCCTTTTAAACCTGGAGGCAATCCAGCATCGATACAGGTTCGACCACATTTCATATGTTTCTCGCCCTGTGCAGCGTGATCTATATAACATACGAGGTCGACAAGCTCACCTTTTACGGTTACCTCTTTGGCAGCAAATAACCAGGATCCTTGTATTGCCATGAGCATTACCGCAAAAAGAAATTTTTTCACAAAATACCTCCTTTTAAGTTAAAAGTTACAAGAGCTTTATTATCATAATCTTTTATCTATCAAAAATAAATTTTTAATAAAATAAATCACATTTACTCTTCTTTCTTAAAGGAGAAAAATATTAGTAAGCTAAAATAGGATGAACAGATAATCATTTTTGATCATCAATGAGCTCTTCCCTAGATCAAAGAATTTTTCGCTATATTCTTCTAAGCCTACTCTTAAATTTTATTTTCGCTGCAACTAAAATTTCTGTAGGTTTAATCGGCCATTCTTCAGCTTTAATAGCCGACGGCATAGAATCTGTTGCCGACATAGGGTCATCTATTCTTGTATGGCTAGGGATCAAGATATCGCAAATGCCACCTGATTTCAATCATCCTTTCGGTCATGGGAAGGCTGATCCGATTTCGGCTTTGATTATTTCTACTCTTTTGATTTTTTTGACGTTTTTTGTATCCTATGAGGCGATTAAAAGCCTCTGGCAGCCTTCAGCACTGCCATCGGTCTATACTCTACCGATTTTGGTGTTGGTTATTATCAGCAAGGAATTTTTTTTCAGAATATTTAGAAAACTGGCAAAGAAAACAGACAGCCTTGTATTACTTACCAATTCCTGGCATCATCGCTATGATGCTTTTTCTTCTCTAGCCGCCTTTTTGGGAATTCTCGTTGCCTTGATTACGGGCTGGAAACTGGCAGATGCTTTAGCCGCCCTTGTATCCGGAGCAATCATTCTTTGGAATAGCATTCAACTTTTACATCCCTCATTTTTAGAAATCATGGACACAGCTCCACCTAAAAACATTGAACTCCAAATAAGGAACCTTGCGAAAGAAGTCCCAGGAGTAATCAATATAGAAAAATGTCGTATTCGCAAAAGTGGACAAGGTTTACTGATGGACATTCATGTAGTTGTTTCAGGCTCCATCACTGTCAGGGAGGGACATACTATTGGACACAAGGTTAAAGAGAAGCTATGTTCTGCAGACTCAGTAAAAATAACCGATGTTGTTGTGCATGTTGAACCTGTGGATTAAACCAACAACGACTAGATATTTATGGCCGTAGAAAAAGGGCGACTATATTTAAGAGAAAGAGGATGTCTGTGCCCAAGATAATAGAATAAACTACGAACAGCTTTCAAAACCAACCCTTGGCCCACATTTTTATTTTGATGAAGAAGACTTATCCATTGAGAAAGTGCTTTTTCTACATCCATTGACTTAAGAGCCTCTATCCCTTCCATAAAATCTTTTTTTTGCTTCTCATCCGCCCAATTTTCAATTTCTTTTCCAAGCAATAAACGGGCTAAAAACGATATCGCATCAAAAAGCTCAGGATCTTCCAATCGGTCAGAAGAATCCAGCATTTCCAATGCCTTTTGAGGATTAGCCAAGAGTACTAACCGAGCACATGTCAAGCTATCTTGAGCATCCTCAGGTTTATCCTTGGCTTTTTCAAAAGCCACATAAGATTCATGAAACTTTCCCTGTTGAAACAGTTCGATCGAATCTTGCCATTTTGCTTTTTTTGTGCCTTCTCCAAGGTTTTTTTCAAGCCAGTTCTGTATAGCTATTTTGGGTTGTAGGCCAATAAAACGATCTTTTTCTTTGCCTGAAATAAAAATTCTTACATCTGGAATCCCACTCACCCCACATTCTATGGCCACTTCATTCAATTCATCAACATTCAATTTTGCTAAATCCCACCTGTCTTTTGCTTGTTCAGCCAACTCTTCAAGGATGGGCGAGAGCATACGGCAAGGCCCACACCAAGCAGCCCAAAAATCGACAACAACAGGCTTGATTTGACTTCTTTCAATAACTTCTTTCTGGAAATCGCTAACATCGAAAATCATAACCATTTATCCTTTCTTCCTTGCTATGACGACTCCATCGGCCATGGGGATAAGTACGGATTCAACCCTTGGATCATCTTTTAACTTCTCATTCAATCGACTTAAAACAACAGAGTCTTTATCAGTGATATCAGGACAGACTACCTTACCCTTCCACAGCATGTTGTCAAAAACAATAAGTCCATTTGGTCTGATCCTAGGTAATAACAACTCATAATAATTTTCATAATTCTGTTTATCCGCATCAATAAAAGCAAAGTCAAAAAAGCGATCTTCCTTCAGATATTTTATTGTCTCTAATGCAGGACCAATACGGACTTCAATTTTGCTTTCCAAACCCGCTTTTGCCCAATATTTAGAAGCAATGGAGATCCATTGAGGATTGATTTCGCAACAAAGAAGCTTGCCCGTTACCGGCAAGGCTCTAGCTATAGCCATGGCTCCTATGCCCGTAAAAGTGCCTACTTCTATCGCTTTTTCTACCCTAGAAGCTGCAACAATAATCGATAGAAAACTTTCTTCTTCCGGAGGTATAGCCATTTCGGCAATCTCTCCTAAAGCAAGCGTTTCTTTTCTCAATTCAACCATTACTGGATCGGAGTGATGGCTGCGGTGACAAACAGCATAATCATACATTTGTTTGTTAATGGGAAAAAAGGTCAGGCTCATAGCTTTTAGCTTTTAAAGACGGGATTCCAGCTCTTCGGCTTTTTTGTTGGCCGTTTCTATCGCTTCTATCAAAATATCTTCCCAACCTTTACGTACCATTAGCTGGTAAGCTGCTTCAGTTATTCCATGAGGTGTTTTGACTTCTGAAAGGAGTTTATAAGGGGTTTTTTTTGTTTCTTTGAGCAATAAAATCGTACCAAGAACCATATCTTCGATTAACTGTTCAGCCTCGACTTCAGCAAACCCAAAGGCTTTAGCTTTCTCGATGAGCCCGATCATGAGCATGCAGATGTAAGCAGGGCCGCAGCCCGTTAACACGGTAACCGCTGACATCAGCTCCTCACTGATAGCAATAGGTTGGCCCAGAGGTAAGAGTGCTAAATGAATGAGACTGACCAACTGTTTGTTTTTCTGAGTCTCTTCTTCTATAGCAAAGGGAACAATCCCCTTGCCAATTTGACAGGCAAGGTTGGGCATGGTTCGAACAATCAGGCAATGGGGCAAAATGTGTTTTATTTTTTTTATAGACAGTCCAGCTACAACAGAGATAATCCATTTGTCAAGACCCACTGATTCTATCTGTCTTAGGACAGTTTCTGCCTGAAAAGGCTTTACGCATAAAAAAATCAGATCTGTATTTTTGACCAGTTCCACATTATCCAAAGTGAGCTGGACTTTTTCTTGCTCAAAAAACCTTGCAAAGGACTCAAGACTCTCTTTGGAACGACCTGAAACCCATATTGTATTGCAAAGCCATTTTCTTTCATTCCTTAATGCAAGACCGCTTAAAAGAGCCCTTGCCATTTTACCAGGACCAATAAATCCAACACGCAAACTTTTTAGGAAAGATTTGTCTTTTCCATTTTTTCCCAATAGTTCCATAAAAGTTCTCCAAGCTGTTCAACCGTTTTACCTTCAACCGCAATTTCAATATCTGCAGCTTTATAGAGGGATTCCCTTTCTTTCAACAATCTTTCGAGGGTAATTTTGGGTTCCTTACCCAAAAGAAGAGGCCTATCTGTTTTGTCTTTTAACCTAACCCACAAAAGATCCAACGAGGCTTGAAGATAAAACAGTCGCCCATGACGCTTTAAAAGCATAAAGTTTAACGGATTGATTAGGGTTCCCCCACCTGTAGCTACTACTCCAGGAGGGAAGGAGACAATCTGGTTTACTAGCTCCATCTCTTTCTCTCTAAAATATTCTACCCCTTCAGTTGCAAAAATTTGAGGTATAGTTTTGCCCTCTTTTTCCTCGATCAACTGATCCAGATCATAGAGAGGGATCGCTTTGGCTTTAGCCAGCCATAAACCCACACTTGTTTTCCCCGCTCCCATCATTCCCACCAGTACAATATGCCTTGGCATACAGAGAAATTATTTCATTCTAAGTATAACCCTCTCTAAACAAAGAAAAAGAAAAAGTATAGAGAGAAATCCTCGTCTTTTTCGTGTTTCTGCACCGCTTATGGGTTAAAGCAAAGGGAGTTTCATCATATCCATCTTTGGCTTTCTGCTCATAAACTAGAGGTATATTTCGTTAAGATCTTTACCCATGAAATATTACAAATGAATAATCTTTTTCTTTGATTACAGCTCTATCCCTATCTTATTGTTCAGAGAATAGTTAAATTATTTTTATGGACTCGGTGACATCCTTTTTTTAGATCTAGGGAAAAAAGAACGTAGAGATTTCTTTTTAAACAAACAGAAGATCATATGCCCAATACTTTTGGACATTTATTCCGTATAACGACCTGGGGAGAATCCCATGGCAAAGGGGTAGGAGTAGTTGTTGACGGTTGTCCTTCAAGAATTCCTTTGACCGAAGAAGATATCCAAAAGGAGCTTGATCGCAGACGACCAGGTCAAAGCAAAATCACGACACAAAGGAAAGAAAAAGACATAGCGGCCATCCTTTCTGGAACATTTAATGGAATGACTCTGGGAACTCCCATAATGATTTGGGTTAAAAATGAAGATGCACGTCCTGAAGCTTATGCAGAGATGGAATATATTTACAGGCCCTCCCATGCTGATTTCACTTATCAACTCAAATATGGAATACGTAATTGGCAGGGTGGGGGCAGAGCCTCAGCAAGGGAAACTATTGGCAGAGTTGCAGGAGGAGCGGTTGCTGGCAAAGTTCTTCATACGATTTATCCTTCATTAGAAGTAATCAGTTGGGTTTCTGAAGTACACGGGCTAAAGGCCATGTGTGATCCTAACACGGTCAGTAAAGAGAGTATCGAGTCGAATATCCTACGGTGGCCCGACGCAAGCAATCTTGAACAGGTTTTGAAAGAAATCGAAACAGCACAAAGAGAAGGAGATAGTGTAGGGGGGGTGATTGAATGCGTAGTGAGAGGAATGCCAACAGGGCTGGGTGAGCCTGTTTTTGATAAACTCGAAGCTGATCTTGCAAAGGCGATGTTGAGTTTGCCCGCTTCTAAAGGATTTGAAATCGGCTCGGGGTTTCGGGCAGCTCGAATGAAAGGATCAGAACATAACGATCCCTTTTACATGGAAGGCAACAAGGTAAGAACGAGAACAAATTGGAGCGGGGGTGTCCAGGGAGGGATAAGTAACGGGGAAAATCTTTATTTTCGTGTAGCCTTTAAACCTGTGGCAACGCTTGCTCGTGAACAACAGACAGTGACCGTAACAGGGGAAGAAGTCATCTTACGGGCTAGAGGTAGACATGATCCTTGTGTGCTTCCTCGAGCTGTACCTATAGTCGAAGCCATGACAAAGCTTGTTCTGGCTGACCATGCCTTAAGACAGAAAGCATTAGACTTAACCGCTAAGAGTTTTTAAAAAATAATCCCTGTTGATTATATGATTTAACTCAATTGAACAATCGGTTCCCAATTTCAATAAAGCTATGGAAGCTATTCTTATTTCGCCCTTTTTTCTCTTGGGTGGTATTCTTTTTTCTTTCTTGTTGGGTTCTATTCCCTTTGGATTTTTGATCGGTCAAGCCAAGGGAGTAGACATCCGGCAGCTTGGCAGTAAAAACATTGGGGCTACCAATGTGGGAAGAATACTAGGATGGAAATGGGCTCTCGTTGTCCTTGTACTGGATTTCTTAAAAGGTTTCCTACCTGTTTTTCTTGTCATTTGGCTTCGGTTTAGTCTTAATTCAACCTCAGTTGATCTTTTTGCTCTGCTTTGCGGTCTTTTTGCCATTTTCGGCCATAATTATACCCCTTGGCTTAAAGGAAAAGGAGGCAAAGGTATTGCCACTTCTGCAGGAGTACTCGCTGCTCTCATGCCTAAGGTGTTCTTTTTTCTTGTCATTGTGTGGTTATCGGTATTTTTTTTAACTCGCATCGTTTCCATTAGCTCTATCTGTGTTGCCTTGTTATTTCCTCTCTTTAGCTTTTTGCTTTATCCTAACAGCCCGCTCTTTTTCTTTTTCTCTATTGCGGCCTCTTGTTTGGCGCTCTGGAGGCATCGATCCAATATCAAAAGAATTTTAAATGGAACAGAACCAAAATTGAAATTTTCAAAACAAAATAAATGAAAATCGGCATTCTTGGCCAAGGTCGATGGGGTAAAACAATCAAAAAACTTCTTGAAGAAAACCATTTCAAACCGCTCAGTTTCCACCATACTGACACTGATTGGAAAGAGAAACTAGACTGCCTGTGTGTGGTTATACCCGTTCAACATGTCCGAGAAACTCTTTCCCATTTTCCCCATCCTCAATGCCCAGTAATAAGCTTGAGCAAGGGATTAGAGGTCAGTACTGGCAAAAGGGTCACAGAAATAATCAAGGATATTTGGAAGAATGCAAAGGTTGGGGCACTCTCCGGTCCAAATTTTTCTGAAGAAATCTCTGCAGGTCTTCCTGCTGCCTCTGTCGTTGCAGCAGAAGAAGAAAACCTAGGGAAATTTTTCCAAAATATTTTTCATTCTAAGCGATTTCGAGTTTATCGATCAACCGATCTCATCGGTGTAGAGCTAGGAGGAGCCCTAAAAAATATTTATGCTATTGCCGGGGGGCTTTGCTATGGATTAAAGCTTGGAGAAAATGCCCATGCTTCTCTTCTGACTCGCTCATTGTCTGAAATGACAAGACTGGGAATAGCTGCAGGCGGAAAAGCCGAAACCTTTTTTGGCCTCAGTGGGGTAGGAGACCTGTTGCTTACTGCAAGCAGTATGAAAAGCAGGAATTTTAGGTTGGGGACAAGGCTTGCCTCCGGTATTCCTCTGAATGAAGCAACCGCCTTAGAATCTTCTGTCATAGAAGGCTTACCCACAACTCTTTCTGTCCAACGAAGCTTCCTTTTTTCAAAACAGAAAAAACCCATCGCTGATGAAATTTATAGAATACTCTATGAGAACAAAAAAATTCATGAATCGGTATTGGATCTTTTAGAACGACAGGTCGGTGAAGAGGATTAATCCTATTCAACCGTTACACTTTTAGCCAAATTTCTTGGTTTGTCCACATCTCTACCCAGAAAAATAGCTAAGTGATAAGCAAACAATTGAAGAGGAATAACGGTGAGTATTGGCGTAAGATATTCTGGGGCTTTAGGAATATACAACACCTCATCAGCTATCTTAGCAACCTGGTCGTCATTTTCAGTTGCAATAGCAATGATAGGCCCTCCCCTGGCTTTGATTTCTTCCATGTTGCTTATGTTCTTGTCATATACCCCATCTTTTGGGCAAAGAAAAATACTTGGGGTAGACTTATCAATTAAAGCTATAATGCCATGTTTCAATTCCGCAGAAGGATTGCCTTCAGCACAACAATAAGAGATTTCTTTAATCTTCAGTGCTCCTTCCAAGGCAACCCCGTATTGGAACTGTCGGCCAAAAAGCAAAAACCTTCGGCTTTGAACGTATTTTCTTGCAAGTTCTTTTACCTGTGAATCTAACTTGATCACTTCGGCTACCTGATCAGGTAACGCTTCGATCGCTTCAACAATTTCATGTCCTTCCCGAGCAGAAAGATACCTTAATCGGCCTAAAAGCAAAGCAAGCAGAGAAAATATCAGAACCTGTGAACTAAATGATTTTGTCGCTGCAACGGCAATTTCAGGTCCTGCATGCATGAAGACCCCTCCTTCTGTCTCCCTAGCTATTGAACTACCGACGCGATTACAAATGCCCAGGACTTTAAGCCCCTTTCTTTTCGCTTCTTTTACAGCCGCAAGCGTATCAGCGGTCTCTCCAGATTGGCTAACTGCAAACACAACCGTGTGCCTATCCAATGGAGAATTTTTATACCTAAATTCGCTTGAAAATTCGACTTCGGCTGGAATATGAGCCAAGGACTCGATCAGGTATTCACCCACAATACCCGCATGCCTTGCTGAACCACAACCGATTATTTGAATCCTCTCTATTCTAAGAAGCTCTTGTGGGCTCATATTAAGGCCTCCAAGCTTGGCCGTTGCTTCTTCATGAATCAAGCGTCCACGGAAAGCATTTCTGATCGCCTCAGGCTGATCATAGATCTCTTTAAGCATGTAGTGAGGAAAGCCCTTCAGACTGGCAGTCATTTCCAATTGATCAACATCTCTAATTTCAAACCCATTATTCGATTTGTTTAAGGATTGGTTCAAGGATTGGATATCGAATGTGTCCAGAGTGATGGCAACCAGATCCCCATCGTTTAAGTAAACGACCCTATGGGCATAAGGACAAATCGCGGTCACATCACTGCTTAAAAAAAACTCGTCGTTTCCTATGCCTAAAACCAAGGGGCTACCTCGCCTTGCTCCTAAAAGAAGGTTAGGAACGTCGGAGTGGATTAAAGCTATACCATAGGTTCCACTGATTTCCTTAAGCGACCGCTTAAGAGCATGAATAAGCCGTTGATAGGGATCGTCTATTTTTTCCTGCTCATAATAATAGCCTATAAGATGAGCAAGGACTTCTGTATCCGTTTCTGATTGAAACTTATGTCCAAAATTGAGTAATCTTTGCTTCAAAAGCTGGTAATTTTCTATTACCCCATTATGGACCAAAGAAAGACATTGGGATTGATCAAAATGTGGGTGAGCATTTTCATCGCTAGGTATACCGTGAGTTGCCCAGCGGGTATGACTTATACCCAACCGGCCATGAAATTGTCTTGGGCCGATAAGTTGTACAAGGTCGGCAATTCTTCCTTTCTTTTTGATCACTTCTATCCTTTTGCCGTCCGCGATGGCAATCCCACTCGAATCATAGCCTCGATATTCCAACCGTTTCAACCCATCAAGCAAAATCGGTTGGGCTTCCTTTTTCCCCAAGTATGCAAAAATCCCACACATATTGCGTTATTTTTAAATAAAATCAAAATAAATATCAAATATTATGAATAGATCCCATCTTTTTTCATTTTCTTCAATGGATGTCATCACCGTTATTCTTGGAGGGGGAGCAGGGACAAGGCTTTTCCCATTGACAAAAGAAAGAGCTAAACCCGCCGTTCCTTTGGCAGGCAAATATCGGCTTGTAGATATTCCAATAAGCTTATCCATTAATTCCGGATTAAGGAGAATATTTATACTCACCCAATTTAATAGCTCTTCCTTGCATAGACACATCCAGCAAACCTATAGGTTTGACGATTACTCCCAAGGATTTGTCGAAATTCTGGCCGCCCAACAAACTCCAAAAGGAGCTTATTGGTATCAGGGAACAGCTGACGCGGTTAGACAAAACCTTATCCATTTTGGAAGCCATCCTCACGACATGATATTAATCCTTGCTGGAGATCAACTTTACAAGATGGATTACCGGGTCATGATTGAACAACACATCGAGACCTGTGCCGACGTAACCGTTGGCATTACACCGGTTCCCATAGATATGGCTTCTTCACTGGGTATTTTGAGGGTCAATGAAGAAAAAAGGATCGTATCTTTCGTTGAAAAACCCAAAGAGAAAGATGTCCTTAAGGAATTTGCCATTAACGATCCTTTTTTAAGCCTTTATCACCTACCTAAAGATCGGCTCTTTTTCTTCGCTTCCATGGGAATATATGTCTTTAATCGTAAAACCCTTGCTAATGCCCTTATGGGCTCTGAACCAGATTTCGGCAAAGATGTCATTCCTTCTTTAATTCGATCTCACCGAGTTTTTTCTTATATTTATCCCGGATATTGGGAGGATATCGGAACGATCTCGGCTTTTTACCAAGCCAACCTCAATCTTTGCGATCTGCACTCCAACTTCGACTTTTATGATAGCCATTTCCCCATATTTACCCGTCCCCGCTACCTACCCCCCTCAAAAATTTTCAACGCTACAATCGAAAATTCACTCATTGCTGAGGGTTGCATTGTTTCGGGAGCAAAAATTATCCATTCTCTTGTAGGAATAAGAAGTATTGTTCAACCTCAAGCCTGTCTTATGGATACTATACTGCTTGGAAACGATTATTATGAGACAGAAAGCCAGGCACTAGCTGCCGAAGGCCATGGCTTGCCAAGAATAGGGATAGGGAGTCATTCTGCAATTGAAAAAACAATCATAGACAAGAATTGTCGCATTGGAAACAACGTAAAAATTTCTCCCCAAGGCAAACCTCAAAATTATGATGGGGATTTTTATTACATCAGGGATGGGATCGTTATTATTCCAAAGGATGGAGTGGTCCCACATGGCACGATTATTTGACCAGAACACTCAAGCTTTTTAAATTTAATCGATCAGTTTATTTTCATGAATTTAGAAAAGCTCGCTATGCAAACCCGCGCTATTCATGCCAGCTGTCATGGTTTTTCATATCCTGCAGAAGCCCTAGAATGTTTGACAAAATTCCGTTCTTTTTTTGATGCCCCAGGAGCCTGTTGCTGGCCTAAAAATGGCACCCTTGCCAAAGAACAAAGAGAGACCATCGCAATTCTGGCTCCACACATAGATTTTCAGGTTAGTCCTAAAGCTTATACATATGCCTTTTCTCGATGGTTTTCCATGTCTGAAGCCGACTTTTTTATCATTCTTGGGGTTGGCCATCATAGCCGTATCGAATGGAGCATTGACAACCGAGACTACATCACTCCTCTAGGAAGGGCCTACAATAAAAAGGAGCTGGTCGAGAATATCGAAAGAAGAGTCGGGTTTTGTCTGTCTGATCCTTTAGGTCACCAAAAAGAACATTCGATAGAATTTCCTCTCGTCTTTATGCAGGCTTTACGTTACTGGATGGGCATCCAAAAACCCTTGTATTTTTTACCAGTCCTGTGTGGGGGATTATATGAATTGATCTTGTACAATAACGGTCAAGAGGAACTTTTAAAAATGAAGAAGCTTGCTGCTCTGCTTAGGGAAATCATATCCCTTTACAAAAACAGAGTTGGTCTGATTATCAGTATCGATGGGTGTCATATTGGTCCCCGATTCGGCCATCCCTTCAAAGTCACTCAAGAAGTACTGAAAAACACTGATTTATGGGAAAAAGAACTGTGGGGATATGTAGAAGCGCAAAATTTTATGGGATTTATCAACCACCTTCAAAAAGAAAAAAATATCCGTTTTTTCGATGGCGTTGGAGCCATCGCTTTAACGATGGAGATATTTAAAGACCAGCCTGTTTTTTTCAGGCGAACTTATTATGAACAATGGTTTGAACAGAGGGATAATTCTGTCGTAACTTTTTCCAGCGGTTATCTGGCTTATTAAAAATCGATGAAAGATTTTTCATAGCTATTTTTGGTGGAATAACTTGAGTTGGATCTCTAGGTCATATTAACTTATCTTATTTGCGATGACATTTATGAATAAAATGACACCCAGGGTGCGGTTTGCCCCATCTCCAACAGGATTCCTTCATGTTGGAGGAGCTCGTACAGCTTTATTTAACTGGTTATATGCAAGGCATTTTGAAGGAACATTCATTCTAAGGATCGAAGATACCGATACCAGTCGGAATACTCCACAGGCTTTATCCGTTATATTCGACAACCTTAAATGGTTAGGGCTTGATTGGGATGAAGGACCTATGCCGGATGGAAAAACTCTAGGACAGTTCGGCCCTTATTTTCAAAGTCAACGAAAAGAAATTTATACCGACTATTGCAATAGACTAATTGCTCAAGGATTCGCTTATATCAAAGATGAAGCTGTTTATTTTAAGATGCCTAGAAAACGGATAATTGTTCCTGATATAATCTGTGGAGACATCTATTTTGATTGTACTTTAGAAAAGGATTTCGTGATCCGCAGAAAGGACGGCTCTTTTGTTTTTCATCTCGTTAATGTAGTCGATGATGCAGAGATGAAAATCAGTCATGTTATCCGGGGAGAAGATCATCTTTCAAATACCCCTAAACATATTGCCCTTTTTGAAGCTTTAGGCATGACTCCGCCCCTTTATGCCCATATCCCCCTTATCCTTAATCCAGGGGGTACAAAAATGAGTAAAAGAGACAAAGGCTCTTCAGTCCAAGAATACATTGATGAAGGATTTCTGCCTAAAGCCTTTCGCAATTATCTCTGTTTGCTTGGGTGGTCTCTTAAAGAGAACAGGGAAATTTTCGATATCGAAGAAGCGATCGCCAAATTCGATCTACCCCAAATTCATCGAAGTAATGCCCGGTTTAATTACCCTAAGCTCCTTTGGATAAACTCCGAGTACATGCATTCTTTACCTCTGGATGAGCTCTATCCTCATGCTTTCTTCTGGCTAGAAAAAGCGGGACTTATCGATAACAATACTGATCCTTCGTTTTTAAAAAAAGCAATAGGGATAGTTCGAGAAAAAGTCAAAACAGGAAAAGAACTTGTCCATTGGATAAAACCTTTGCTGACTGATTCGATTGAGTACGAAGATGAAATTTTTCAACAATACCTTGACGATAATGGGAAAAAAATATTGGCAGAGGTTATTCCTTACCTAGAAAAAATTTCTTCTTTCGAGTCAAAAGAACTCGAAGAAACGATCAAAGATTTAGCCTTGAAAAGGGGACGAAAGACCGCTGATTACATCCATAGGCTTCGAGTTGCACTCACGGGGCGGACAGTCGGTCCTAGTCTTTACCCGATGTTAGCCGTGTTAGGTAAAAATAGGGTTTTGAATAGATTATATAAGGTAGTCTTCTTAAAAGAATGAAAATAATGACTCCTGCTAACTGGATAACCTTATTTAGAATCTTTTCAGTACCTTTGATCCTTGTTTTCCTCGATCAATATGAAAAGAGCGATGAAATTAACCAGCCAGACGAACGGTTGAGGGCCGGTTCCTTCATTATCTTTCTTGTTGCTGCCTTCTCCGATTGCCTTGATGGATATTTAGCGAGGAACTGTGGCCAAAAAAGTAAGCTTGGTGCTATACTCGATCCGATTGCGGACAAGCTGCTTCTTTTTGTTCTGCTTTTTTCTCTGGCGACAATCAATGTTTCAAAAATAGCAAAGATTCCCCTTTGGCTTCCCTTTTTGATTGCTAGCAGAGATATCCTTCTTTTATTTGGCATTCTTTTTTTTAAGGCCATACATAAAGAAGTAGAAATTCAGCCCCATTGGACAGGCAAAGTCGCAACTTTTGGCAGTTTTTGTCTTATCGGTTTTTCCCTTCTTGGCACTGTTTTTCTAAGTAATATTTCTGTCTATTTATGTGCTCTTTTCGTCATAGCTTCAACCTTGGTTTATTTCTTTAGAGGATTAAAGTATCTTATCTACCAAGAAAGTCGTTCTATCTCTTCAACACCCAAAAAGGGTAATTTTGTCTAGGAATGAAAATTGTAACTATTGTGGGTAGACCAAACGTAGGGAAGTCTCTTCTATTTAATAGGATATGTTCTAAAGACATATCCTTGGTTTACGACTCCGCCGGGGTAACCCGTGATAGGATAATTTCCTTTGTCAAAAAAGGGCAAAGAGAACTAATGCTGATCGATACTGGGGGCATGAGTTTTGATTTCCATTCCCCTCTAGACAAATCGATTCATGACCAGATCAATGGAGCAATTAACGAAGCCTATATCGTCCTTTTCGTTGTCGACGGCAGGGTCGGGCTTCATCCTTTAGACAAAGAAATAGCTAAATTTTTGAAAGAAAAAAATAAATTTGTATTCCTTGTCGTCAACAAGATCGATCAGCCGGAAATGGAACAATTTTGTGCGGAGTTTGCTCAACTGGGTATTGAAGAAATTTTTCCCGTTTCCGCAGCCCATAACCTCGGTATACAAGAACTTGTCGAAAGAATTTTTTCCCGCCTGCCTGAAGAGAGTCAAAAAAGCAATCCTACTGCGGCAACTCGAATCGCTGTGATTGGTCAACCCAATGCTGGAAAATCATCTCTAATCAACTCTCTTCTCGGAGAAAATCGTCTTCTGGTTCACGAAGAGCCAGGCACTACTCACGATGCCGTCGATGTGGATATTGAGATTGCGGGTAGCGTTTTTAGCCTCATCGATACAGCTGGACTACGGAAAAAAAACAAACAACAAAAAGAGTTTGAAAGAAAAGTCGCCGGCCGAACAGTTCACTCTATCAACCGCTCACACATCGTGTTGTTTGTTATTGATGCTAAGAAGGGAGTTAGTTTTCAAGACAAAAAAATTGGAGGCTTAATCCAAAAAGCTTATAAGCCCTGTATCATAATACTTAACAAGATGGATCTTTTGGTAGATCATTTCAATGCCAAAGAATGGAATAAAAAAGCGACTATGTATGTTCAAAACGAGTTACCCTTTTTAAGTTATGCTCCTGTGATAGGTATGAGTGCGGAAAAAAAATGGAATTTTAATCAGCTTCTCACTACAGTTCGACTTGTTGATCAGCAACGCAAAAAAAGAATACCCACCCACCAGCTTGTTGAATTTTTCCAGGATAGCTTAAATCAGTTTCCTCCCCCGCTTGTTCAGGGTAAAAGACTGAAAATTTATTATGCTACTCAAGTTAAAGAAAAAGAGGGTTCAACTACTCTACCCTGCCCCACTTTTGTTCTTTTTGTGAATAACCAGAAATGGATTAAAGAAACATACCAGAAGTTTCTTGAAAGAAAATTTCGTCAATCTTTCCCTTTCATAGGCTGTCCAATTCTTTGGAAATGGAAGAAAGCCCTTGGGAAAGAAACCCGAACTGTCCAAGGTCAACTGTCTGGAGGGATCCATTAAACACGCTGTCTTTATTTGAGCAATCTTCTTGGAAGTTTTTCTTTAGCGTAGCTTGGTTTTGAGCTTCCCCCTCTTATCCAGTGTTATGATTGAATCCGAAATCACAAATCTGCTATCTTTAATGACACTGGAAGAAAAAATTGGACAACTTGTTCAACTTTCTGCCCAAAACGGCTGCCTTTCCCATGAGCAAAAAACCCTTATCGAAAAGGGTTATGTAGGCTCTTTCTTGAACATCTCAGATCCTGATCAGATTCAGCTTGCTCAGCAAATCTCTTTATGTAAAAGCCGGTTAAAAATTCCCCTCCTGTTTGCCTATGATGTTTTACATGGATTCAAAACCATTTTCCCCATTCCCATCGCTTTAGCTTCTAGCATGGACAGCGAACTGGTCGAGAAAGTAGCCCATGGATCAGCCCTAGAAGCTCGGTCCAATGGTATCCATTGGACCTTCGCCCCAATGGTAGACGTAACAAGGGATCCTCGTTGGGGAAGAGTTGCTGAATGTCCAGGAGAAGATCCTTATCTGGCAGCGCTTTTAAGTTCCAGTTGGATCAAAGGATTTCAAGGAAACACTCTTTGTTCTTCGAGTCTTCTTGCGGCTTGTCCAAAACATTTTGTTGGTTATGGAGCTGTTGAAGGGGGCAGGGATTATAATACGGTCAATATTCCAATTCAGCTGCTCAAGGAAGTTTATCTGCCAGCCTTTAGCGAAGCTTTTAAAAAAGGAGCTTTCTCAACGATGGCTGCTTTTCCTGCTATAAATGGACTTCCACCCGCCGCAAACCCTTACTTACTCAAAGACTTATTACGAGATGAACTAGGCTTCAAAGGACCTGTTATCAGTGACTGGAATGCCGTCAAAGAACTTATACAACATGGCATTGCTGAAAATGAAAAAGAGGCAGCTCAAATCGCCATCAATTCAGGCATTGATATCGATATGGCCAGTGGTCTCTATTTAAAATACCTAAAAGAACTTGTTCAGGAAGGTAAAGTAAAGCAAGAAACCATCGATAAGGCCGTTTTAAGGGTTCTATGTTTTAAGCATAAACTTGGGCTGTTTTCTTCTCCCTATCCACAGGTCGAAAAAAACAACAAAGAATTCCAACCCTTAATCCAAACTAACAGAGAAATCGCCCTTGAAGCAGCCCAAAAATCGGTTGTCCTTCTTAAAAATGAACAAGCTATTCTGCCCATTGCTCCTAATATAAGTTCAATAGCTTTGATTGGGCCTTTCAGTACCGAAAAGAAAGAACACTTAGGTCCATGGCCAGCAATAGGTGATCCTCAAGAAGTCGTAACCCTGGCCGAGGGGATGAAAGAGTATGCTCCCCCGGGAACAAAAATCGTTGTAGCTAGAGGATCTGATTATTTTTCTTCTTCGAAAGAACAGTTGCAACAGGCCATAGAGATTGCCCAAAAAAGCCAGCTCATCATTGCAGCAGTTGGAGAAAAAGCAAGAATGTCAGGGGAAGCGGCGTCAAGAGCTTTCCTGGATTTGCCAGCTGGGCAATCACAGCTCCTTGAAACCCTCCTCCAAATCGGACCTCCGGTGATCATTGTCGTATTCAGTGGCAGGCCGCTTGATTTATGCAAGTTTATTTCTGGAGCTAAGGCAGTTATTCAGGCTTGGTTTTTGGGGACACAAACAGGAAGAGCTTTAGGACAAATTCTATTTGGTCTTTGTAATCCTTCAGGAAAACTACCTATTAGCTTTCCAAGATCTGTCGGTCAAATCCCAATTTACTATAGACATCTAGCTACAGGTAGGCCTTCCGGTTGGTCTATTCCTTGTTCAGGCTATATTGATCAAGCCACAACACCCCTCTTCCCTTTTGGTTATGGATTAAGTTATACAACCTTTCATTACAGCTTTCCTCGGCTCAATCTCACAAGAATTACCCCTGATAAAATCCTCGAAGTCTACGTGGAAATAGAAAATAGAGGGAATATAGCTGGTGAAGAAAGTATCCAGCTTTATATCAGGGATGCTACGGCTTCCATTTCAAGGCCTATAAAAGAACTTAAAGCTGTCAGAAGAGTTTGCCTTCAACCAGGAGAGAAGCAAACGGTAAAATTTTCTATCAGCCCTTCAGATCTGGCTTTTATAGACTTCGAAGGGGAAAAGAAACTTGAGGCTGGTCGATTTTTCCTGTGGGTAGGCCCTAATTCGATCGAAGGCCAAAAGACACACTTCGAACTGATGGTTTAATAAACTTCAAACAATACTTAGGTCTCTTTCTTTTGTGGTTTCTTAACAAGAAACTTTCCTATTCTTTATGAGTTTTTTACATAAAGGATTTATAAAAAACAAAAATAACTCAGAATACAAAACTGCTTATTTTGTTGTTATGTCAACCCTTATTTTATGGCGCTGGCTTTTTACAACGTGCACGATATGTTATAGAAAAAGAAGAAAGTTATAACCAACTTATTGAAAATAGGCCGTGTTTAAAACACAAGCACTATGAGCAGCCCTCCCCAATCCCATTCTTCATATGTTATAATTGGTAGGAGCAAATTAGCAGACGAACTTCGAAAAATGGTTGCTATCGCTTCTTCTACCGATCAGCCTGTCCTTATAACAGGGGAAACGGGCAGTGGCAAGGAATTCATTGCCCAAGCCATTCATTTCAATAGCTCAAGAGCTTCCTATCCATTTATTTCCATTCATTGCAGTTCACTTCCAGAAGAGTTGGCAGAAAATGAACTCTTCGGGGAGAATCTGACCAGCCTTGATCGACAACAGCCCCCGGCAAGACAAAAAGGAAAGTGGCTAGAGGCTACAGGAGGATCACTTTTCTTTGACGAGATCGAAGAACTAAAACCTAGCTTACAATCCAAAATACTTCGGCTTTTTGACCAATCAAAAAAAGACCTCTCACACAAGGCTATTCGGATAATTGCTTCTAATAAAGGCAATCTTGAAAAAGAGATGCATCAGGGTCATTTCCGCAAGGAGCTATTCTTTCGACTCAACGTTATTCGAATACGGGTTCCTTCTCTTAGAGAAAGAAAAGAAGATATTACCGATTTCGTGCACTATTTTATCTCTAAATATTCCAAGGATAACCCTAAACATATTTCAAAAAAGGCTCTAGAGGTCCTTCTTCGTTATCACTGGCCTGGTAACATAAGAGAGTTAGAAAACTTGATCATTCGACTTTGTTTAACTCTCCAAAAAAGAACAATCGATCCTTTAGATATTGATCTTCCTTTTGTCAATCGTTTCGAATCAAATGAAATGGAACATCTTTTCAACCTCCCCTTGCCCAAAGCTTTGGAAGAACTTGAACAAATGTTTATCCAAAAAGCTCTTGCTGAATGTCCAACCCGCTCAGCGGCTGCCAAAAAATTGGGTATTGTTAGACCTCTTCTCTATGCCAAGTTGAGAAAGTATGATATTCGATAAATATATTGGAATATCCTTTACGAAATAAAAAATTTTCCTCTTACTAAAAATGGAACAACAAAAAGGGCATTCCTATGGGTGACCAACAGAGTCAAGAAAGATCTTATTTATCGCTAAAAATCTATCCTCCTCATTCTTTTTCTCAGAAAGCACTTATCGATACTCAACAGAAATACAAGGCATTATACAAAGAGTCGATCGATAATCCTGAACTCTTCTGGGGAAAAGTAGCTCAAGAAATAGATTGGTTTAAACCCTGGGAAAAGACATCTAATGGAGAGCTTATTCATCCTCAATGGTTTTGTGGGGGCAGTTTAAATGTCTCTTATAATTGCTTGGATAGGCATTTGAAAGGAAATAGAAAAAGCAAAAGAGCTTTGGTTTGGGAAGGCGAAAATGGAGAAAGCCTCACTTACAGTTACGAAGAGTTAACCAAAGAAGTCTGCATTACGGCGAATGTTCTAAAAAAACATGGAGTAGGCAAGTCTGATACGGTTGTTATTTACATGCCTTTAATCCCTCAGGCCATTATCACCATGCTTGCCTGTGCTCGAATTGGCGCTATCCATAATGTCGTCTTTGCCGGGTTTAGCTCGAAGTCATTACTAGAAAGAATACTCGATAGTGGGGCTCGTCTAATAGTTACAGCTGATGGAGGATTTCGCAGGGGAAAGATAATTCCTCTTAAAACCAGAGTAGATGAGGCGGCTAGCCTAAGCAATCAAATAAAAAAGGTGCTTGTTTTTAAAAGAACAGGCTCTGCGGTTCAAATGATCGAGGGAAGGGATTACTGGATGGAAAAAGAACGAGCTGGGGTTGAAGAATTTTGTGATCCAGCTGTCCTTGATAGTGAACAGCCTCTTTTCATCCTTTATACCAGTGGGACTACGGGCAAACCTAAAGGAATAGTTCATTCTTCGGGTGGATATCTGGTCCAGACCGCTTTTAGTACCAAAATGATTTTTGATCTCAAAGAAGAAGACTTGTATTGGTGTACGGCTGATATCGGATGGATTACAGGACATAGCTATGTTGTTTATGGGCCTTTAGCCAATGGAGCTTCGATTTTTATTTATGAAGGTGCTCCTGATTTTCCTTCCTTCGACCGGTTTTGGCAGTTGATTGAAAAATACAAGATAACTATTTTTTATACCTCTCCTACTGCCATAAGGGCATTTATCAAATGGGGATTGCAGTGGATTGCGAACCATGAGTTATCTTCTTTAAGATTACTTGGGAGTGTGGGAGAACCCATTAACCCAGAAGTATGGATGTGGTTCTATCGTCATGTGGGCAAAGAAAAGTGTCCTATTGTAGATACTTGGTGGCAGACAGAAACAGGGTCAATTCTTATTTCACCCTTACCTGGAGCCACGCCAATGAAACCTGGCTCAGCAACCTTTCCCTTTTTTGGCATATCTCCAGAAGTCGTTGATGAACAGGGCAATCCCCTACCCCCAGGCCGTAACGGTTTTTTAGTTATCAAAGGACCGTGGCCCTCCATGTTTAGGGGAATATACAAAGATGAAAACAGTTACAAAAAAATATATTTCAGTAGAATACCTGGAGTTTATTTTACAGGAGATGGAGCTTACAAAGATGAAGAAGGCTATTTCTGGATTACGGGTCGGATCGATGATGTCATAAACGTTTCTGGCCATCGTATTGGTTCTGCCGAGGTAGAAAATGCCTTAGTCAGTCATCCTGCGGTAGCCGAAGCAGCCGTTGTAGGCATTCCTGATCCCTATAAAGGAGAGGCCCTGATCGCTTTTATTACTCTTAAAGAAGGTTATTTGGCTTCAACTGAACTTGTTCAAGTTTTAAAAGATCATGTTGTCAAGGAAATTGGCTCCTTGGCCAGGCCACAAGAGATCCGTTTTCTTGATACACTGCCCAAAACCAGAAGTGGGAAAATTGTCAGAAGACTTTTAAAGGAAGTCAGCCTGCAAGGACGGATTACCGGGGATACAACAACACTTGAAGATAGTCAGTTTATAGATAAAATAGGAAAAATTTAAAAATTTTTTATGTTGGGAGCCCTTCTATGATCTTTGATTTCAGAAATTATCTTCGATTTTGAAAAGTTCTTCAGTGGCTTCCCCAAAATAAAATTCAATAGCTTTCGATGTGGAGTTTTTTTGCTGTGATTGGTTATGCAAATTAAAAACATAAAAATCGCATCCAGACCCATGAAAACCGTTTTGCTTCTAATTCTTTCTAATATTTTCATGACCCTAGCATGGTATCTCCATCTGAAATTCAAGAATAAACCTTTGCCTTCGGCTATAATGATGAGTTGGGGTCTTGCTTTTTTTGAATATATCTTTCAAGTACCCGCCAATAGAATAGGATCTTCCTCGTTCAGTGTCACTCAGCTCAAAGTTCTCCAAGAATGCATTACCCTTGCCGTGTTTACTTTGCTTGCTTGGATTATTTTCAAAGAATCACCCAGCTGGAACCTCTTGATTGCCTATTTGTTTATTATCGGTGCAGTGTTTTTCGCTTTTAAAGGATAGCTGATCTGTTTACCTAGAAATTTCCCCTAACTTTTATTTTCGTTTTTCAGATCAACAAGAAGAAATTTCTCTCCTTATAACCCCCAGGCTAGTAGTTTTCTATACAGTGGTTTTAGCCAGCTTGAGTGATTTAAACAGCAGCTTCAAAGAAAGTTCCTATTGATCCAATCTGGCTGTTGTTGTCTTTTTCCCCTATCACTTTCACACCCTTGGTCCTGGGTATTAATTTAAATAAAATGATCAGTTCAGAAAAAACAAAACTCCATCAGTTTAACTCTTAATCCCTCTATCCCTGCCTTTTACTGAGCATTATGAGGAGAAGAAGGAATGATGGGTTTTGAGTTTCCCTGGGGAAGTTCTTGAGTCTTCTCTTCCTGGTCGATCGAGTAGTTTTCAATTTGTTGGTAACCTGAGGGAATGACGAAAAGGTCTTCGGGTTGTGGGCCAACTTTGTAATCTTTCCATACCACTAATATGTTTCCCTTTTCAGGCATAATCTGCAGGGGGGCTCCCGTATCTTTAACAATCCAAAAAGTAGCTTTGCCCGCTTTGGATTCCATCAAGTATTTATCACAACTCACCCCTTGAAGACTATCTGTCCCAAGAAGTGTCCATTTTGCTGCAGGATCACCAGGAGTAATATCATATAAAGGGGTTTCTTCTTTGACGGGATGCTCAAAATATATGTGTTCCTCGGGGAAAAGGGTATAAATCACTTTTTTATCTTTACGAATAATATTTATTTGTTGTTGGATCCCCGTGGGTCCCTCTACCCTAATTTTATCTCCATCAACAAAAATCCTTTGAATGATCTCTCCATTACCCACTTTTATGACTTGTGAAACCGAAAATTGCTTGGGTAAACTAAATGGCCTTTGAGCATGTAAGCTCAAAACTATGAAAAAGCTAAAAAGAAAAGCCAATAATATTCTTATTTTTATCATGAATTTTGTTATACCATATAGAAAGAATTTCTAGAGTATAAAAAATTATCTTTTTTAATGTTTGGCTATCTTATAATGACAAGCACACCCTTCGGGAAATATTTCCCACGATTCCAGGTTTAATTTTATTCTTTTATTTGCAGCTAAAAAAGCGTCGAATAAATATTGCTTTTTTCCCAAATAAAAAGAGGGAGTCCAGAGTACGGAAATCCTGCTTACGATTCCAACCTCCAACGCAAGTTTATTGGCAAGTGGCGAACACAAAAGAAAAAAAGGAGCTTTTAAGGAGGCAACGTTCAGGTCAAAAGACTGAGGATTAAATTTTTTAAAACGAAAATGGGAGGGAATAGTCCAATCCAGATCGGTCAGAATTTCTATTGAATCTTCTTTTAGAGTTAGAAGCCTCTGGCATAATAAATCTAAAGAAAACTCTTGTGTTAAAAATTTTCCATCTAAACTTATCGCTCCCAGCAACGTTCCATAAGGCTCATTGCTCATCTTGTTTCCCTAGAATGGTACCTATAGCTAATCTTGCCCCACGGGCAAAATCAGCCGCATGCATCCTTTTTCTTCCTTCAAGTTGAACCTCCCTGAGCAAAAGCCCCCCAGTACGGCCAGTAGCCACAAGAATGCCGTGTCGATCGATCCGCACTACTTCTCCCGGAACACCTCTGGCCCGATGTGAAATAATCACTTTAAATATTTTAAGGATCTTTTTTTCTCCTCCAATCCATAGCGTAGTAAAAGCTACTGGCCATGGATTAAAAGCTCGAATCATTGCATCGATTTCGTGTCTATCTTTTGTCCAATCAATAAGAGCTTGTTCTTTTTTGATTTTTTTAGCATAAGAAGCCAAGGCATCGTTTTGGGGAATTCGAGGAGCTTTACCCGCTATAATCGCTTCTAATGATTGGATAATTAATCGAGCACCAAGCTCAGCTAATCTCTTATGCAAGGAATCTGCTGTGTCTGTGGAACGTATCAAGAGTTTATCACTCATTAGAATATCTCCCGTATCGATCCCTTCATCCATCCATATGACTGTTACTCCGGTCTCTTTGTCCAAGTTCATTATTGCAGCCTGAATGGGGGAAGCACCTCGATACTTAGGAAGAAGCGAACCATGGATGTTTAAGGCTCCAACCGAAGGAATTGCAAGTACTTCTTTAGATAATATTTGTCCATAATCGCACACGACAAGAACATCGGGTTTAAGAAATTGGATTTGTTGAATGGATACGGCAGAGTTTATATTTTCAGGTTGGAAAACCCATATGTGGTGTTCCAAGGCGATTTTTTTTATAGGTGAAGGGATTAGTTCTTTTTGCTTGCCTATGGGTTTATCTGCTTGAGTCACAACCCCAGGTATAGCATATCTTCCATCCAATGCTATAGCCTCAAGACTTGGAACCCCAAATTCTCCCGTTCCTATAAAAACAACTCTCATCATTCGCTCATTATCTCATGGATAGGATTCGATTTCTTCAAAAATTTCTTTTAAAAATTAAAGCAAAAAATGAAGATTAATGTTTTTTGCATACTTTTTAAATAATGCCCTTTTTCATTCCCTCGTTTTCTTAAAAAAGCCCTATTATAAACAAATCGTTTTTTTTAATTAATGAAAGATAATGAATTTAATGCAGAAATAAAAAAGGCAATAGAAAAGGCTGTTGATATTTTACACAAAGGCCAGCTCGTTGCCATTCCTACCGAAACCGTTTATGGTTTAGCTGCTGATGCTTTGAATCCTGAAGCAGTAGTTCGAATCTTTGAACTTAAAAAAAGGCCAAGAATAGACCCTATTATTGTTCATTGTTCTTCCCTTGAAGAAGTCCGTTCTTATGTCGCCCATTTACCCCATGAAGCAAGAATACTTGCAGAAAACTATTGGCCTGGTCCTCTAACCCTTGTTCTTAAAAAAAAAGATCTTATTCCTGACATTGTTACCGCAGGACTCCCTTTTGCTGGTTTTAGAGTACCTAAACATCCGTTAACTCTAAAATTAATTGAAAAATTCGCTAAACCTCTTGCAGCACCTAGCGCTAACAGGTTTGGCAAAATCAGTCCAACCACCGCTCAAGCCGTATATGAAGAGTTCGACCAGCTTATCCCCATGATTTTAGATGGTGGACCATGCCAAGTTGGAATTGAATCAACCGTTGTTTCTTTTGCTCAAAATCCTCCCTTACTGCTTCGATTTGGAGCCATTTCAAAAGAAGAAATAGAAAGAAAAATAGGTCCAGTCAATGTCCCCTCTTCCGACACAGGATGGAATCTTGCACCCGGCAGGTTTCCAAAACATTATGCACCCTCAACCCCGCTAGAAATTATCCATAGGTTATCCGACATACCTCCTCATAAAAGGCAAAATTGTGCCCTTCTTTATTGGGGAGAAGAAGACAGTCAAGGCTTTAAAATAGCAAGAAATCTTTCCCCAAAAAGATCTTTTTCCGAAGCCGCTGTCAATTTTTTTCAGATGATGCGGGAACTGGATAAAAGTGGGGTAGAAAAAATTTATGCTTTACTGTTGCCTGAAAAAGAGTTGGGTGTAGCCATCAATGATAGGCTTAAAAAAGCAGCTGGCCTCTAAGCTTTAGCCATTGTCAATTAAAAAGAGCTAGCAAGAAACACCACACCTCTATTTTAACTTCAAGGAACTAAAGTTTCTTCGTTTTCTTCTTTATCTGGGATAATGCGGGCTATGGAAGTAACTTTATCGTCACTATCCATCTGAACGAGTCGCACTCCTTGTGTATTCCTTCCCGTTTTTCGAAGATCTTTAATCCGAATCCTGATCACATTGCCTTTAAGAGTAAGGAGCATGAGTTCATCGTCTTCTAAAACCGTAAGGGCTGATACCACTTTACCCGTTTTATCTGTCGTTTTCATCGTTTTTATCCCAAATCCCGCTCTTTTCTGCTTGCGATATTCATCGAAAGAAGTTCTTTTCCCTATTCCTTTTTCACTGACGACTAGTAATGTTGCCCTATTATCGACCACAGTCGCTCCCACGACCTCGTCTCCAGGCTGCAAATCAATGCCGTTTACTCCAGCTGCATTTCTTCCCATAGGACGGACATCTGTTTCTGCAAACCTTATGCTTTGCCCCTCTCTGGTGATCAAAACAATCTCTTTTTGCCCATCCGTAAACATGCAATCAATAAGTTTGTCATTCTCATCGATAGAAATAGCGGTTATCCCCCCTTTTCGAATGTTTCGAAACTCACAAATAGCTGTTTTTTTAACCTTCCCTTTTGAGGTGCAGAAAAAGATATAGCCTTCTTTATCCAAAGCATATTCTCTTCCATCCAAAGATTGTGGATTTGCCACAATTCTTAACATAGAGGCGATCTCTTCGGTCGGTTTTAATTCAAGAATGCTGGCTATGTTTTTACCTTTGCTCGCCCTTTCTTTTTCAGGAATTTCATAGACTCTCTGGATATAAACTCTGCCATCGGTTGTAAAAAAAAGAAGGTAATCATGCGTTGACGCATTAAATAAAGATTCAACGAAATCTCGCTCTTCTTCAACTCCTGTATCCAATGTGGACATGCCAATGACTCCCCTTCCTCCCCTCCTTTGAGACCGGTAACTATCCAGGCTTGTTCTCTTAATAAACCCGTTGTGGGTCAAGGTAATGACCACACGCTGATTAGCGATAAGATCTTCAAAAGCGACCTCCCCTTCATCGGCCACAATTTTTGTTTTTCTTGGATTCCCATACTTCTCTTTAACCTCAAGAAGCTCAGCCCTGACTATGGCCCAGATTTTTTCTTCGCTAGCCAGTATTTCCCTAAACTCTTTAATTTTAGCCAAAAGTTCTGCATATTCAGAAGCTATTTTTTCTCTTTCAAGGCCTGTCAATTGATACAATCTTAAATCCAGAATAGCTTCAACTTGTCTCAAGGTTAGCCTATAGATTTCTCCTTCGTTTAGTCTTTGATCATAATCAGCAATTCCAAGAGCTTCTATTTCCTCAGCCAAGAACTCCAAACCTAACAGTTTTCTTCTGGCTTCATCCCTGTTAGAAGATTGCCTTATAATCTGGATAAAATCTTCTAGCCTGCTTAAAGCGATTAAAAAACCCTCGAGGATCTCGGCCCTTTCCAAGGCTTTATTTAAATCGAACCGAGTTCGTCTCACCACGACTTCATGCCTATGATCAAGATAACAACTCAACAATTCTTTCAAGTTGAGAGACTTGGGCCGGAGCCGGTCGATAGCAACCATATTGACGGCAAAATTGGTCTGCAAGGGAGTGTGTTTATAAAGATTGTTAGCAACGACCTTGGGAATAGCATCTCTTTTCAGTTCGATGACCACCCGGGTATTTTCGTCGGATTCATCCCTTATATCCAAAATTTCAGGAATAACTTTTTGATTTACAAGTTCGCCAATTTTTTCGACAAGAGCAGCCCTGTTGACATTATAAGGAATTTCATCAATAATAATCGCTGATTTGCCCCCCCTGAGTTCCTCAAAGTGGATTGTACCTCTTACCTTAAGACTGCCTCTGCCCGTGGCAAAATAATGGGCTATTCCTTCCTTGCCCAAGATCACCCCACCGGTAGGAAAATCGGGTCCCTGTATGTATCTTAAAAGATCATCGGTAGAAAGCCCAGGTTGATCAATCAAAGCCACCAACCCATCTATCGTTTCTGAAAGATTATGAGGAGGTATATTTGTAGCCATACCCACGGCAATACCTGTTCCACCGTTTACCACTAAATTGGGGAATGCAGCAGGAAATACCGAAGGTTCCATCCGCGTTTCATCATAATTAGGGACAAAATCCACGGTATCCTTTTCCATATCCGCCATCAGCAAAGCTCCCGCACTAGAAAGCCGAGCTTCAGTATAACGCATGGCTGCAGGTGGATCGCCTTCAATAGATCCAAAATTTCCCTGCCCATCAATGAGCACTTCTCGCATTGCCCAAGGTTGAGCCATATGGACAAGGGTTGGATAAATCGCTTGATCCCCATGAGGATGGAAATTACCCATCGTTTCGCCCACGATTTTTGCACATTTCAAATGTTTCCGGTTGGGGGCTAGGCCTAGCTCATGCATGGCAAAAAGAATTCTTCTCTGAGAAGGTTTCAAGCCATCCCTTACATCGGGCAATGCCCGTGAAATGATCACGGACATCGCATAGTCTATAAAACAGCTCTTCATCTCCTCGGAAACATCGACAAGTCGTACCGAGGCACTGCTCCTATTATCCAATTCCTGGTTGCCGTTTTCAGGTTGCTGTGGCATAAGTTTTAGGCTGATAACAAAAAAAGAGTCGTTTTTATATATCTAAGTTTTTTACGTGCAAGGCGTTTTCTTCTATGAACCGTTTCCTGGGTTCAACTTCTTCCCCCATGAGGGTGACAAATATCTTTTCAGCTTCAATGGCATCAGCAATCTCCACTTTTAGAAGCTTTCTTTTTTGAGGATCCATTGTCGTTTCATAGAGCTGCTTGGGGTTCATTTCTCCTAGACCTTTAAACCGTTTGATTTCAACCCCTTCTTTCCCATTTTCTTTTATTAGGTCCAAGATTTGTCCAATTGAAAAAATATCGAGTTGCTTTTCTCCTTTTTCCCCCTTTTTGACAATCATTTTATAAAGCGGAGTATCTTTTGATCTATAACGGCTGACTTCAAAACCCACTTGAGAAAGTTCTTTTAGAATTTTCATAACCATGGGGCTTTCAAACAACTCCAGGTAAGTGGCTCGTCTTCCGCCAACTACCCCTTCATTTTCAGGGACATCAGCCAGGTTAGGGGGAATGATCTCTCCTCCTGAAGTTTCAAAAAGAAGGAGATCTGGATTTTCGTCAGCGAACTGTCCAAGTTGTCTTTCATCGAAGAAAAAGTAAAGCTTTTCTTGATTATTTTCCCAAACCCGGACGATGTGTTCAGGCAGTTTACCACTCTCGGTATCTTTTTTAGACAGGAGCAAATCAAAATCTATACCATGCAGTTCCAAGTATTTAGAGAATTGGCACAGTTTTTCTAGCTTTGAAAGCAGTCCCAACAGCTCATTGCCACGAAAAACCTTCTCTGTCGTAATCGTAAAAAGCTCGACATTCTTAACTCCATGCTCAATGAGAATCTTGTTGAGCTCTTCATCGCTTTGTACGTAATACTCCTCTTTTTTCTTTCCTACTAGGTACAAAGGAGGTTGGGCGATGTACACATGCCCTTTGTTGATCAGCTCGGGCATCTGTCGATAAAAAAAAGTTAAAAGAAGAGTGCGAATATGAGAACCATCCACATCGGCATCGGTCATCAAAATAATCTTATGATATCTCAACCTATCTAATAGGAAGGATCCTTCTCCATCACCTTCTCCGATCCCCGTCCCCACTGCCGTAATAATGGTTTGAATTTCTTCGTTATTAAGAACCTTGTCCAACCTTGCTTTTTCTACATTAATCAATTTTCCTCTTATGGGAAGAATAGCCTGAAATTGCCTATTTCTACCCTGTTTTGCCGATCCTCCTGCGGAATCTCCTTCGACGATAAAAAGTTCAGCCTGTTCTGGATTTCTAATGGAACAATCGGCAAGTTTCCCAGGTAACCCTCCCCCGCTCAATGCTGTTTTACGTACAGCTTCCCTGGCTTTTTTTGCTGCTTCCCGGGCCCGTGCTGCAGTCAAAGCCTTTTCAACGATCCTTTTAGCAACCTGAGGATTAAGTTCCAAGTAACTCATCAAACCTTCGTAAACCAGAGAGGAAACAATCCCTTCTACTTCTGGAGAAACAAGCTTGACTTTGGTTTGTGACTCAAAACTCGGTGCAGGATGTTTAAGAGAAAGAATACACACTAACCCTTCCCGAACATCCTCCCCGCTAATCGGAGGATCCTTTTCCTTAAAGAGGTTATTCGCTTTGCCATATTGATTAATCGATCGAGTAAGGGCTGTTTTTAACCCCGACAAATGACTTCCTCCATCGGGATTAGGAATGCCATTAGTATAACAAAAAATCTGTTCTGTATAACCCTCGGTGTATTGTAGAACACAATCAATAATAAGATCGTCTTTCTGTTTTTGAATCACAATCGGCCGAGGACAAAGGGGTTTCAAATCCTGGGTAAACTCGGATACGAACTCCGCTATGCCCTCTTTGAAAAAGAACCTGTAAGGAGTGGGCTTGGCATCCCCTAATTGTCTTTCATCCAAGAGCAATATCTCCAAGCCTGGATTTAAAAAGGCAAGTTCCCTCAACCTTTTAGCAATAATTTCGGTTTTAAACTCCAAGGTTTGGGTAAAAATTTCAGGGTCAGGTTTAAAGGTAATAAGCGTGCCCGTTTTCTGCGTTTTGCCAACAACTTCAAGCGGCTTAGAGGTTTTGCCTCTCCTAAACTCCATCCTATAGACTTTCCCATCCCTAAAAACTTCGACTTTGAACCATTCCGATAAAGCATTTACACATTTGGCCCCCACACCATGCAATCCCCCTGAATATTTATACACTCCCTGACTAAATTTTCCCCCGGCATGGAGATTCGTTAAAACAAGTTCAACGGCTGGAATTTTAAATTTAGGATGGAGATCAACCGGTATACCCCGACCATTATCCAAAATAGAAACCGATCCATCGACATGAATAATGACTTCTATTCTTGTACAATAGCCGGCCAAGTGTTCATCAATCGAATTATCGAGAACCTCAAAGACGCAATGATGCAGACCTCTTTCATCGGTGGGTCCAATATACATTCCCGGCCTTTTCCTAACCGCCTCTAACCCCTCTAATTTCTCTATGCGAGAAGCATCATAACTCACTTCTACTTTGGATACGGTAGAAATATCTGATTCAATCGGCATAGGTTGTGTTTTTGTTAGGTTCAATGAAAAATTCGATTCAACATTCGAGAAATCTCAAAGAGAAACAGAGATCTAATTGGAACTCATCTTTTTAATATACCTAGAATAAGAGAAAATTAAAGAAAAAAATGATGATACGATAAGCTTGATAAAATAAAGTAAACTTCTAAGGAAATATAAGTAAAAGTATTTTTTTTAATGAAATTTTTCTTTATCTATATCCTTTTTTTATTCTAATATAAGTAAAGGTTAATTCCCAACTTCTTTTCTTTTTAAATCAAGAAAAAATGTGCTGAGTATCTACTAATGCCAATATGGGAATGGATAAAAGAAAGAAAAAAATACTTGTGGTTGAGGATGAAGAAGATGTTCTGTCTTTAATTTGCATGCAGCTGAAATCCCAAGGTTTTGAAACGATCGAGGCAAAAGAAGGGATGGAGGCTTTGCGTATCGCTCGCAAGCAGATGCCCGACTTGATCGTTCTTGATCTGATGATACCCGAGTTTTCTGGACTTGATGTTTGTAAATATTTGAAGAAAGATCCTGATACCTCGTCCATTCCTATTGTGATCCTGACAGCGAAATCGAATCCATCGGATCGGATTTTAGGGTTAGAGTTGGGTGCCGATGACTACATCGCCAAGCCTTTTAGTCCAAGAGAGTTAATTTTACGAATACAGTCCATATTTCGAAGAAGATTTGAAAATAATGCAGCTCTCAAGCAACTTCACCTAGATGATAAAATCAGGCTCGATCCGATTGATAAAGTCGCTTATTACAAAAAAAGGAAGATCGAGTTGACCCCTATAGAATTTCGTCTCTTGTCAACGCTGGTTGAAAAAGAAGGGACCGTTCAGAGTCGCGAGCAGCTTTTAAAAGATGTTTGGGGTTACGATAAAACTATCGATACGCGTACCATCGATACCCATATCCGAAGGCTCAGGGATAAACTAGGGAGAGCTTCACAATTCTTGAGGACCGTTAGGGGTATTGGATATAGGTTTACAAAACCAAACTAAGGCTCTTGTAATTAAGGGATCGAGACTACATTTTTATCTAACTTTACTTAAGCTATGCTCTGGTTTCTGATCGGTCTGGTATTTTTTTTGTCTATAGGATTTCTCTTTCTTTTTTTCCAGAGACAAAAATTCTGGATATCCCGGTTGCAAAAGATTGAAAAGATTACCGAAGCTATAAAAAATAAAGAAAGCCCTTCCTCTTTTCTATTGAGTGGGAATCCCCTCTTTTTAGCCATTTCAAGCAACCTTGAGTCTATATCCACTACTCTTCAAGGATTAATCCGTGCTTCAAAAGAAGAAGAAATCAATTTAAACACCATTCTTAAATCGATGGCTGAAGGCATCGTCATCATTGATCGGAGTCATCTCATAAAGATAGCCAATGATTCATTTAAAAGGATTTTTGGTTTGAATGTTAATCCACAGGGCAAAAAATTAGTCGAATTGGTCCAGCTTCCAGAAATTGAAAAAATGATCGAAGAAGCCTTCAAATCCCAAAAACCTTTAACCCAAGAACTCTTGGGTGCAGAAACAAGAGGGACAATCTCCGGCTATTTTGTTGTTGATGCTGTCCCTGTAACCAATGAGTCTCAAGAGTTGCCTAGTGACATTATGGTTTTAGTCTTTCGTGATATTACCGAAATAAAGATGTTTGAAGAAGCAAGAAAAGAGTTCGTGATCAATGTCAGCCATGAACTGAGAACTCCCCTTTCTATCTTTAAGGGTTACGTCGAAACCTTGATCGAAAATCCAAAACTGTCTAAAGCAGAAACCAAAAGAATCTATGAAATTCTGAAAAAACATTGCGAAAGGCTCTCTCTTTTAATTGAAGATCTGTTGCTTCTTGCCAAGCTTGAATCACGCAAATTGACTATCGAGCCCATATCCATCAACTTCTCTAAGTTCATAGAAGAAACACTTCAAGATCTTCATCCCCTATTCAAACAAAAGGAATGCACAGTTAATCTTTTGGTTGAAAAAGATCTTCCACCCATTGAAATCGATCCTTTTTGGTTTCAACAAGCCATTTACAACCTGATCGATAATGCTATCAAGTTTTCTACTCCTCCCAGAGAAGTGGTCATTCAAGCACAAAGAATGGGTCAAAACTTCGTCCTAAAAATCATCGACAATGGTTTTGGAATTCCTCCCAAAGATCTTCCCTTTATTTTCGACCGGTTTTATCGTGGAGATAAATCCCGGAATCGAGATCAAGGAGGAACCGGATTAGGACTTTCGATCACCAAGCAGATTGTGGAACTCCATGGCGGCACTCTCAGGGCTATCAGTGATGTAGGCAAAGGAACTACCATGGAGATCACATTTCCCATCGAACAAAAAAGGGAATAAGAAAAGCGCTTACAAAGGATTATTGGATAGGCTGGGGAGAAGCTACGACTCTTTCTGCTTGTCTTACAGGCACACTCCGATAAGGTTCAGATAACGCCTGGATTAATCTCTGTGCACTTTCAGGAACAGGGACTCTGCCGGAAAGAATTTGAAAGGGAATACATTTTTGCTGGTAATATTTCCAATTAGTATCGGGATCAGCAACAAGATCAATGTTCCCTATTTGTATCCCTTTCATTTTTTTCTTGGAGACAAGATACACATAAACGGAAGCCGTCGGTGAGGAAACCTGATCTTCAGTGATTTCAACTAACCCTGGCTGGGCACTTTGCCCTACTCCAATATTACATCTTGTCCCTTTTACAATCAGATCAATCGTTTCTTGAGAATTAAAAAGCAAGAAGAGCTCCACGGCTTTGAAACCCACTTCTAATCCCAAATCCCATCCTGATACATTCACAGCTAGGGGCCCAGACCAGCGTCCCTCAGGAAGGCGAATGGCTACCCAACCTTTTCCCCGTCTTTCTTTCATAAACAAACTGGCTTGAAGTATGCTGACCACTCCAACTCCTTTGGCTTCTTGGAATAAAGGTTCTGGAATATTATCTTTATAGCGGTTTTTCATCTCCAAAATCATTGCTGCCCCTTGCTCAATGGTTTTTTCTAAATTCCATGCCTGCGCAGAAAGAGAAGAAGTTAAAAGAAATAGAATTATAATTAAGCTTCCCCTTATACCGTTATAGCATGTATCCATAGGTTTTAAAGACTACCCATTTTGGCCTTTTTCATAATCCTTTTGGTTAACCTCTTTATTTGCAATAGGTGTCAATACGGTTAAGCCAACCTTTAAGCCATCTTTCTTCGTGACGAGAAGGAGGTGCATTGTTTACCCTTCTTTTTATTACTTTTTTAGCTGCTTCACAAAAAGCATCCAGGATATTATCCCCTTCCATCTCTTCGAGAACTTGTAAAAGCCCCCATCCTTTCCCCTTATATCTTTCCGTTGGCCAAGTACCGTCACCTTTGAAATTAACATAATCGATCAAAGCATATAATCCCTGGGTTGATCGGGAAAGCTGCTGAAAATTAGCCTTCAGTTTTCCTTTTTGGCTATCCGGACATAACGCTAACATTTTGGGAAAGGCTTCGTTAAGTTTCTTAATAGCAAATTTAACCTGTAGAGGTATTGTATCTAACAAAAAAAGTTTTAACTCCTCCATCTGTCTGCCACCCATGGCCGCATAAAACGAACTGCGGGTAGACCATGGACAGCTAGAAGTTGGATTAAGCCACCTGGGAAGTTTAGCTCCGTTTTCTAAAGCAAACTCAAGGTATTGGGGGAAACTCTCTTCGAATGGTCCTCTTTTAGTCGCTGGATACCAGATAAAATGGCAGATCCCTAACGAAGCAAAATCTTCTCCCGCATTCCAACAGACCAGTCCAGATACTTTACCGCCTGATTCGTTATCCCAAATTTTCTTTCCTATTTCTTCGGCTTGACTCTCTGTCAAAACAATCTCCCCTTCCTTTTTTTCTTTACCATAGGCCCAATAAGCAGCTGATAGGGTTAAAAAAAATCCAAGTAATAAGAAAAGGGTAGTTTTCTTAGCCCATTTCATTGTGACCATTCCATTCTTTCAGAGATCTTTCATTCCCATTGTGTCGCTCCCTGCAAAAGAAAAGAGTAATCAGTTGACTTTCAATAGAATTAACCGAAGATAACAAAAAAGAAAGAACTGTTTTTAGCGTTTTTTCGCCACATCTAAACCCTTTAATGAATGCACTCTGTAGAGAAAAAAGTCCCTATTTGCTCCAACATGCTAATAATCCCGTTGATTGGCAGCCATGGAATGAAGAAAGTCTTCTGAAAGCAAAAAGGTTAAACAAGCCTATTTTTCTTTCCATAGGTTATTCAACATGCCATTGGTGCCATGTCATGGCCAAAGAGTCTTTTGAAAACCCTACTGTAGCCGAACTGCTTAATGCTTTTTTTATCCCTATAAAAGTTGATAGAGAAGAACGGCCTGATATTGATCAGTTTTACATGGAGTTTGTTCAAGCTTTTACGGGACAAGGAGGATGGCCTTTAAATGTTTGGCTTACTCCAAATCTAGAACCCTTTTTTGGGGGCACTTATTTTCCCTTGGAAAGCAAATGGGGGAAACCTGGGTTCATCGACATTCTCAAAAAAATAGCTGAACTCTGGCAATCGAATCGATCGCTTCTCGAGCAGCAAGGAGAGGAAATCCTTCTTAAAATGAAAGAAGCGATCAATAGTTCTATTGAAACGCAAAGCCCTCCCAATTTAACGATCGCAGCTAAAAAAGCTGTCGAGCAGCTCTGGGCTAGTTTTGATAGGATCCATGGCGGATTTAGTCCTCCCCCCAAGTTCCCGCGTCCTAGCCTGTTTTACTTTCTATTCAGAGCGGGGTCATCTTCTGATTTTTCCCTGGAATACAAGGAAAAAAGCCTGCAAATGGCTTTATTTAGCCTCCAAAAAATGAGCTGCGGAGGAATCCATGACCAGTTAGAGGGAGGTTTCCATAGGTATTCTGTCGATGCACAGTGGCGATTGCCCCACTTTGAAAAGATGCTCTATGACCAGGCCACCCTTGGTTATTCCTATATCGAAGCCTACCAGATAACCCAAGATCCCCTTTTTAAAGAGACTTCTCTCTGTTTTTTTGATTATCTATTTAGCCATCTTCACTCTGATTCAGGAGGTTTTTATTCAGCTGAAGATGCTGACAGTCTCAATGCTCTTGGACAGGAAGAAGAAGGAGCCTATTACCTGTGGACGATGAAAGAGCTTGAAGAAAGTCTAGAGCCGATTGGAGATAAAAACATAATTGAAAAACTTCTCCAATTTTTTGGAGCAACTCCCCAAGGCAATCTCCCCCAGGGATCAATCACCGAAGAAGGACTCAGAGAAAAAAACATACTCTATCTAGCCACCACTTTGCCTACTTTAGCTGAACAATTGTCCATGTCCTTGGAGGAGACAAAAAATTTGGTGGCTAAAGCAAAGGCAATGTTGAAAAAAACTCGTATCAATCGATCAAGGCCTTTTCTTGACGATAAAATTATTTGTTCATGGAACGGTTATTGCCTTTCTTCTCTTTCAAAGGCCTACATGGTATTTGAGGATAAGAGGTTAGTTGAGGAAGCTAAAAAAACGGCCTCTTTTCTTTTAGACAATCTTTGGGATCCTGAAAATCAAACCCTCTACCGTATTTATCGCCATGGAAGAGGAACGATTGGTGGTTTTTCCACCGATTATGCTTCAGTTGCTGTTGGACTACTCCATCTTTTTGAAGCGGATCAAGACGAAAAATGGCTTTCTTTGGCAAGACAATTTCAAGAAATCCTTGAAGAAAAGTTTCGAGATCCCTACAGGCACACTTACTTGACAAAAGCGGTCGAAAGTTCAGCAAAATCTATCGAGTCTAGAGAGGAATATGATGGAGCAGAGCCCGCAACGATTTCTTTATCCGCTCATTCTTTGTTAAAACTTTATTCCATGACGGGTGAAGAAAAATGGAGGCAAAGGCTAGAAGAGCTCTTTAAGCTTTGCTGGCCTATGTTAGAAAGATTTCCTACCGCCCTACCCTACTTTCTTGCTGTCTATAATGAATACCGATCTCCACGGGTTGAAATCATCATTGTAGGAGAAAAAGAAAATGCCCATACAAGACAACTATTCCACACCTTGTCCCGTTTGTTTATACCTAACCGGATATTATTAGTGCTAGATCCAAAAGAAAAAGTCCCCGCTTTACTCAAATCGGCCGATTTCTATGGTTCTCTCACTGCTCAATACCGAGATCAACCTTCAATTTACATCTGTGCTGACAACCAGTGTCAGTTGGCCCAAAGCGATGTTAGCAAAGCTTTAGAAATCCTTAAGCCATTTACAGTCTTTTTTAGCGCTTCTTCCTACCGGCCTTCTTGAAGAAAAAATTCTCCTTTAAGTTATTGTAAAGCGCCTATTGTTTTTGTGGTCAGACTTTACAAACTCTTTCTTTTGCCATGATCACAACTGTCTTTATATCCAAAACAATTTTGAGCATGGGCACAGCGCTTGCCGCAATTGCAACTGATTTTTTTCGTCAGCAAAGAGGCTTGGGATCCAAAAGCAAACCCACCAATCATAAAGAAAAGAATTAAACCTAGTAAGCTTTTTATTTTCATAAGAGAGATTATAACCTTATTTAGATATAACTTCTTTCAACCACTTTCTTTTGTAAAGAAGAAGCACAAAGCAATAGAGCAAAGAAATGCTACGTGCAACCTGATTTAAAGCCAAAAGAACCTTTGGAAGATGAGGAACTGACTTAAATTTTTTGCTTCATGGCCAAAAGTTATACTGAATAGCTCCCCAACCTTCAAAATCCTGGTACCACCCTGAATGAGAAATAACCGTAGAGGCCCCTGTCAAAGGCGAGGGCTCTAATTTAAAATCCATCGGGGCAATAACCCTTGTTGTATAAGCGATCAGCACATCACAATGAGGAAAAATCCTGAAGGCTAATCCCGCAATAAACTTCGATGTAAAAGCTGAGCCAAAAGCAGTCTGGTCAGGAGCTAAAAGTTCTTTACCCTGGAAATTGATTGCAGAGGGATCAACAAGCCAACTCAATGCCGCACCTAGGGTAAATCCTACAAAAGGAACAAAAGGCGAACTGTTTGAAAAATTGACAACGGCCGCTATTTCAGGAATGAATGATTGATTGCTGCCATTGGAGTAAGAAGGATGAAGGGACTGGCTCTCGTAAGAAAAACCTGAAGTACTAATCTGACCATAGTTAAAGACAACGGCCACTGCTGGGATCGCTTTCCATTTTTTATCTCCACAAAGGGGCAATGCTGCTTGCTTAAAATCGTAACCTAAATAAAACCCTCCAAAATAACCGGACTGAGATTGGCTGTATCCTTCAGAATGTTCTACCTTAGCTGAAGGATAAACAGTGGAAGATGAAGTTCTTGTAACCGAAGGCCAAAATCCCCCTGAAAAAATGCCCAAAAACAGGTCTTTTTCCCAATCTTTCTTTATATTTTCTTTTTTTAAAAGAAGCTCCTTGGAAACAAATATATCATCCAACTCTTTAGTTTTAACTTCAGCCTGTAAAGATGGATTCCAAAAAGCTGCAAGGCAAAAGACCAAAAAAACGACTCTTTTTAAATAATCCAGTTCTACATTCAAAAAATAACCCCGTGTCATCTTTAAAAAAAGAAACGTTGCGAGATAGGCCCGATTTTTCCATATTTCTAGTTAACTGGAAAGTTTATAATAAAAAATTTAATCACATTTTAAGGCCAGGGAGTGATAATCAATCATGTCTTTTCAAGAAATCCATGGTCAGTCGATGGAGAAGAAAATTTCTGCCGGCTATTTTGGTTGCTGAAAATCTAGCCGCTACTTATACAGCGAAGGGTTGCATTTTTTTTTGGATTGATTAAAAAGAAGGGGAAAACCTAGAGTTTTTCAACCTATAATTTCCAACTTGAAGTTGATTAAACAACGCAAAAACAAAAGGAATCAATAAATGACCACTTATTTTCACTCATCGAAAGTTTGGCTTTGGTTTTTTTACATCATTTTCTTTTTGACCCTGTGTAGGGGATTTAGTCAAGAAATGGAGTCTTCATCCATAGAGCAAAAGGCTAAGAAAGGATTTCATCATAGTTTTCATGATGTTAAGCGCTATGCCCAGATGTTTGAATCCAAAGAAAGGGATCAGTGGCAAAAACCCGATCGTGTCATCGAAGCCCTCGATATCAAGCCTGGATATAGTATTGCAGATATAGGTGCCGGAACTGGATATTTCAGTCGAAGGTTTTCCCAGGCTGTTGGGGAAAAAGGCAAAGTCTATGCCTTGGACTCGGAGCCCGCTATGGTTCGATACATGAAAAAAGAAATCAAAGAGAAAAATCTGAAAAACGTGGTCGTAAAGCAAGTTGATCCCAATAATCCCCAATTAAATAATCGATCGGTCAATATTATTTTTTTATGTGAAGTTTATCACCACATGGACAATCGAATCGAATATCTAAAAAGGCTTTCTTCTGCTCTTAAAAGAGGAGGGAAAGTGGCCCTGATTGATTTTTATCCCAGCTCTCCTTATGGCCCGCCTTCAAAACATCGTCTTTCGGAATCAGAAGTGATAGCTGAATTTAAAGCTGCAGGCTATAAATTACTTAAAAAGCATCACTTTTTAGCTTACCAATATTTTCTAGAGTTTGTTCCCATGGAACAAGGATCTTAGACTTTAAAAAAACTTCTTTAAAGGTTTCATAAAAAGAAATTTTTTTTTTGCAGAACATCCCCACAACCCCTTACATTTAATTCATGGGCATAGAGGATGTAATCTCAAGGATAGAACTTGTCCAAGGAGATATTACTCAACTCAAGGTTGATGCGGTAGTCAATGCAGCCAACTCAAGGCTGATTAAAGGAGGAGGGGTGGATGGGGCAATCCACAGGGCGGCAGGGCCAAGGCTTGCTGAAGCCTGCGCAAAGTTAAATGGATGCCCAACAGGACAAGCCAAGGTCACTCCTGGGTTTGACATGCAAGCAAAATGGATCATTCATGCCGTAGGTCCCGTATGGAAAGGAGGTCAAGCAAAGGAAAAAGAACTCTTGGCTTCTTGCTACAACCAAGCTTTGCTTCGTGCGATCGAAGTTGACGCCCATTCTGTAGCGTTTCCTGCAATTAGCACGGGGGTTTACGGTTTTCCCCCTGAAAAAGCAGCTAAGATTGCATGGAAAGTGGTATGTGAGTTCCTGGAATCTCACTTACGCCCTGAAAAAGTTATTTTTTGTCTTTTTGATCAACACACCTTTGATCTCTATGCTTTCATTCAAAAGCAACTGGCTTTGGGCAATAAAGCAATTTTAAACGAGCACTAAAGGACTGTGGTATAAAAGCCCTTTTTCTTTGGTTTAGCCAAATATATATTTAAGAAATTTTCTATGAAAAATCGAATTAAAGATTTTTATCCAAAAGATAAGATAGCTGAGCTCAATTCGACTCAAGGAAAACAAGAATGGATAATTTTGGATGATTTGGCTCAATTTGAAGAAATAGATGAAAATAAAGAGATTCGGACCGAGGAAAAAGACAGTCCTCTTATCATTGATTTGGGCCTAGGTAAACCCATCGTCATTCCTTCTAGGGAAAAGAAAATGACCAAGGGGATCTTGATATTTCTCTTCTTGATTTTTCCCCTACTCCTTATCTTTTTACCCCTGGGAGGGGTTTTTATCTTTTCTTTATTTTCTCATGGGCATTTGTGTTGGCATCAAAAGGTAGGTTTTTTAAGTGGCTTAGCCTTTAGCCTGCTGATTTTCGGTCTTTTTCTACGCTCTATAGTTAAAAAAATAAAATAAAAGGCTTGCCAACTAACATCACCGCACACATGAAGAACAATTATCTTGGAACTAAAACCGCAGCCGATTCGATTTCTGGCGTTCTTGGGAAAAGATCTACGGGAACTATTTTTTTTAGGACATAACTTTTTTCAAGCTTCAGGATGTCTCTTTTCAATGTCAAGGGGTTACAAGAAACATAAACAAGTTTAGACAGAGGATGATCGATCAGCCATAAAATCAGTGCTTTGGACAAACCTTCTTTAGGAGGATCAAAAAGATAGGCAGCTTTTGAACTACCAAGCCGCAATAAGCAATCAGCTATTTTATCCTCTATCTTCCCTTCAATAAAAAAAACATTCTTGAGTCCAAGTTTTTTTGCCTCTTCTAAGCTTTTAGGATTGGTTTCAATAGCATAAATCAGCTGGGCGTTTTTACTTAATTGTTCTGTAAAAAACCCAGCTCCACAATACCCTTCGATAATGAAAGGAACATCAGTACCGATCAGTGTCGATACAACCTCCTTGAGTTTTCCAAGCAGAAACCGATTGACCTGATAAAAACCCGTAGAGGGAATCGAAGGCTCCCGGATGGAAAAATGTTTTATTCCCCCTGAAAATCGATTTTTTGAGCCATAGCTCTTCTTTGCTAAAAGTTTATTGACTTGTTCTGAAGCAATCAGGCATGACTTTATGGGGATAACTCGACTGGATCCTCTTGCATAAAACCCTACCCTACCATTCCGATTATGAAGACTAACACGATTACGATATCCATAGGGAAAAGGAGAAGGAATTATTTTTTCCACCAAGGAAGGATATTCTTTTAAAAACCCAAAAAAGATTTCTTTTAACTGATCTTCTTTAATAGAAAGTTCGGTTTCGTAATCAAGGTGTTGGTAGCTACAACCTCCACAAAGCCCATAATAAGGACAAGGAGGATTTATTCTTCCTTTCCCTGCTTCCAGGATTTCTTTAAGGGTAGCCCTTAGGTAACCCTTTTTAATTTCTTGAATGACTATCCTTAGCTTATCACCCGGGGCAGAAAAAGGAACGAAGACCACCATGTTTTCTTCTAACTTTCCCAACCCTTCCCCCCCATAGACAATCTTTTCTATGGTAACAACCCTTTGTTCTCCAACTTTCATGATAACCCATAAGACAGTTGTAAAATATTAGAAAAACACACTGACGGTTCCCATTACCCAAAATGGCAAGCCAATCAATACCTTATCATAATTATAGACTCTATCTCCCTGGAATCCTGTTCCCGTTGGAAGCCAATAATGATTGTCAGTAAGATTATAGAGTTGAAGCTGGATTTTCCACCACTTTGTTCCATAATAGAGGCTGGCATTGAGAGTATAGTCAATCGGAATCTGCGTGGCATAATTATAAGAAAGGAACATGTTACTTTGAATCCACAACCAGAAAGAACCTCCAAACCCTTGACCAGAATTATAACTGATCATTGCCGTTCCATGTTCATGAGGAAATCCGATGAATGGATAAACGGCCGGTGGCAAAGTCGTATAAGGATCCACGGGCAGATTATAACGGGCAGCAACAGCTGCCGAGTAATTTTGGATAACGGTTGGACCCGTTTGGGCAACACTTTGGGTCCAAAATTCTTCTCCAGTCAAATAATCAAACCCGGCTGAAAAATTCCAGGACCGATCTAACTGATACTGGGTTGCAATTTCAGCCCCAATGACTTGAGCAGGAGTTATAGGGGTAAAGCCTCCTGGCAAAACGGTTACGGGGAAAAAAGTGGAGTAATAAAAACCTTCGGTAGAAAGAAATAATTTGTCATGAAATAAATTAAATTTGACCCCCGATTCATATTCGATGTTTTCAAGATGATAATATTGTGAGCTAAATTCTGGACAAAAAGCCCCTAAAACATCCATAGCAGCCACCTGGGTATAAGCATAGCTAAAATAAGCATTCATCCATGGAAAAGGTTTGTAGGAGAGGCTTGCGTTAAACTGAGGTTCAAGAATCGAATAGTAACTTTGAAGCATCAAGAATGAAGGGGTACCTGGAGGCTCACTGTTAGCAATTGAATACCACTGCAGCCTGGCTCCAAGAATCAAGCTCCATTTATCTCCAAGAGCTATGATATCCTGGATAAACGGAGAAAGCTGAAAAAACTCGGAACGGGCTGTTGCAAAATTATTCGTGTTGTAGGTGATATAAGGGATCCCAGGTATGGGAATATCGGTCAAGTAAATATCCTGGGCTCGAAGAGCTTCAGCTAGCGTTATGGGTGGCAAGAGATTAGACCGGGAAAGAGGTGCTGCCATGTTCCAAAAATTATCAGCAATCCGACTCGTTTCCGTGTAATCGGTATTGTCTTGAAACCATAAAAAGATGCCTCCATCCAAAGAATGCGAAAGAGAAAGCCCTTTTATCGATTGGTTTAGTTGTGCTTGGGCTTCTATTCGATGTTCGATGAGCCAATCTCCTGGCGAATATGACCAGTTGGAATTAGCTAATGGGTTTTGAACAACATTAAAATACTCAAACATCGTATTGTTAACTACTCTTAATTCATCTGAAAGCTTAAGGGTTTGGATTATCTGCGCTACCCCATAGTTCGTTCTATTACCTGATCCAGCAAGATTAGCTAGGTTATTCCTTAGACTGATAGGCACTTGCGGACCCCATTGAATCACGTAGCCTTCCCCTGGAACAGAGGTTCCAATCCCTGGATGAAATGTCCCATTAGGGCCAAGCCAACCGATCATGTTCCCACTTTGGTAGAGACCAGAGTCGATCAAGGCTTGATCTGGCCTATTAATGCCCAAGGGTAAATTGAACCCCATGGTATCAAATTCGAAATTGGAATCGATCCAATAGTTCTCTGACGGTCTTGCTGACAAAGCTAAATAAAAATCTTGGCTATGCATATAAGCCCCCTCGTAATAACTGCCTGAATATTGACCGGCATAATCGAAGCGGTAGGCTGCTTTGCCCCCTGCAAAAGGCCCCCCAATATCGACATTCCACCTGTTCTGATCATACATCCCTATAGAATACTGGGCAGCTCCTCGGAACTTATCGAAATAAGGTTGCTTGGTAATCTGATTGGCATAACCGGCAGCCATTTCCCGTGCTCCAAACACGGCTGGAACTGGTCCCTGAACAATATCGATGTTTTCGTAGGCATAGAAATTGGGTAATGGTCCACTGGTCCCATAGCTTTCGAGTCCAACAAGCATCCCGTTTCTAAACACGGTGGCTGGTAGTCCCCGAATGAAAGGTTCTACTGAATAATCTCCTGCAGGAGCCATAGTGGTCAATGAAGGGACCAGTGGAGCTAGTTCGTCATAACCCATGATATTTCCAGGAGAAAGCGTGTCGAGGGCTTCTCTAGAAATTTGGGTAATTTCTCTGGGCGTATCAAACACGCTGAGTTCTGGACCATAAGCGGTGGTAGTCGATGAGGCCGCTCCCAAAGGCGCCTGTTCACTGACTTCAACCACAGGTAGTACAATAGGCTCGGCGGTCGCAGAAGAAGCCCTTTGAGAATCACTAGTGGGGTTTACCTTGCTGGATTGAGACAGGGGAGCAACAGCTGAAGGGGGGATATCTTCTGGAGTGTTCTGAGCACCAAGCTTGCCTAGTAATAATAAAACAATGAATAGGATAAAAATAAAGGCAGGCATCAAATATAAATTTAGATTTACCTAATTTAGGCAAGCCTTAATTTATGTCAACCTAAACGTTTTTTAGGTCTCGTAAGACTCTCATGTGTTCAGAGATGTTTTACTGGGGGGATAGGGTGCTAAAAAAACGACTCTTTAGCCTTTTATTTTTTTCTGTCCTTTAAAACTGTTCTTGAAAACCCAAAATTGTAAAGGGGTTCAAAATTTCGTAATCTTCTTGTAATGGAAGATAATTTCTTCAAAATTGATCTTGAGAGCTATTTTGAACGTATCGGATACAAGGGAAAAAGTTCATCGCCTTCTTTGGACACACTCTTTGAGATCCATCTTGCTCACGCAAAGTCTATTCCATTTGAAAACCTTGATATACTGCTTGGTAAAAGTATTTCTCTAGAGCTTCAAGACATTGAAAAAAAACTCGTGATAGGCAATAGAGGAGGATACTGTTTCGAACAGAATATCTTGTTTGCCCATGTTCTTGAACGGCTTGGCTTTAAACTGACCAGGCTTGCTGCAAGAGTTCATTACAAAACCAACAAGCTGCTTCCCCGAACTCATATGAGTCTTTTAGTCGAATGCAATGGAAGCTTCTGGATCGCTGATGTTGGATTTGGGGGTCATGGACTTCTCTTGCCCATCCTCCTAGAAGATAACCAAAAGAGCGTTCATTTTGGCTGGCAATATAGAGTTTTGCGCCAAAACCAACATTGGCTACTTCAACTTTTTGAAAACAACAGCTGGACTTCCCTTTATTCCTTTTCTCTTGAACCACAAGAACTGGTTGATTATAAAATCGCAAATTACTACGTTTCCACACACCCCGACTCACTATTTACAAAAACATTGATTGTGCAATCCCTATCGGCTGATCTAAGGAAATTTTTACGTAACAAAAGCTTAACTTTAATCAATCCTTATTTCACAAGGACTAGGCAACTCAATGATAACAACGAACTTTTAGAAGTCCTGAAACAGGATTTTGGTTTGTTTTTTGCTCCCAATACGACTTTTAGATATAACGAGGATTGAATCTTTAACCCTAGGCACATTGAAAAAACATTGTTCATCGTTAATTTTTTTTAAAACTTAATCTTATATTTCTATTATAATGAACTTATGAAAGTTATTTATTACGGGCATTCCTGTTTTGGAGTAGAAATAGGCAGTTCATTTATCCTTGTCGATCCTTTTATAACTCAGAATCCACGTGCAAAGTCCATCAACATCAATAGCCTTAATCCCCAATACATTTTGGTCTCTCACGGGCATTTCGATCATATTGCTGATGCCGCTCAGCTATCTAAACAAACTCAAGCTCCAATCCTTTCTAATTTTGAAATTACCCTTTGGCTAGAAAAGCAGGGAGTGACCCAGGTTTTTCCCATGAATCTAGGAGGCAGCCGAACTTTTGATTTTGGCAAAATCCACTATGTTCAAGCAGCCCATTCAAGCAGCCTTCCTGATGGTTCCTATGGAGGCACCGCTGGTGGATTTGTCGTGGAGGGACCAGAAGGTATCCTTTATTATGCCGGAGATACTGCACTGATGAGCGACATGAAACTTTTTGGTGAATGTTTCCAAATCGATCTAGCCCTTCTTCCTGTTGGGGGAGTATTTACTATGGGTATAGACGAAGCGATTCGAGCAGCTAGGCTTCTTAACTGCAAACAAGTCATGGGGGTTCATTTCGATACTTTTGATGCGATTAAAATTGATCATGAGGAAGCCAAAAAGAAGTTCCAACAAGAAGATATTCCTTTTCGTCTCCTTAAAGTGGGGGGAGAGCTAACCCTATAAATTAAGAAAAGCTTTTCGAGGTCTAGACATAACCATCTTTTCTGTAACGAGCCAGCTCTTTGCAAAGTTCTCTTGGGAAAGAAGGCCCGTTATAAACAAAGCCAGTATAAACTTCAAGAAGATCAGCACCCGCTTCCAATTTTTCTAAAGCATCTTGTGCATTGAATATGCCTCCTACGCCGATGATGGGGAGCTTATCTTTTGTTTCCCTTTTCACAAACCGAATCAACTCCAATGTTAGCTTTCTTAAAGGTTTACCGCTAATCCCGCCCACTGTTCCGCTTGGCCCTTGGGCAGGAAGAGTGTTCGATATCACAACTCCACACGATTCTTTGCGGATAAGCATTTCTAATATTTCAGCAAGTTTTTTATGTTCTATGTCCGCAGAGACTTTAACCAGAATAGGTTTTCGAGGAGCTAGGTTAAGGCAATTTAAGCTGTCAAAAAGATTCTCTAAAAAGGCTTTTTGTTGTAACGATCGCAGCCCTGGGGTATTAGGTGAACTCACATTGACGACAAAAAAATCACCAAGATTCTTGAAATAAGAAAAGCATTTTTTATAATCTTCAACTGCATCTTCTAAAAGGGTTAATCTATTTTTCCCAATATTAATGCCGATGGGAATCCTGGGTTTAGCTTTTTGAATCAGTTGGCTTAACCTTTCGGATACCGCTTTTGCTCCCTCGCTAGGGAAACCTAAACTGTTCCAGAGTGCTTCTTCTGTAGGTAGTCGAAAAAGCCGGGGCCTTGGATTTCCTTCTTGAGGGAGTGGGGTAACCGTCCCTATTTCAACAAATCCAAAACCCAACCATTCCCAGCCCTGAATTCCAATCCCGTTTTTATCAAAACCTGCAGCAAGACCAATGGGATTAGGAAACTTAAGCCCCCAAAGTTGTTTAGGAAGAAGGACAGTACCTTTTTGTAAAGAGGACCAGAGTTTTAAAAAGGAAGAATAAAGAGGATGACTAAGAAGCCTTAAGCAGAGATGATGAGCCAGTTCAGGATCAAGAGAAAAGAGCAGTGGTCTTAAAAGTCTTCTATAGATCATCGGGTTACTTGCCTATACAAAACTTCTGAAATATTTTGTCTAAAATATCTTCAGCACTCACAAGCCCAACAATTTCCCCCACTATATCCAGGCTAGATCTTAGCTCACTGCTGATCAACTCTGGAGCAAGCTGGTTCTTTATTCCACAGATAGCTTTATGAATAGCTTCAGCTATTTTCAGCAACGCTGCCTGCTGGCGGGAATTGATACCAAAGGAAAAATCCTGAGGGAAAAACGCCTTTAAAATCTTTTTTATTTCTTCTTCGAGTTCCTCTAGCCCCACACCCGTCACCGTCGAGAGAGCAAGCTTGTCTTTATTGGCTGGATGCAACCCAAGATCGACTTTTGAAGCAATTGCGATGACTTTTTGATGAGGATCCAACTCCGGCAGTCTAAATGGGTCTAGAGAAGGATCGCCTGGAGCAGAAACCAGATAGAGGATGAGATCAGCTTTCTTGACCGCCTCTTTTGCCCTTCTTATCCCTTCTTCTTCTATCTGGTCAGAAGACTCTCTTTGACCAGCCGTATCAATAAGCCTTACAAGAAAAGATGAAATCCGACATTCAGCCTCAATTGTATCCCTAGTCGTCCCCGGGTGAGGAGAAACTATGGCTCTATTTTCCTTAAGCAAGGCGTTAAATAAACTGGATTTGCCGACATTGGGTGACCCTGCCAAAACTATCGTAAAACCTTCTCGTAATACCCGGCTTAAAGGAGCTGAAGCAATCAAGCTTTTGAGTTTATTTTCTATGCTTAAAAGTCTTGTGATAAGTAAATTGCCAACCTGTGGCTCAATATCTTCCTCGGGAAAATCGATGTAGGCTTCAATCTCGGCCAATATTTCAATGAGTTCAGTGCGCACTTCGAGCAGTTCATGAGACAACCTTCCAGACTGCATCGCTTGGGCCGATTTGAGTGCCAGCCTTCCCCCCGCCTGGATCACATCGATTACCGCTTCGGCTTGGGTCAAATCCATTTTGCCATTTAGAAAAGCTCTTTTTGTGAATTCTCCAGGAAGAGCTAGTCTTGCACCCCTCTTTTGGCAAGCTTCAAGAATGTTTTCCACAATAAAAGGATTCCCATGACAAGAAATTTCTACCATGTCTTCACCCGTATAAGACCGTGGGGATTTCCAGTACGCCAGTACAACATCGTCTAGAAGTTCATCTGCAAAATAAAGTTTTTTATAGTAAAGTTTTTGAGGTTCCCAAGTTAACTTTTCCCTTAGCAACGAGTTGATGATATCTAAACTTTCCGGACCACTCATCCGAATGATTGCTATGGCAGAAAAAGCTGGAGGAGTAGCAGCAGCAATAATGGTATCTTCCACCCGATTGAAACTCCTAGAAGTTTTTAATCAATTTTTTTAGTAATATATTTTTGACCCATGCTTTTAGCAATGACCAAGGTTTATCCTCGTTGCTTTAAAAAGTAACTCTTAGTCCTCCCCAAATACCAAAAGGTGAGCCTGGTGTAATAAAAGGAACAATAGTCCCTCCATTAGGTGCCCCAGTAAAAACATTCTGGGAAATCATCCCTGCGCCGGCATAAAACTCATTGAACACGTTGGTCGCAAAAGCAAAGAGCTGGACATATTTATTGATTGTAACATAGCTTTGAATGTTAAGCACAGAAAAGCCCCGCATCATGGGATAAACATTTGCCCAATCCCCGTAAAGAAACCGGCTGGAATAGTATTGGAAATCAGCCGAAATGAGCCACCTAGGAAATATCTGATAGCTAATTCCTGCCTTGAACATCTGCTCTGGCAGATTAGGAAGTCTATTCCCTGGAAAGACAGGAACAGAGGTGCTAATCGCGTTCTCTAAAAAAAGCTCAGACTGGAATGTAGCTTCTAGAAATGACCAATTGGCAAACCAACCCAGTTTTTTGTAATTACCCGATAGAGTGATTTCTATTCCTTGATTTTGTTCAGCAGCGACATTTTGGAAAAAACCAGCACTTGAATGTCCTGTATTCTGAAAAACGATATTGTTAGAAATAATCGTTCGGTAAAAGGAAAGAGCCCAAGATAAGCTAGCTGGCTTGATCGATCCTCGAAGACCACTTTCGAAAGTCTGGGCAAGGACCGGAGCAAGCTCTGGATCCCCCAGCTGTGCAATGGGTAAAATAACAGGAATAGCTGGATTAGCTCCAACAATTTCCCCAGGCATGGGGGCTCTAAAACTCTCACTGTAATTGAAATAAAACGTTAAATCTTCCATTTGCGGATCAACAAGACTAAAAGCTCTTAGCGGTTGAAAAGTAAAACCAGCAGCTGGAGTTAATTGATGGAACCGCTCAGCCGCACTCAAAGAAACAGTCTGTCCATTGTTATCTACGCCAAATCCACCTATAATCATTTGTGCATAATTATCTCTTAAGGCTCCCGTAAGATGGAACCATGGAGTAGGGGAAAAGGTGTCGGTCAGATAAAGTCCAACAAAATCTGAAAATCCAGGAACAACGAACTGCTGTTGGAAGGGAAATCCAGGGATGGTGATGTTGTTGTAATTAGGTCCCATCGCCGCTGGATAAAAACCCGAGTTAAAAATGTTTTGAGACCAATCAAAACTGGCTCCAGCAACCATGTAATTGTCCATTGCATCAAATTTTTTATCCCACTGGGCTTGAATTCTTGCCCCAGCTCCCGTCTGGTTTATATTGCCAAAGTCCCATTCTCCAGCTGGAATAGGCATACCGTTTTGGTCCAGAGCTTGAGCATCCAATGGATAGTTAAACCCAAGGAATTGATCTACATTATTGGCAATATTCCCGTTGTTAAACGAAAAGTCAGACTGCCTAAAATAAGCGTTAGCTCCAATTGTCCATTCCTCGGTTAAAACTTGGCTAGCAATCAGATTGACTAGGTTAAGATTGTCATGCTGAGGGTTAGGCCCTGTATAGATCATGGATCTTCCTGCAGTTTGGAGCATATCCAAAGGAGTAGGACCCAAGATATTTAATAGATTATCAGCTCCTGTATATTCCAAGTGAATGTCAGTACCCGTCCCATCGTCATGATAACCTACTTTTCCAAAGAGCTGTTTGACATAGCTTGAGCTCTGTTGTCTCCAACCCTCTTGACTAAACCAGTTGCCACTTAGGAACCAGTCCCATTTGCCTTTATACCCTCCATGTTGAAACTCCAAGTCATTCGTTCCCCATGCACCTGCATAATCCTGGATCATAGAGCCTGGGTTGCGTCTTCCATCCTTAGTTTGAATCACAATTGCTCCTCCAAGAGTATTCTGTCCATAAATAGGGTTTGACCCAGGAACGACCTCCATGGAAGCAACAGCTAGCTGGGGCACGTAGTCCCAAAGGATATTGTTCGTAAACGGTTCATTAATCCTTACCCCATCATAAAAAATCGAAATCCCAACAGGTGTCCCTGGTATAGGAGAACCAGCAAATCCTCGATAATTGATGTTAGGTAAAAATGGATTGCCATTGAGATTGACTTCATTAACACTTGCCATGTTTCTTTCCATAAACTGTGGCAAGCTAAATTCCTCTTGTCTTAACCAAGTTTCGCCCTTGGCTAATTGATAATTTCCAGCCAAATTTTCAAGGGGTTGACCCATTCCCGGCAAAGGAGTCACTGCAACAACCTGGACTTCTGGGAGTTGGCTCACGGTTTGTTCTAAGGTTCTTTGTTGATAAACAATGTCCGGTTTCTTAGCTGCTGCATTCGAAATATTTTCTTCTTGTCCATTCTCTTCCAAGGGAGTAGGCTGATCAGGACCAACAGAAGGTGGTTTCCCTTTTTTGATAGATTGAGACTTATCCTCCTTGTTTTTCGAAGCCAGTTCCTTCTCTTTAACCCTATCCTTATTATCCGCGGTTAATCCATCCTCTCCTTTCAACATTGAGGGCAGCAAAGAGAGAGAAATAAAGATTATGACAAGGATTAAATTCCTTGAAAAACCCGTCATGGTGAATGAGTCCTGAGCAATTTTAATGCCAAAAGTGATCACTTCTGCTGAAGCTTGTTGCAAAAGGGAAAAAAAGAAAAGGAGAAGAGAAATTTTATACTATAAATATATTTTTGGGTGAAATTTCCCCAATTTTCTAAAAAATCAAAAAAATTATCCTTCGAGTTTTTAAGAAAGAAAAGATTTTATGTTCTATATCTTAGTCTCTTTTTTCCTAATAGCACGGTGGTCCTTGTCTTAAAGTTGGGAATTTTGGAATTATTACTCTTTATCTATTGAGAGGTCAACTCTTAGCTCATGATTAGGAGCCTATGGGAAAAAACAATGATCATTCGAATGGAATGAGCCTGTGTTACTTAGGGCCTTCTGTTGATTGTTCGATATATTCAAACGGCAACCAAAACACTCACAGAAATCCCTTTAACAGTTAACTTGTGTATTTTGATCAAGGGAAATCTTCCCTTTTCTCAGGATTAAAGACAGTGGATTTATAGATAAAACTTGACCATCTTTTGATTTCTTGGATGATTCCATTCTCCAATATATTCTAGGTGCCAACCTTGGTTATTAGCCATTTGCTGAACCTCTTCAAGGGTGTAGCCAAAGTAACCCAAGGAATCCGAAACTTCAGGGTTTTTCATTGGCTCGTTTTCTATAAAAAAGGTCGCAAAAAATAAACATGGAGGAATGATGACCGTTCTTAATTTTTTCAGGCAATCCTCGATATCTTTCCTTGTAAGATGCGTAAAGAGAGACTGGGCAAGTGCCCAGCCAGGTTTCTTAGAAAATTTGTGAAATTCAAAACATGAAGAAACAACTAACTCAGGTTTTTTAAGTTTAAATAACTCCTTTCCTAATTCCTTTTTACCAGCTCTAATGAGTAGTTTTTCACGATCTATTCCTAGATAACACCCTTTATCCAGATACCTGATGAAATGAACTCCTCCTCGAAGAGCGCCACATCCAATATCTAAAAGAACATCCTGTGGTTTTAGTCCTTGATTCAAAACAAAATCAAACTGAAGTCTTCCTATCTCTTCCCAAAGACCTCCAACATACCCTCTATGACCAAGAATACTAATCCCTTTTGGACCCTGCACAGGTACTGATTCCTTTTTTTTTAAAAAAATAGAAAAGAAACTCATCTTTTCACTCTTATCTCCAAAAAACATTTGATTATTATGATTAGCTTCCAGAAAAAAGAAAACAATTTGTTTTCTATTGAGTGTATATTTCGATCCTCTTATAATGATTGTTTTGTTTAATTCAGCAGATGAATGAATGGGTAGGCACCAAAAACAAAATTTACTGTGTTCTGGGCATGCATCGCAGTGGGACTTCTCTGCTGGGAAACATTCTCAATACCCTTGGAATTCCCTTTGGCAAAAATCTCATTGGTGCCAATGAACACAATAAAAAAGGATATTGGGAAGATCAAGAGATTGTCGCCATACAAGATGGACTTTTAATCCAACTAGGACTCGATTGGTGGAAAGAAAACTCGGTTGATCCGTACCCGAAAGACTTTTTTTTATCACCTCCTCTCCTTAATGCACAACAAAAACTCAAGGAAGTGCTATCCCAAAGAATGGAAGAAAACGGTGGAGTTTTTGGGTTCAAAGATCCAAGAACAAGTAGATTTTTGCCTATTTACAAAAAAATCTGGATAGAACTTCAAGCTGAACCCATCTTTATCTTGTCGGTTAGAAATCCACGTGATGTTGTTCATTCTATTCATCTCAGGGATAAGATCCCCCAAGAACGCATACTGAAAATTTGGCTTCGTTATAATTTCGATGCCATTAGACATTCATTAGACAGGCTTCGAGCCATTGTCGTTTTCGAAAACTGGTTTCAAGATTTTGATGCTGAGCTTTCTTATTTAACTCAAGCTCTTGACATTGACTTAACAGAAGCAACAAAAACTGAAATCCTAAAGATTATTCAGCCAGAACTAAAGCATGAACCAAGCATAGAATGGAACATACCCTTGTGGGCAGAATGGGCATATCAATCTATTCTTTCTCTAAGAAAAAAAGCTTTTGACAGCACATTTAAAAAACAATTACTTACCGATTTTGAATGGTTACTCTTCAGGCTGCAACAAGGAGAAGAAAATCCAAATTTGCTTGAAAATAAAAAAAGGCTAGCTATTGTTTTTAGTTCTCCGGCCGATGACGAAGCCTGGGAGTTAGCTAAAAGACAGCCAAAGGATCCAAATTTTCAGATCAGTCTACTGTTAGCAGAAGGAACCCCAGAGAAAGAATTTTCATCTTCAGTTGCTGAGCTTGGAATGGCTATAGGGCAATTGCCTTTTGATGAAAGCCCTGAATTACTCAACCTCCCTATTTGTACAAAAGCGATTAGGCCTCCCTTTGCTTTATACTCTTATCTAAAAAACAGGTATTATGACCAGATCATATTACCAGTCGCAAAAGGCATAGCTTTTTTTGCGCTCGAAGCTGTTCATTTGCCTTGCCTTTCATCGACTGAAATCCTTCTTTATGGAACTACTAAGCATAATGAAAACGCCTACCCAAACATAGAAAATTATCTCTCCTTTGCTCTTGAGAAAGAAACGTTAACTTTAAGCAATAAAAAGGATAATCCTACAGATCCCCAAAAGGATACTCCTTTATTGAGTATTTGTTATGTTCTTCATGGGGAAAAACAACCACCTACCGCTTTCCCTACAAATGAATCAATCGAATGGCTTTTTGGAATGGATGAACAAAGAGCTATTGAAACAAACTCTTCACCTATAGCTCTTTCTAATGGAGTGTACCAGCTCTTTTTCCCTCCATGGATCTCTTTTTTAGACAGATGGAAATCTTTGGTTAGGCAGGCCAAAGCCAAATTTGTTCTTTTTTTAAAAGAAGAAGAAAATCTAAATCCCGCTCTTGTTGAGCCGTTAATTAGCTTTTTAGCTAACAATGAAAGCTCTTCAATAAGCTTCTTCATTGGATTAAATCCTTTGCTTTTAAATAACAATGATCAGCTCTACGCCCTCCAGATCCCATTCTTGAGAAACTCCTTAGATTTAGGACATTTTCTTTTACCGATTAGAGATTTTCCTTTTATCATTGAAAAAGAAGTTTTTCTTCAAAACCAATCAGATTTCACTGAGAAAAATCCAGAAAGAGCACGGTCGGAATTCCTCGCTTTCTTGGGAATGAAAGGCATTAAAGCTTCGGTGTTCCCTGAACCTTTGATATGGGTAGCCTCTAGGGCTTCAACAGATGAATCTTTCCTTTCATTTCTTCACGGTTATTTCGATTCCTTGCCCCATTCCTACAAGGCTTTTATCCAGGCACTGCTGGGTAGTTGTATGTCTCAGTTCCAACTGGCTTCTCATCAAGCCGAAACGCGACAAAGATACGTTCCTTTGGGACTCTTCAATACTGAAAAAACTCTCACTGAAAAACTCAAAAGAGCCCGTTACGTAATCAATCTTTTGTTCAGTGAAACTACCCTACTGAAACCAAAATCTTTTCCTTTATCAAAAGCCTTTTCTTTTGAAAATTTATCTGAAGGACAAAAGGCACAGCTGAGTGAGTTGATCAGAAATTCCTTGCTTTTTGATTCCCATTATTACCTTGAAAAAAATCCAGATGTTCTTGCTGCAGGTGTAGATCCACTTCAACATTATATTGAACATGGAGGCAGAGAGGGTCGTTCTCCAAGCCCCTATTTTGATTCCTCGTATTACGTAAGTCAATGTCCAGAAATCCAACCAATGGGCATAAACCCCCTTGTTCACTTTCTTTTATTCGGTTGGAAAGAATTAAAAAACCCACATCCCAAATTTTCAACTGAAAATTATCTAAAACTTCATCCTGACCTCTTACACATCGGGCTCAATCCCCTAACCCACTTTCTTCTTAACTCTCCTTTTGAAGAACAACCTGATTTCTTTAAAGAATAGTGTCTTTAAGTTTTGTCGGTAGGTGCATATCTTTCCCTTTGAGAGGATAAGAAGGACTATAGACTTTGCCTTTGTGTATAATTCTGCATGTATAATTCTGCAAATCAGAACTGCAGATAGGCAACGCCGCAGCCTCTGCAGCTAAAGGTTTATGTACAAAGCAACTTTTGGCTGCAAGCTTTTTTAATAAACCCCTAGATTGAGCGGCCACAAAGACATAAAACAAGGGGGCTTAGCTTAAACTTTCAACAGCTTACCTTTGGTCAAGTGAGTGTTGTTTAGGGTAAAATTTCTAGAACTAGCCCAAAAACTGTATCATTCAATAAGAAGCTTTGCTGATTTAGAGTAAACAACCGATCATTTTCCCAAAAGCCTTTTCTTAGCTCTTTCATATTCTTTGCTTATCCGACGCATCGTTCCAATAAGCCCATGCTTTTTTTCTTTTTCAAGTTCTTCTTCCAAAGTTTTTATTCGAGCCAAAAATAATTCCTTTTCCTTTCTTTCTTTGTCTAGTTCTTCTTCAAGCAAACTGATTATTAGTTTAGACTTTTCCATTCCAAAAATTCTTTCTTTTGTTTCGAAGCTGCGAGACAAAAAAAATATCTTTTCCAAGTAAAGATAATGCGCGAGTAGCAAAACCCCTTTGAGCCATTCTTTATCTCCAGCACCAGCGATGTAGGCTCTAAGAGATCTAAAAAAGTTCCTTTCTTTCAGAGTGTTACTTAACATGCTCGTATGACCCGTTCTATACCAGAAAAGAGGCAAGGGTACGACCAGAAGTTTATAACCACAAAGTACAGCTTTTGAAAAAAATTCCCAGTCTTCATGTCCAATTCCGAAATCCTTCGTGAACCCTCCCAACTCTTCAAAGGCCTTTTTTTTGACAAGAGCGTTGGCATCCCCAAAACGATTTTCATAAAAACCCGAAGCCAAGTCCCCTCCCAAAGGAATACTCAGTAACCGAATAGATTTATCTTTGAAAAGCTCTTCTCCAGTAAAAAAGTCTTTTACCGCTGTCAAAATATCAGCACCGGTCCAAATTGCCACTTGAGCAAAAATTTCTAATTCGTTCGATTTTGCGATATTATCATCATCCATGAACAAAAGATATTCTCCCGAAGCTAGCTCTGCTCCACGGTTCCTAGCCGCTCCTAGATATTGGTTGGATTCCCTGGAAAGAATCCATCCTTTTTCTTTGAAAATCTTCTCAAAATTTTTCAAAGCGACTTGGCTTTCTTCCCTCTCACTTCCATCATCAATAAGAACAACTTCGAAGTTCGGATAGCGTTGGACTAAAAGAGAGTTTATGGCTTGTTCCAGATATCGAGGTCTGTCATGGTGAACGAGGACAACTGAAATTTTAGGTTGACGATCCGTTATTCTTATATTTTGGGTCATTTTCGAATACAATGGAAATTCCTTATGCCACTGTACCCATTTTCCCCTAAAAGTTTTTTCATCAAAACCCAAAAGCCATTCTCTTTGCAGGATCAACTCCAGTTTTATAAATAGATCGTTCAGGTCTTCGAAAACAAGTCTTTCCCTTGCCATCGATTCAAAAGGAAAATATCCAATTGCCTCGAGACTAACCATCATGGGAATGTCCAAAACTAAAGCAGTTAAAAAGACAATTTCTAATCCTTCTTTGCCTTCCAGGGCAATAAGAAGAGGGTTGGGCAATAGGTACAATAAGTTTTGTATTTCTTCTATACCTACTTCATTATCTTTTACATTCTCTTTTAGTCCTTTAAAAAAATCTAAAAAATAAATCTTGTCGAATTGGTGTGGATATTTTTCTAAGAAAGCTTTGTTAATCTCTTTTTTTTTTTCCGATCCTCCAACACAAACAATCTGCATGGGAATATTTAACCGCTGAATCGTTTGTCTCCATGCCTTGTTTTGAATGATTGAGGGATGGAATGGATAACCAAGACAACCCTTTTTTTCTGGCAGTGACCATCCAGTTGTTTCTAAGGTTTTCAAAAAAAAGGAGTTGGTTGTAACCAAAAAATCTCCCCATCTAACACTCTCCTTTTCCATGTAATCTTCGTATAAATTTTCAACAGATCTAATAAAACTGTATTCTTTATTTTTTCTTGTTAATAAAGGCAAAGAAAAGAGATTAATTCCAAGACATGTGTTCTGAAAAGCTAGCTCTTCAAACTTCGCTAGAATTGAATAGTATCCCACTCCCCCCTCAAAGGGAAAATGGACATAATCAAAATTTCTTTCCTTAAGCCACAAAAACAGAGTATATGAAACCTTGATGGGAATGGGATCACAGATACCAACTCCCTCTATCTCGTTTTCTATGAAACAAGGATAGACTCCGTAATGATCGAAAAGGTTCTTTGGGAAAACAAATGAGCTTTTTTTTAAAGGAGAAGTTAAATAATAAAGAAGAAAAATTTCATATCCCCCCTCAGCAAGATCCAAAGCCAATGATTCATAAAAAAACCTAAAACGAATATTTCTATCTTGGTCAATTCCTTGAGGACACACCAAGCATATCGATCGCTTTTTTTTGGACATAAAACAAAACTAACCTATTGCAAGAGGATCGTAATCCAATCATTATACCGGGGCACGCCAAAAATATTTCCTTTACCCCATCTTTGAATCTGCTTTTCTACAGTAAGGCGGGCCTTTTTAGCCATTTTTAAAACCAGCTCCTTGGAAACGACCGATCGCCATCCATCGTCATCGTTTGAGTATCCCATGGAGATCCATCGATAGAGTTTTCTTGTGTTAGGGTGCAAATCTTTTAAAAACCCTAAAAATAAACTCAAATGATTTCTTCCCCCATGATGTATGATAGCCTTGGCATTCTTCTTTAAAACTCTTTTAAACTCATAAAAATAACTTTGAATGACCGAAGCGTCCATATGAACAAATGCATCAAAAGACCAAATAAAATCGATCGATTGGTCTTCAAGCATTCCTAAAGAAAGACCGTCATTGACATAATACAAAATATTATTACAACCAGAAAATCTTCTCTTACAATACTCAATACAGTTTGGACTTAAATCCACAACAACAAGTTTTTTACAAAGCTTTGAAAGATGACAGGTCCATCGTCCATGCCCAGGAGCGATTTCGAGCACTACAGAGTTGTTTGTAATATGAGGAAGAAAAAATGTATCAATGATCGATTGTTTCCATAGCTCGTAAGGCACACCACAAACCTTTGCTTGTCCATTCCATTCTTCACCATCTTCCGGCCAACTATATTCTTTATCCCAAACCCTCTTATTGTTACTAACCGAATTTTCCATTTTCTAGGACTATGATTTTCCTTCTTTTCTTTTTCAACCCAAAAAAAAGAGAGGGACAATTTTCCCTCCCTTTTTTTAAAGATTTATTTTTCAGTCAGCTTTCAAGGACTAAAAGAACGGATATGAAAGGCTCCAGGATTAAGAGTAACATTGTAAACTCCAGAAGCAACTTGACTGATTGCATAGATTGCAGGAACAGAAGAAGGTTGTGTACTAAAATTCACCCAAGTATTTCCATCGGTAATCACAGGGCTAGTCGTATGAATTGTTGGAGCCTGGAAGAATATCCCTTGACCTGCCTTAGCTGAAGTTGTGTACCCATTATCAACAATCGTGTTAAGAGTCAATGCGCTCCCTGAAATAAGCACAATACCTCCTGGAAAACTAAAGCCATTAACGCCAAATATAAAGTTACTCATTGATTCATGGGCTGGACCAGTTGAGCTGGGATCGACTGTTAGATTACCACTCGCATTAACAAGCAGGTTACTTGCCGCATTAGGAACAGGAAGAGTAAGTCCACTGGGGGAACTACTTGTACCTAAAAACGTTGAAGTGTTCCCCGAATTGATCGAGGCATTCCCCGCAATGGCAAGATTGATCGCTTGAGGACCTGATCCAACGGCATTAATCGTAATATTCGTTATTGGAGCCCATGGCCCATTGGCTAAGTGAAACCCATTTTGAAGGGGATTAGACCCCACCCTATTATTTACATTACCTGTAGCTGTAATATTAATGGACTCGGTGGTCAGCACTCCAGACCCCACTAGGCTTCCTCCATTAAAGGTCACATTTTGAATCATTACATTAGTTCCAAGGGTGAAAGGGGCAACAGGAGAAGAGCTACTCTGGAAATATCCATTCGTAATTCCATTTTCGTTCGATGAATGAACTGTTCCTCCCAAGAAAGCCGCGCCCGTAACACTTCTAAAAACAAAGGAAGAGGATCCTGAATCAGCACTAAAATTAATGGTTCCATTACTAAAAATGCCTCCTCCAGAATAAGGACCGCTACCCGTGGTATTCATCGCGGCCAAAATGATGCTGTTATGACCACTAATCGTACCGTAATTAACAAGTCCCCCTTGCCATGCTCGTAGAACTACATTGTTGTCGATATCTTCTCCCGGTTGTCCTCCCTGAATTAACCCACCCGAATTATTCACAATAGATCCATTAACATTAATCATCACATCTTGATCTTTAAACGATACAATGGAACCGTTATTGATTAAAGAACCGCTAAAAGATCTATTGGCGGAAGACAAAGGACCAGAGAAAGCAAGAGTACCATTATTGGTTAGAGTGGTAGCCCAAACCAAGCTTCCTGGACCAGGAGCACCCGTTGGAGGAAGTAACACAGTGCCATTTGTCGTTATGCTGCCATTACTGATCGCTGTGGCAATTACAAAAGGATCATTACCCGTAGGACCCGTAATGGTTAAACTTCCTTGTGTTGTAAACGCACCATTGGAAGGTATGGAAAAGGTGTAACCATTATATCCACTGATGGCATAGCCTGTTATGAGATTAACCCACCTTTGGCGACTATCCCTCCCGTTCCAGATTCAGCACTTGCAGCAGCCACATTAACCGAGCTTGGAGCAGCAATAAGGATCATGGCTCCAGGCTTTTCAGTACGTAATGTCGCTCCACTCATCACTTGAACAAAACTTCCCGGACTATCTTTCGCTATAGATACAGTACCATTGAAATTGGCTGCATTGTACGAATACCCAAAAAGACCAATTCCAGCCGGTGCATTAATAGTACCAGAAGGACCAACAATGATTCCACTCCCATTGGCAAGAAAGAACACAACATCACCGGCAACAGTAAGGTTCCCATAAATTTGAGAGGGGTTACCGCTTACATCTACATTAAGTACTGTAGCTAAGGCTGAGCCTTGAAAATTTTTTACAATTCCAAAATGAGCATTAGAACCAATATTAAACCCTCCCGGTTGATTGGGATTCAGGTTGTAAGAAGTTCCACCCCATAAAATAGAGGTGTTTTGAGATCCAAGATGAAGAGTGTTGCCAGGTGGATTTAAAGAAGCAGACCCACTCACAACTAAACCATGGCCAGGTAGCTGATTTGGAGCAGGAGGAACAAAAGCATAGGCTTTGATAAAAGATAGCTTGATTAAGAACAGTAAGCCTGTAGAAAAAATTATTTTCCTTAATTTTGTTAATATTCTCCTGTTCAACTTTTTCCTTGGTTGAGTTTAGGGACATCCCTTTTACAAAATCGTAATCCTCATGTCAATCTTTATGTTTCATACCTAAAAAAATCTTTCATTACTATTTTTAAGAAAAGCAAAAGCTTTTTTTTCTCTCACATAAAAAAATTTGCCTAATGCTTCAATAAAAAAGGGAGGCAATGAGTGAATACCTCCCTTTTCAAAGCATCTTCATTTTTAATCAGCCTTTATGGGCTAAATGGTCTGACATGATAAGCACCAGGATTCAATGCCACATTAAATATATTTGGTGTAATTGTCGTCAGCGGAGTTGCTGAATAAATAGCGGGTACCGTACTGGGCGTCGTACTGAAGTTTACCCATGTATTTCCACTGGTAATCACTGGGCTTGTTGTCACAATCGTGGGAGCCTGGAAGAATATTCCCTGTCCCGCTACCGCTGTCCCTGTATACCCATTATCAACAATGGTGTTGACCGTTAGCGTTCCACCAGACATAAATACTATCCCGCCCGGAAAGTTAAAGGCAGCAGATGTAAATACGAAATTGCTGAGTGAAGCATGAGGAAAAGGAAAACTTCCGTTGACGGTCAAATTCCAGAAGCATTCACAAGCAGATTACTTCCTGCATTGGGAGCTGGTGTAGTTACTCCACCAATTGTACTACTTGAATTAGCAAACGTATAAGTAGAACCAGAGGTAACCGATGCATTCCCATTAATAGCAAGGTTAATCGCCTGCTTGCCCACACCATTAGCAGTAACATATATAGAAGTGTTGGGAGCCCAGGGTCCGTTAGCAAGATGAAAGCCATTGTTTAATGGATTATTCCCTGTCCTGTTATTGACATTGCCAGTAACATCAAAAATTATGGTCTCGGTCGTAATTGTAGCAGGCCCCACAAAACTTCCACCAAAAGCGGCCACGAATTCAGCCATAAGATTCGTTCCCAGGGTGAAAAATTGACCACTTGGTACTGATAGGTCCGCAGCGTTTAGACCCTTTGGATCAGCAATATTCACTGTTCCTCCAAGGAAAACATTCCCGCTATCACTCTTTACAATAAGAGTGCTACCATTGGCATTCCCTGCTGGATTGGTAATCGCAATGGTTCCATCACTGAAGATTCCCCCCTTTGGATAAGGTCCAATCCCATTGACATTAGAAGCAAAAAGTTGGACTGAATTAAATCCACTAATGGTTCCATGATTAACAATCCCTCCTCCTATCCCATTTCCGGGGGCAGATGTCGTACCTGCTAACAATTTTACATTAAACCCACCCCCATCAATCGTAGCACCTGGATTATTGGTAATACTCCCCCCAACATTAATGACAAGATCAGCTGTCCCAGCTTGAATCGATCCATTATTTACAAGTGATCCTGAATTAGATTGGTTTATTACATGGAAATTATTCGGAGCCCATGTAATGGTCCCATTATTCGTAAAGGTAGCAGCAGCTAAGTTTGAAGGATTAAATGTACCCCAATGCAACACACCAAGAGTAGAGAGATCTAGGATCCCACTTGTGGTAATGTTCCCAGAATAAAGCAGATAAGAGTTTGAAGGAAAGATAAAAGAACTAGATGCAGGACCTGAAATGGTAATAGAACCCGCAGTCGCCCCAGCAGTCGCATTGGTTATTGGAGAAAATAATAAAATATTTGCACCTAAACCAGTAGTAAAAGCATAGCCAGATAAAATATTAACCCATACCCCAGCAAAAGAAGTTGGTGTAGCAATCCCGACATTCACCGTAGGTGCTGCAATTGTAACCGCTCCTCCAGTCGCATTAAGAGTAGCTCCTGATTGTACAGTAACCGATGAGCCCGCGGTCGTTGGCGCCACACTCACTGTTCCATTAAAACTCGATGCTTGACTACTCAAATCATAACCCAAGAGTCCAAGCCCCAAAGGAGCCGTAATTGATGCCTTAGGACCAACAACAATCCCACTTCCATTGGCCACATATACTGGTAGAGTATTACCACCTGAAGAATTTACAGTAAGAGTTCCCATAATATAAGAAGGACTGCCTGTGGTGTCCACATTTAATAAGCTGCTTCCAGCACCACCAGCTGTTATAATTAAGGTCGCAGCAGATCCCACATTAAAACCTGGACCACTTCCAGCAACATTTAATGTCCCTCCACTACTCTGCCATAAAATAGCTGTATTACTACCAGCAGGAATTGTGAGTGTAGCAGTATTAGTCCCAGCAGCTTGAGTATAGGTCGTCCCTGGCAAACCAGATACAACACTTCCATGTCCTGGCAATTGACCAGCCCCAGGAACTGCCCATCCCTTTGTCCCCAGCCCTATCCAAAGGGATGCCGCCAATATCAAAATCGCTTTATAAAGTTTCCTTAAGAACAATCTTTTCAATGACCTTCTTTGTTTTTGTATTTATATTTCAAAAATGTATTAATCTTTATCACAGATTTTTTAATATTGTTAAAGAAAAAATAAAAATCTTAAAAATTTCTTCCCTTTAATTAGTCCACAAAATCATTTTTTATCCTCATTTCTTTTCCTCAGTTCCAAACTCTACCCTATTACTCTGGTTTTTACTCATTTTTTTGTTCATAACACAACAACTCATTAAAAATTCTATCTTAAGCCAAATTGAATCGCCACCCTGCCTTTCGTTGCACCTTTGATCCAGGGACCCATTGATCGCTATCACTGGAAATGCCGCCATCGCACTGATCGTCGTCCCATATTTATGTATAATATCTAGCCCCACCCCCACATCCCCTAGATACTCTCAGGCAGCAACGGCTCCTTGCGGATTGTAAAATCCCATACCTTTCATGTTGATGAATGAAGTACCGTTCTTCCAATAAAACCCGTATCTCCAAAAAAGTACCACGGTATACCATGCCAAAAGATTATCCATCCCCCCAAAATCCACATGTCCATATTTGATTTAAGATTTTGAACTCGCCATGGGCAAAAAAATGGATTATACGAACTCCCCCATCCCATTAAGCGGGCGACCCAATGGCTCTAAAACTTTGGCTTAAGTTAGAACCAAAACTTAAAGTGTTATAATCCTGGGCATACAGGTGCTGGAAAATAAAATAATCCTGAAAATTCGTTAACGTAAGGGCTTCATCAAAAGTCCATTTCAAAGATTCATCGTCATAAGCCACCTGCTGCCCATAAACTTGCCAATAACGCAAACCACCAAAAAATAATCTTTTATTTTCTTTATTAAGTTCTTGCGATTGTCAATGGCGTTGAAATCCATAAATCCTTTGTTTTAAATGAGCTTAAGAAAGCAGGAGTATCCAACCCCGATACTCAAGCCATACAAAATGCTTTAGCCACCATTGTCCAGCAAGAATTACTGGTGCAAGAAGCCAAAAGACTGGAGCTGGATAGATCCAAAGAAGCGATCAGAACTCAGGATGAATTAAACCGCAAAATACTCGCTGAACTGCTCATTAAAAAAGTAGTGAACAGCTCTTTACCTTCTCAAGAAGAACTTTATGCCAAATACAAAGAGTTCTTAAAAACAGCTCCCAAATTCGAATACAAAATCAGGCATATTGTTCTCCCTACCCGCAGAAAAGCTTTTGAAATCATGCAAAGACTAAAAAAAGGAGAGGATTTTTCTCTGCTAGCTACCGAATCTCTTGAGAAAGGAACAGCTGACCGAGGGGGTGAACTGGGCTGGATCAATAGTCAAAATCTCGTACTTTCGGCTCTTTCTCTTGTTGAAAAGTTAAAACCTAGCCAAGTAGGGGGTCCTATTCTTTCTTCCCTTGGTTGGGAAGTCATTGAACTGTTGGCCGTGCGTCCTTACAAAATCCCTTCTTTTGAAGAACTTAAACCGGCTCTAATCCAACAGATCCAGCAGGAAAACCTTAAAAAACATGTTCAGGAACTTGTGTCATCAGGACAAGTTCAAATCTTTCCTTTGCCTATCACAACAGCTAATCCTTAACTGTTTAAATCCATGAATACCAAAAAACCTACACTGGCCAAACTGACTTTTCTTTTTTGTTTTTTTCTATTAAGCTGTGTCCACCAGGAATCGGTTAGTGTCAAACGGCTCAGCTCCAAGACTTACAGTCCTACCCGCTATCTTGATATTATGACCCAGCCTCCAAAACGCAAGTATTATAAAATTGCTGAACTTAATGCCAGGGGTGCAGAAGGCACCCCAAAAACAGAGATTATTGGAGCTCTTGCAATGAAAGCAAGAGAACTTGGGGCTCAAGGGCTAATCATCGAAGATAAGTCCATTCCGATCGCTAATCCTTTTGTCATGAATACGGCAGGGGGAATGTATGACACTAACCTAAATAGGACTGTTCCTTATTATCATGCTATAGCGTTTCGCTATGCTGAAGAATAGAAAAAACCAAAAAGAAAATCTTTTAAATAACTTCTTTTAGTAAAGCAACACTCATTTTTTTATTTCACAAAAATAAACAAAATTTGCCTAATGATTTAAATAATAAAAAAAGAGGCAATTAGCTATTGCCTCCTTTTTCTATGCATCTCCTTTTAAATCACCCTTTATGGGCTAAAAGATCTGACATGATAAGCACTGGGATTCAGTGCCACATTAAATATATTTGGCGTAATTTTCGATACAGGAGTTGCTGAATAAATAGCAGGCACCGTAGTGGGTGTCGTACTGAAATTTACCCACGTATTCCCACTGGTAATCACAGGACTCGTCGTCACGATTTTAGGAGCTTGGAAGAATATTCCCTGTCCTGCCACCGCTTGTGATGTATATCCATTATCAACAATGGTATTGATCTTTAGCGTCCCCCCAGACATAAACACTATCCCACCCGGAAAACTAAAGCCAGGTACATGAAATACGAATTTACTGAGCGTATATGGGTCAAAGGCCAAATATTCAATAACCATACTTGGGTTAATAGTCAAATTGCCAGAAGCATTCACAAGCAGATTACTCCCTGCATTGGGAGTGGGCAAACTCAATCCAATAGTATCATTATGGAGAAACGTAGAAGTCTGCCCAGAATTGACCGTCGCGTTCCCATTTATTGCAAGGTTAATCGCCTGTTTACCCGTTGTCCCTATGGCATTAATCACTACGTTAGTCGTTGCAGCCCATGGTCCATTAGAAAGATGAAAACTATTGTTTAAAGGATCACTCCCTGTCCTATTATTAACATTACCTCTAGCCGCAATCACCATGTTCTGAGTCGTGACTACAGCTGGTCCAACTAGACTTCCACCCCCGAAGAACACGTTTTGTGCCGTAATATTCGTTGCGAGAGTGAACTGTTGTGATGCTGTTGTAAAAGCATTTGTAAATGGATTATACCCAGCTGCAAAAATCGCTCTCCCTAGACCTTTTGGATCTGCAACATTAATTGTCCCTCCAAGGAAAACATTTCCTGTGCGACTTCCTACATTAAGATAGCTGCCAGTCCCAGTTCCCACCATTGGACCTCCAAACTCCTCAAATAAGAATGAAACAGGGTTAATGACCGTCGAACTAAACCCATTTGGGTTGGTAATCGATATTGTTCCGTTACTAAAGATTCCACCACCTGGATATGGCCCAATACCATTCTCATTAGAAGCAACAAGCCTTACGTAATTATATCCATTGATAGTCCCGAAATTAACAATCCCCCCTCCTATCCCATTTCCAGGAGAAGAAGATATACCAGCAAGTAATGCTACATTAAACCCGCCCCCATCAATAGTAGCGCCAGAGTTATTTGTTATACTCCCACCTACATTAATTATAACATCACTTGTACCCGCTTGAATCGTTCCATTATTTACAAGCGATCCCGTAGTCAGTTGGTGTGTTATACCTGGAGCAGTCCATACAATAGTCCCATTATTCGTAAAGGTAGCAGCAGCTAAGTTTGAAGGATTAAACGTACCCCATTCCAACCGACCCACACCACTTAAACTCAAGTTACCACTTGTAATAATGTTCCCTGAAGAAAGCAGAAGTGTACCAGTCGGATTACCAGATGGAAAAGCATAAAAACCAGAAGTAGGACCTGAAATTGTAATGGATCCTGGAGTCGCTCCAGCTATCGCATTGGTTATTGGTGTAGGAGCGCCATATTCTGCATATCTACCTCTTGAAGGATAATACTGATTAAAATAATAGCCTGCTAAAATACTGATTGGATTAGGACCATAAGTTCCAACCAAAGAAGTTGATGTAGCAATCCCCACATTCACCGTAGGTGCCGCAATTAATAGTGATGCTCCAGAAGCATTAAGAGTAGCCCCTGACTGTACATTAACAAATGACCCCACTGTCGTGGGCGTCACACTCACTGTTCCATTAAAACTCGAAGCTTGACCACTTAGATCATAACCTAAAAGTCCAAGTCCTCCAGGAGCCGTAATTATAGCATTAGGACCTACAACAACCCCGCTTCCATTAGCCACAAACAATGGGATAGCACTTGTTACATTTATTGTTCCCATAATGTAGGAAGGACTGCCTGTTGTGTCTACATTTAATAGGCTACTACCATTACTAGCAGCCGTTATACTCAAGTAAGCAGAAGATCCCACATTAAAGCCTGAACCACTCCCTGTAACATTCAATGTCCCCCCACTACTCCCCCATAAAATAGCCGTATTTCCACTCACCGTAAGTGTAGCCGCATTAGTAAATCCATTCTGTGTAACATTTTGATACGTCGCAGAACCTGTTGCTATTGTTCCATGTCCTGGCAACTGGCCTAATCCAGGAACTGCCCATCCCTTTGCCCCCAGCCCTATCCAAAGGGATGCCGCCAATACCAAAATTGCTTTATATAGTTTCCTTAAGAATAATCTTTTCAATGACTTTCCTCCTTTTTGCTTATATCTCAAAAAAGTAGTTATCTAGTCAAAAAAAATTAAAATCTCAAACATTTTTTCCCCTTATATTCTGATCCATTAAACCTTTTTTATCTTTTTTTCATCCACTTCTGAACACCTCCCCATCCCTCTGGTTTTGGTATTTTTGTTAATTTCACAACAAATCACTAGAATTCTGTCTAAAGCCAAATTGAATCGTCGCTCTGGCTCCCGTTGCATAGTTTCTTTGATCAACAGGCACATTTATCGCCATCACAGGCAAGGCCGCCATCGCACTGATCGTCGTCTCATATTTGGGAATAATATCCAACCCCACCCCCACATCCCCTAGATACTGCCGGGCAGCAACCGCTCCTTGCTACATGTAGTTAAAAATGGCTCCCTCCAAAATCAGTATATAGCGCTGGATACCACGCCGAAAGGTTGCCCATTTCATCCAAAATTCCACACACATGTAATCAATCCAAGATTAGCATTAAAATAACTAAAATAGGAGAAAAGAGCTCCAGGAATGTCAATTGATTTCCTAGCTTGGTATTTGAAACCCACCTACCATAAGCAGAAGAATGGATCAGCTGAATTGTTTCCATTCCATCGAGCGACAGTCCAAAAGCTTTAAAACTCTAGCCTTGAGTTAGCCCTTCTTTTTGTTTTATCCTTCAAGAACGGAGATTAAAAACTTAAAAAATAAAGTTCTCTTTACAATTGCTTTAATCAAAGCGAACTTATAATAAGTTTTTCTTTATAAATCATCAAAATGTTTATATAACTCTTTTTCTCATTTTTTTACTAACTCCTACTTTACATTTTTTATGCATCCATCCAATTCAGACTCTCATACTCAGGCGTGGAAAGCAAAAATCAGGTCTTATCAAAATCCTTCAGCCAGTAAAAGCATTGGACAACTCTTAAATACTTTACTGCCCTATGCAGCACTTTGGTACTTGATCTATTTCTTTTGGCACATCTCTATTCTTATCGTTATTCCACTGGTTTTTTTATGTGCAGCTTTTCAAGTCAGAATTTTTTCCCTTTTTCATGACTGCTGTCACTGCTCCTTTTTTAAGTCAGAGAAAGCAAACGAGATTGTCGGAACTATCCTTGGAATACTCGTTTTTACTCCTTATCACCATTGGAGATGGGAACATTCCATCCATCACCGTAGCGCAGGAAATTTAGATAAAAGAGGTATCGGAGATCTATGGACATGGACGGTTAGAGAATATCTTAGCTCTCCCTGGTGGAAAAAACTTCTCTACCGGATTCTACGTCACCCCCTATTTTTGTTTGGACTATCTCCTCTAGGTCTCTTTCTGGTCAAATATCGATTTGCTTCCAAAAAATCAGGTAAAAAAGAACACCTATCGGTTTTAATAACCAACATGGGGATTCTTGTAATGGGTATTGTTTTAAGCCTGCTTTTTGGTTGGCAAACCTATATCCTCATTCAGCTTTCAGTTGCTTTCCTTGCCGCTGCAGCAGGGATATGGCTTTTTTATGTTCAACACCAGTTTGAAGAAGTTTACTGGGAAAAATCTGAAAAATGGGATTACAAATCAGTCGCCCTTCAAGGGAGCTCTTATTATAAACTACCCAAGCTATTAGAATGGTTTACGGCAAGTATTGGTTATCATCATGTCCATCATTTAAGTCCCCGAATCCCAAACTATTGGCTCAGCCAATGCCATAAAAACCTCCCCTTGTTTGAAAAAGTCACCACTTTAACCCTTCCTTCAAGCCTTAAAACCATAAACCTTCAGCTGTGGGATGAAGAAAGCAAAAAGATGGTCAATTTTAAATTTCTTAAAACCCTTTCTTTATCCAAGCAGTAGATTTCAATAAACTCCACAAAACTTATGTTCTTTCAAACGGCAACGGCTGCCTTGATCGCAGGATGGGGATCATAGCCTTCCAATTCAATATCTTCAAAAGAAAGGCTATCTATCGAATTAAGCTTTGGATTGATGTAAACTTTGGGCAATGGCTTAGGTTCTCTTCCCAACTGGATTTTGGCTTGATCTACATGGTTTGCATAAAGATGAATGTCTCCAAAACTATGGATAAACTCTTTTGGTATTAGGCCACAAACTTGGGCGATGAGATAGGTAAGCAGTGAATAAGAGGCGATGTTAAAGGGAACTCCTAGAAATATATCCCCACTTCTTTGATAAAGTTTACAGGATAGATAAGGGTAATGAACATAAAATTGGAAAAGAACATGGCAGGGAGGCAGAGCCATCTCCTCTAGCTCAGCTGGATTCCAAGCACTGACAATGAGCCTTCGGCTGTCGGGATCTTTCTTTATTTGATCAATGACCCATGCTATCTGATCAACCGTTTTTCCGTTAGCTCCCCTCCAGCTCCTCCATTGTGCGCCGTATATTCTTCCCAAGTTACCGTTCTCATCTGCCCATTCATCCCAAATGGTTATGCCATTTTGATGAAGATAGCGGGTGTTGGTATCACCTCTTAGAAACCACAGGAGCTCATAAACGATTGCTTTCCAATAAAGTTTTTTGGTTGTAAGCAGCGGGAAACCTTGAGTAAGATCGATCCTCATCTGTTCTCCAAAAAGGGAATAGGTTCCAATACCCGTCCGGTCCCTTTTGGGTATACCCTGTTTAAGGACCTTTTCTAGAAGTTGAAGATAAAGCTGCATCTTTGGACAAAAAATTAATATCAAATTTCAAAGATTCCGACAAAAATAATAAACAAAGAAATGAAGGAAATAGAAAATCTGACCCCGATGATGAAACAGTACTGGGAGGCTAAACAAAAACTACCTCCCGATGTCTTTCTGCTTTTCAGGCTCGGTGATTTTTTTGAACTGTTCTTGGATGATGCGAAGGAAGGAGCAAAGATACTCAACTTGGCTTTGACCCAGAGACAGGGAGTACCCATGTGCGGTGTTCCTGCCGAAAACATTGAAGGCTATATCACTAAGCTAGTCAAAGCCGGAAAAAGGGTTGCCCTTTGCGATCAAGTTGAACAACCCAAGCCCGGTCAGCTTGTCAAAAGGGAGATTGTTAGAATCATATCCCCGGGTAGCAATGGTTATGGCTCTTTACTTCATCCCAAAGAACACCAATTTTGCATGAGCTTGGTCCCCTGGAGAAACAAATTTGGGATTTCTTTCATCGATATTACTACCGGCTTATTCCTTTCTGGACAGGTTGATGGAGAAAAAGAGTTTTTCGAAATGCTTAACCGCTATAGCCCCCTGGAAATCATTATTCCCCAAGGCGAGCAATTTTCTTTCATTCAGAGCAATGAACAGGGTAAAGAAGTCTTGGATGGCCTCAGCAGTGATTGTTTTATTCATCGCTATTTTTCCTGGGCATTTTCTTATGAAGAAGCCAAAAATTTCCTGATTAACCATTTTAGGGTGTCTTCTTTAGAAGGATATGGCCTTGGAGAGTTGCCAGCAGCGGTTTGCTCGGCTGGAGCTCTTCTTCGCTACCTGGGTGAAGAACTGCACCAAAGCATTTCCCACATCGGTCCTATTCAACAGCTCATTCCAGCTAACATACTCTGGATTGATACGATTGCTCAAAGAACCCTTGAAATTATCCATTCCCAGTCAAAATCAGCAAAAAGCCTTTTCGAGGTCATCGATAGAACCGTTACCCCCGGTGGAGGAAGGCTATTGCGACGGTTTCTTATTGAACCTTCCAAAGAGCTTGCCGTGATTGAAGAAAGACAGCAGGCGATCTCTTTTTGGGTAGATCATCCCAAGCCAAGAAAAGAACTCCGGGAAATACTCGAAAAGGTTGGTGACTTAGAAAGGCTTCTTTCCAAAGTTTCTCAAGGTTATGTTAATCCAAGGGAACTCTTGAACATCAAGCTCTCTTTAAGTCAGCTTCCCCTTATAAAAAACCTTCTCAGTTCTCTTTGCGATGAAACAACAAGCGAAGTCTCTGAAAGAATATCCTTGGAAAGGGATATTGTAGAGGAGCTTGACAAGGCAATTGAAGAGGATCCTCCCCTTTCGAATAAAGAGGGGGGAATAATAAAAAAAGGGTATTGTCAGGCACTAGATGAACTCAGGGAGCTATCTGAACAAGGCCAAAAGTGGCTTATCGATTATGAACAAAAAGAAAGAGAAAAAACAGGGATAAAAACACTTAAGATAAAATATAACCAGGTGTTTGGTTATTTAATCGAGGTGAGCCACAGTCAATCAAAGGCAGTCCCACCCCATTACGAAAGGCGCCAAACCCTGGCCAACGTGGAACGATTTATCACCCGGGAGCTAAAAGAAATCGAATTTAAAATTTTAGGATCAAAAAACCGGGCAAACGAACTTGAGCAGGATCTATTCAGGGCTTTAAGAGAAAAGATCGCTTCAAGGATTCCCTCAATCCAAAAAACAATGGAAACAATCAACAAACTTGATGTGATCAGTTCACTTGCTGATTTAGCCCAAGAAAGAAAATATTGTAAACCCACAATGGTCGATGAACCCCTGATCGAAATCGAAGAGGGTCGTCATCCCATCGTTGAACAATGCCTGCCTCCAGGAGAGTTTGTTTCGAATTCGACTCATCTTGGCCCCGGTCAACGGATTTTGTTAATTACTGGTCCTAACATGGCTGGCAAAAGCACTTATATAAGGCAAGTCGCCCTTCTTTGTTTACTTGCGCACACCGGTTCTTTTATTCCTGCAAAGAAAGCCAAAATCGGCATTTTGGATAGAATTTTTACCCGTATTGGGGCTAACGATGACCTGGCCATGGGACAGAGCACATTTCTTGTAGAAATGAATGAAACGGCAAATATTCTTCATAATGCCTCTTCAAGAAGCCTCGTTATCCTTGATGAAGTGGGCAGGGGAACAAGTACATATGATGGGCTGTCCCTGGCTTGGGCGATTGTGGAAGAGCTTTACAAGACAAACAGGTCTTTGACTCTTTTTGCCACCCATTACCACGAACTGGCACAGCTGGCTGATATCTATCCAGAAATCAAAAACTATTCCATGGCTGTCAGGGAAAATGAGGGGAATGTGGTTTTTCTAAGAAAAGTAGTCAAAGGGAGCATGGATAAAAGCTACGGGATTCATGTTGCAAAACTAGCAGGCATTCCGGATAGAGTGATAGCAAAAGCAAAAAAAATCCTTTCCATTATGGAGTCGGGACAAAAAAAGAAAAATTCCAAGAAAAGAAAAGAACCTTCAGAGGGTCCTTCACTGTTCCCTTCACTTTTCGATCAAAAAGATTAAGTCACAAGGTAAAAGTTTTTTTTTTGAAAACCATAAAAACATGGGGTGAGTAAAATCCAAAAATTCACTTTTCTTTTCTTTTCTAACTCAGTTACAATCCTAAAACTTTTGAAACAACTGACATATAACGATGAACAGGCTTAAAGTATCATTAGCTGCCTTCCTTGGTTGTCTTGCTGTGATCTGTGGGGCATACGGGGCGCACGGATTAAAATTAGCCCCACAAGAAATGCATTACATGGAAATGTGGAAAACAGCTGTTCAATACCATTTTTTTCATGTCCTTACGCTCCTCTTTGTGGGTTCCCAGAAAAAGGGATTTGGGATTCCCTTTATTTTGTTTCTTCTAGGCATTGTTTTTTTCAGTGGCTCTCTTTATATTTTGGTTATAACTAAATCGTTCTTTTGGGCAAAATTTACTCCTTTTGGTGGAGTGGCTTTCATTGTTGGATGGTTAGGGTTAGGGATTGAATTTCTTTTTAGAAAAATCCCTGATTGATAGCCACAAGCTTAATGAAATCAACTAAAGGTAAAGGGAAAAGCAATGAATAGATTTACTGAAAAAGCACAGGAAGCCATCGCTGAGTCCCAGGCAATCGCCACAAGATATGGCCATCAAGTTGTCGATGTCGAACATCTGCTTGAAGCCTTAATAATCCAGGAAGGAGGACTGATTCCTAGAATTTTGGAAAGATGTGGCATCCCCCTAAAAATATTTCGTGAAGAACTTGAAACTGAACTTGAAAAATTCCCCCGAATAACGGGCACAGCGGCCACCACAGGCAGTTACATCAGTCAACGATTCAGCGAGCTATTGGTTAAAGCAAGAGAAGAAGCCAAAAGACTTAAAGATGAATACGTCAGTGTTGAACATTTGCTTTTGGCAATGCTCGAAGAACCCTCAAAAACGGTGGTGGGCAGACTCTTTAGAACCTATGGATTAGGCAGGGAAGCTTTGTTACGCGTATTAACCGAGGTACGAGGATCGCAAAGAGTCACTTCTCCCAACCCGGAAGTCACCTATGAAGCATTGGAAAAGTATGGTCGGGACCTAACAAAACTAGCTGAACTGGGCAAACTCGACCCGGTCATTGGCAGAGACAGTGAAATCCGAAGAACAATTCAGGTGTTATGCCGGCGGACAAAAAACAATCCTGTTTTGATCGGTGAACCTGGGGTAGGGAAAACGGCTATAGTCGAAGGTATTGCTCAACGGATCGTTAAAGGAGATGTGCCTGAGAGTTTAAAAAGTCGCCGGATTATTGCCTTGGATATGGGTGCATTAATCGCAGGGGCAAAATACCGGGGAGAGTTCGAAGAAAGGCTAAAAGCTGTCCTTAAAGAGATCAGCTCCTCCCAAGGCCAGATTATTCTTTTTATTGATGAAATCCATACGGTGGTTGGAGCGGGCAAGGCTGAAGGAGCTATTGATGCAGGCAACATGCTTAAACCGATGCTTGCTCGTGGCGAGCTTCATTGTATTGGGGCAACGACCCTGGATGAGTACCGTAAATATATTGAAAAGGACGCAGCCTTGGAAAGAAGGTTTCAGCCTGTGCTCGTAGAAGAACCCAGTGTCGAAGATACGATTTCGATACTCCGTGGACTGAAGAACCGATATGAAGTCCACCATGGCGTGAGGATCAGGGATAGTGCCCTTGTTGCTGCAGCTACTCTATCCCACCGCTACATCTCGGACAGATTCTTGCCTGACAAAGCCATTGATCTGGTTGATGAAGCCGCAGCCAAGCTCAAGACTGAAATAGAAAGCATGCCTGAAGAACTTGAGTCTTTAGAGAGAAAAGTTTTACAACTTGAAATCGAAAGGGAAGCTTTAAGAAAGGAAAAAGACGAGGCTTCCCAACTCAGATTAGCTGAATTGGAAAAAGAACTTGCCGATACAAAGGCTGAAAAAGATAGGCTAAAAGCCCATTGGGAAGAAGAAAAGGGAGCAATTCTAAAGCTTCAGCAACTGCGCGAAGAACTCCAAAAGACCGAACAGCTGATAGAAAAGGCTCAAAGAGAATATGACTTGAATAAAGTCGCTGAATTACGCTATGGGAAAATTCCCGTTCTTTCCAAGCAGATAGAAGAGCTCGAATCAAAAATAACTCAACGGGGAGAGTCTAAAAACCGAATGATTCAGGAAGAGGTTACTCCTGACTTAATCGCTGAAATTGTTTCACGCTGGACGGGTATTCCTGTTAGTCGGCTGCTTGAAGGAGAAAAAGAAAAGCTCCTTAAACTTGACCAGATCCTTCATAAAAGAGTTGTAGGACAAGATGAAGCTGTTCAAGCGGTAACGGAAGCCATTCTCAGGGCCCGTTCAGGTCTAAAGGATCCCAAACGACCAATTGGTTCTTTCATCTTTTTAGGACCTACTGGAGTCGGGAAAACCGAACTTGCTCGATCTCTAGCTGAAGCTCTCTTTGATAGTGAAGAAAATATGATCAGGCTCGATATGAGCGAATACATGGAAAAACATACCGTTGCCCGTCTTATCGGTGCACCTCCGGGTTATGTAGGTTTTGAAGAAGGAGGACAGCTTACCGAAGCTGTGCGTCGTAAACCCTACTCGGTCATTTTACTCGACGAGATTGAAAAAGCCCATCCCGAAGTTTTCAATCTTTTCCTGCAGATTCTTGAAGATGGAAGACTGACTGATGGTCATGGTCGGACAGTAGATTTTAGAAACACCATCATCATCATGACTTCTAACATAGGCAGTGTTTATCTTACCGAGGCTGCACTTGCGGGGGGAGTCATCAGTGAAAACGTCCGCCATAAAATCATGGAAGAGCTCAGAGCTGTCTTTCGCCCCGAGTTTCTCAATCGGATAGATGAAGTGGTGATCTTTAAACCCCTGAGCCTAGAAGAAATTAAACAGATTGTGGATCTCCAGCTAACTCTTCTCAAAAATAGGCTCAAGGAAAGATATATTGAAATCGAGCTTTCAGATCCTGCTAAATCCCATCTTGCACAGGAAGGCTACAGTCCTGTTTATGGAGCAAGGCCTCTACGGAGAGTTATCCAGAAAGAGTTAGAAACCCCTCTTTCCAGAAAAATTATTAGTGGTGAGATTAACGAACATGATCAGGTTTTCATTGACTTCAGGGAAGGAAAACTTCAATTTGATATAAGAAAAGAGTGATGAAAGAGTTATCTCCAGCTTTTTTCTCTTCAGCCTTGGAAGAGAAAATTCGCGCAAAACTCTCTGAAATATCTGTCCAACTTGATCAACTTAGTGCTGCTTACCTTTCACGGTTACACAGGGAAATAGAAAACCTTGCTCTGCAAATTTCTCTTCTCAATAACCATGCAGCGGACAGCCAAAAAAAAGTGAAGTTACTGAGTCAAATTCTAGAAATCCTCGAAGAAATACAGATTCGTCCCGAAAAAGGCAGAAGAAAGGATTTAAAAAAAATAGACTCTTTAATCGGTTTTCTTTCAGAAATGCTTGAAAAAAACAGCAAGGAACTAAAGATCTCTTCTTTTATCATTTCCCTACAAAAACAGATCAAATAAAAGAGATAACATTCATGATCTTTCCGCAGCAAAATCAGTTCATTCAAAAAAAAGAAAGAGTTATCCGGTATTATCCCTTGGTTCAAGACACAAAAGGTTTCGGTGTATTCGACATTGGCAGTAATACGATAAAATTCCTTGCTGCACGGCTTAAATCGGACAACCAGCTCGATTATCTTCTTCATCTCAGTTATACCACAAGACTTGCCGAAGGCCTTTTTTTTACAGGAGAACTTAGTCAAGAAGCCATCTATAGAACACTGGATATACTCGGTTTGCTTCGTCGTCGTGCCGATGAACTAGGGCTGACTCATCGTATCGCTGCTGCTACCAGTGCAGTGAGAGACAGCAAAAACCGGAAAAATTTTTTAAAACAAGCAGAAGAAATCCTTGGTCATAAGATCATTCTTTTAAGCGGGGATGACGAAGCTAAACTCATTTACCGAGGGGTGAGTTCCGATCCCTTGTTGCAAGACAAAACAGATCCCCTTACCGTTGTCGATGTAGGAGGGGGAAGTTCAGAGTGGATTCGGGGAAAAGATAAAATCCCCGAGTATTTTCTTAGCCTGCCTCTGGGTGCAATCAGGATAAAAGATCGTTTTATTGAGGGCTACCCGGTGGGGACCAAGACCGTTGCTAAGATGCTTCTTTGCTTAGAAAAACAACTGCAAGAACAATTAAAAGATATAAGGATAGATTGCCAAGGGGTTATAGGCACAGGCGGCACAATCTCAACGATGGCTAACATTTTTCAGCAATCTTCAAAGGAAGATTTCTTGAAAACTCATCTCTTCCCCATGGATACAGATTCTATTCTAAAAAAGATAGAAGAGTTTGCTCGCTACGATCTAGAAAAGCTAAGGACAGTTCCTGGACTTCCCCATAACCGGACCGAAATCATCATTCCAGGAATGGCTGTCGTATTTAGTACTCTTGTTGTACTCGGGTCAAGTACCATTATTTCAAGCATTAGAGGTCTTCGCTACGGTCTTCTTGACTTATTGATTAGTGGATAGCTCGATCTGTGATCATCCCAGTCAAAAATCATGGAGCCTAGGCTTAAAAAAAATAATTTGCTTGAAACTTTATCCTCCCTTTATCTGTTGAAACTAAAAAAGGCAACAACTCATGCACAAGTTTTTTGATAATCATGATAACACCATCGAAGAACTGATTTATCCCGCCTATGCCAAAAGGTCCATGGTGGAGCCCGTTCCAAAATACCATTTCCCCCTAAAAGGCATGCCCCCTGAAGTTGCTGCCCAGATTATAAGAGATGAATTAATGCTCGAAGGCAATCCAAGATTAAACTTGGCCACATTCGTAACGACCTGGATGGAAAAAGAAGCAAGAGAACTTATGGCCGAAACCTATGACAAGAACTTGATTGATAAAGACGAATACCCGAAAACAGCCGAAATTGAAAAACGGTGCGTACGGATGATTGCTCGTCTTTTCCATGGCACTGATGCTGAAAAGCCTATTGGCACTTCTACCGTTGGTTCGTCAGAGGCGATTATGCTTGCTGGATTGGCCATGAAATGGAATTGGAAAAAAAGACAAAAACAATCAGCAAAACCTTTCAATGCGCCTAACTTGGTGATGGGAACGAATGTCCAGGTCGTATGGGAGAAATTTTGCCGGTATTTTGAAGTTGAACCAAGGTTCATTCCTGTCGTTGCTGGAAGTTATGTGACCAATCCAGATAAAGTCGCTTCATATCTAGACGAAAATACAATTGGAGTGGTAGCCATTTTGGGAACCACCTATTCAGGTGAGTTCGAGCCCATCGAACAAATTCATGAAGTTGTCAAAGATTTTTCGATTACCAAGGGTATAAAGATTCCTCTTCATATCGATGCAGCAAGCGGTGGTTTTGTTGCCCCTTTCATACACCCCGAGCTCAAATGGGATTTCCAGCTCCCTTTTGTTGAATCGATCAATGTATCTGGTCATAAATACGGGTTGGTTTATCCCGGGGTGGGATGGGTTATCTGGAGAAATGAGTCTTCTTTACCCGAAGAACTCATATTCAAGGTGAGTTATTTGGGAGGAGAGCTTCCTACCTTTAACTTGAATTTTTCTCGACCTGGCAGCCAGGTTATCGCCCAATATTATAACTTCCTTCGACTGGGCAAAGAAGGTTACACCCAGATCCTTAAGTCGATGCAAACCATAAGTTTGCATTTAGCTGAAAAAATTGCCTCCTTGGGGATATTTGAAATGATTAGCCAGGGAAAAGATATTCCTGTCATATGCTTTGAGCTTAAATCTAAAGAGCCTTTTAGCGTGTTCGATCTTTCGCATAAGCTCAGGGAAAAAGGATGGCAGATTCCGGCTTATTTTATGCCTCCTGATGCCCAGAACACCGCTGTGATTAGAATAGTCATTCGGGAGGGATTTTCCAGGGATATGGCTGATGTGTTGTACAATGATATTAAAAAAGCGGTTGAAGAGCTAAGATCTCACACTCATCGTCCTCATCCTAAAAAATCTCTTCGTTTCATTCATTGATATTTTCTGTTTGTTCATCCCTCTCATTGAGTTTATAGAACAAAATGGAAAAAAACATTCGATTAGGGGATAATATTGTCTTTGATTATCACCAAAGGACAAAGCATAGACTTGAAGCTTATGCTCCCTCACCCATGTTTCTTGATTGGGAAAATGAACCATTCCCTTTCAGGATTTATGAAGGAAGCCCTAAAATAGGGCTAGCTCTCATTAAAGAAAGCGGTTCTTCTTATTTCGACAGTCTTGGTACAGAAGAGATTCCCACCAAACCCTTGGACGAACAAACGCTTAGTCTTTTTCTTCTAGATAGTTTGTCAATTTCAGCCTGGAAAAGAGCTCCAGGGCTTTCTCCATGGAGCCTAAGAATAAATCCTTCAAGCGGCAACCTCCATCCAACAGAAGTTTATCTTATCATCGATAGTTTTGGAAAAGAGCAGAATGAAACGGCCTTATACCATTACTGTCCTTTGTTCCATTGTCTTGAAAAAAGAGCAACGCTTGGAAAAAACTTGTTAGCTGATTTTGGTCTTCCAGCTCAGGGATTCTTTGTGGGGATAAGCTCGATATACTGGAGGGAGTCTTGGAAGTACGGAGAGCGGGCCTATAGGTATTGCCAGTTAGACATTGGACATGTTCTAGGAACAATCCGTTTTTCGGCATCCCTGCTCGGGTGGGAAAGCTATTTAGTCGAAGGAATAGGGACGGAGCTTCTTGGCTCTATCCTTGGTCTTGCTTCCCAAGAAGGTCCAGAAAAGGAATATCCAGAGATCCTTTTATTGATTGTACCGTTGCAAAAGAAAAGCGTTGAATTGACCATTGAAGAGGAAAAATTAAAAAGGCTTATTCCTCGCACTCTGTTCGGACAGCCTAACTCATTGAGCAAGGAACATTTTCCTTGGCCAGAAATTGAAAAGATAGCTGCTGTTTGCCAAAGAACTTCTTTTTTCCCTTTGAAAATCAAATTGGCCAAAACAATCTCACCAAGCCACTCTTCATTGACTTCTTCCTTAGTCCGTCAAGTTTACGCAAGAGAAATCATCCACCAAAGGAGAAGTGCACAAGCCATGGATAAATCGGCACAATGCCCTAGAGACAAATTCCAGTTTCTTTTACAAAAGACTTATAACAACTTAAAAAACAAGCTCTTTCCTTTTGACCTTTTTAAAGAAAATTTTATCATAGCTCTTCTCTTTTTCATCAACCACGTTGAAGGATTAGCTCAAGGGATCTATTTCTTGGAGTTGCAATCTGATCTAGAAGAAATCAAGCAAAGTTTTCATGGGAGCTTTTTATGGGAAAAGATTTTCGACTCCATTCCCTTTTTCTCCATGCAACCCCTAAAAACAGATACTTTAGCCAAGATGGTTCATTGCTACCAGTCGATTGCGGCTGACAGTTTTTTTTCTTTGGGAATGATCGTCAAATTTGAAGATCCAATCAAAACCTATGGACCAACCCTCTATCCAGAACTCTTTTGGCAATGTGGGCTGCTAGGCCAGTTCCTGTATCTAGAGGCAGAAGCAGTTGGATTCAGGGCTACTGGCATTGGGTGTTTTTTTGATGATGAAGTGCATAGGATAGTTGGTATAAAAGACCAAAGGTGGCAATCTTTGTACCACTTTACGGTAGGTAAAGAAATCGTAGATAAAAGGATCCAAAAAATCGATCCTTACTTTTTTCTTGAAAAAATCAGGTCCGAATCAAACTTCTTTGAAAAGCTGCCTTTAGGTTAATCAATTCCTAACCAGTACGGGAGTCCCCAAGGATACGAGGGGATAGAGATCTTGAGCAAAACTTTTAGGGAGCCTCACACAACCATGGGATGCCGCATAACCGGGCAAATAACCTCCGTGAAGACCGACTCCATCGTCGGTAAGCCTAAGGAAAAAAGGCATATCAGCAGGCTCGTAATGAAGACCTGCTGGTGGAATCATCCCAACAGTAGCATTAGCATAAATGATCTTGCCCTTTGAGTCGACAAAACATCCATACTTGTTTGACCGGTGAAGAATTTCTTTGTTAATCACTTTAAAATGACCAACAGGGGTAGGATGATCTTTTGTTCCCGAACAGATGGGAGCGATGGCTGCTAGCCTTCCACCCTGATAAACATAGAGCTTTTGTTCACTCAGAACGATTTCAAGTTTGGTCACTTTCTCGGAAGGATTAACATTCCACCAAATAGCGGGCAAAATCCTACTAATGACATACACCCTTTCGGTTCCGGGTTTTTTTTCGGGCTGTGAGTTCGTAACATTAGATCCAGCTTGTTTCTTTTCCAGTTTCTCTTTTTTCTTTTCTTCCTCTTTCCTTTTCTTTTCTTCTTTTTCTAACTGTTTAAGCCTCTTTTTCTCTTCTTTTTCTTTCTGTTTCAGAATCTTTTTGGCTTGTTCAGGGGACAGTTCTTGAGCCTCAAGAGCATTTTCACTCGGAGGATTTGACCCTAAGTCGGCTTGGTTTTCTTCTTGCCGATCTTCAGTATTGGTTACAGAAGCCTCTTCATTTGCCAAATCCTCAGCAAAAGCTCTGATTGAACTTAAAACAAAGGGCAAACATAAAAGAAGAAGGATAGATAACAGTCTTTTTTTAGACTTAGGGTTCATTGGTTTAAACTTTTTATACATCGATTCAAAACAAGAACTACTTATTAATCAATAAGAAGGAAAAAAGCAAAGTTTACTAGAAAAAAAATGGAGCGGGTGAAGGGAATCGAACCCTCGTGTGCAGCTTGGAAGGCTGCCGTTCTGCCATTGAACTACACCCGCTTCTAGATCTGTCCTTTTTAAACGAATAGTTGAGTTTAAAATTACCAATATTTTTATATGATCAAATAAAAGCGCAAATCAATTTTTTGTTTACCCTTCATTACATAGCCTTTTTTGTTACCTATAAAAAGAAAAAAGTGCAAAACATCAATGTTTGTTTTTTCCAATGGGCCCTACAGGATTTGAACCTGTGGCCTGCTGATCCGTAGTCAGCCGCTCTAATCCGCTGAGCTAAGGGCCCTTTTACCAACAAAATTTCTCTTTGTGAAACAAGACTACTTATTTTTTTTTGTTGAATTGTAGTCTCTAGACTCATCGCTTCCAATAAAGGTAAGGACTTCATTCCAAGAAAGCCAAAAAAAGCCCCCTTTATATTCTTTATACCTTTCAAGAATTTTTAAGATATAGCTTTTGGTCGAAGGGAAATCAATCTTTCTTAAAAAAGCGCTAGCACTGGTCGGATTTTGGGGATCTACCCAATGAAGTGCATTGCGTCTGCCTGCATTATACTCGGCAAGAGCAAAAACGGTAGGATTATCTGTGTTTTGCCATCTTTTAAGAGCCTGTCCTAAATACCAACTGCCAATTTGAATATTTAATTGAGGATCCAATAAATTATCAATAGGGATCGGAGAAGTTTTCTCTTTTTGAACCCAATCTTGGACAGCCGGCTCTCTGATTTGCATCAGTCCTCTTTCCCCTGACCTTCCAATCTTTTTGGGTCTAAATCGACTTTCTTTCCAGATAACCGCTTTGATAAGGAGCGGATCAACCCCATACTCATGGGCATATTCGGCTATATAGGAGTCATATTTCATTTCAATTTTTGAGGCGATGTCTTGCCATAAAAAAAGGATCATGATTATTGTGAAAAGAAGGATGATGATAAGGTTAACGGTTTTTGTCATTTTTTTTTATAGAACTAAAACAATCCTTTTAAAGAGAAATACCCTTCAAAACTAACTGTTCTTTTATTATTTTATCCAAAGGACGGCTCAGGTAAAGAAGGACAACTTCATTCATAACAATTGTCTTTATGAGATTTCTTTTTAGCCTTTTTAAAGGAGCCATTGGAGGTTGGATTGCCCACAATGGCTCAAAAATGGGTGCTGCGCTTTCTTGTTACATCCTTTTTTCCGTAATTCCCCTTATATTGGTCCTGGTTTCTATAGCTAGTCTTTTTGTTGATCCAATTAAGGTCAATCGCCAAATTATTTTCATTTTTTTGCAGATTTTAGGAGAGGAATCTATCAATATTTTAAAGAGCTATCAAATTCATGCTCCTGTTGGATTCTGGAGCAATCCTCAGCAACTGTCGATGGTTATGTTTTCTTTGTTATTTGGTGCTTCAGGAGCTTTTATTGAACTGCAAAAATCTCTCAATGAAATATGGGAAATAGTTCCTGGCAAAGAAGCCGGATTATGGCATGCTGTCCAAAAACAATTCTTTTCCTTCCTTATTATCTTTTTATTAGGATTACTACTTCTGCTTTTCCTATTGCTTTCAACTACTTTTTTAGAGACCGCCACTTTTTTAAGAGAGTTTTCTCCAGAATTAAAAAAATATATCCCTGAAGGTATCCAGCTTGCCAGCTTTCTTGCAGAATTCCTTATATTTTCATTACTTTATAAAATTTTACCCGACAGCCAAATTCAGTTCAAGGATGTTTGGTTTGGCGCCCTGTTTTCGGCTTTACTCATTTTTGCAGGAAAGTCACTGCTTTGGATATCCCTGAGAAAAAGTGCCGTAGCCTCTATTTACGGAGCAGGGGGCTCTGTGATCATGCTTTTGCTCTGGATCTTTTACTGTTCGCAAATTTTTTTCTTTGGAGCCGAATTGACTAGAGAATATGCTCTTTTGAGTTCAAAAAACAAGGAAAACAGAAAAGAATCAAAATCCCAACCTTATTTAACTCGTCGGTAAAAAGTATAAAAAGACTTCTGCTTAGAAAAGCTGTGGAGGCCATTTAAAACGACATTGAATAGATCGCGTTATGGCCCATTAGAGGAGGTATCAATGGTTTTATGGTCTCCACAGCAATCTTTTCAAAGCATTTTTTATACCAGCTGCTTTTTATTAAATCTCTTAATCCTGATTTTATTCCAAGAAAATTGTTTTATTCCAATTATATTTCAACTTTTTATTTTTAAGCAAATGATTTAAAGTTAGAATAAAGTCATTCTCCATGAAATTCTTAGAGAGTGACCTCCTAATTAAGAAAAAAGAGAGAGGAACTTATGAAGAAAATGATTTATATATTGTCATCGCTTGCTTTTTTAGGGTTTGGGACAGCGACTATTCCCCTTCATGCCCAGCAGCATCGGCACCATCATGAACAGGGAACATCAATGAAATTCCACCACATGCATGAAATGATTAATCATGCCGTGGAGATGGCTGCAGAGGGCTCTAACCTGATCATGTTGGGAGAGATGGGCATGTCGCCGGGTATTGATGAAATGTCGATAGAACATGGAAGACATCACATTAGGGAAGCTCAAAATTTGATAAACCGGGTCTTGGCCAGTAAAACAATGAAAGAGCTACATCAGAAGGGATTAGGGGAAAGCTCTGAAATGACTTATACCCATAGGTTAGCAGACAAAGCCAAAGATTATATTAATCTTGTAGCCGAAATGCATTCGGTCAAATGACCCTTTACTTGGAAGCGGACTCTGGTATGGAGGAGTCCGCTTCATCCTTTTTATTATAATTTGAATGCCCTTTAGCGAGAGCCAAGGTTTTCCTTCGACTGAAGGAAATTTTTGGGTTGTTTTAGTTTTTTTATTTGTTTATGGCCTTCAGTTTTTGAGATACAACAACCGATCTTCTCTCAAGATAAATATAGATCACTGGATAGATAATAAGCTCCAATATAGCTGAAGTAATCACTCCTCCGACCATTGGTGCAGCTATCCTTTTCATCACATCCGCTCCCGTTTCCTGACTCCAAAGTATAGGTAAAAGGCCAAACAGAATGGCGCAGACTGTCATCACCTTTGGTCTTATTCTACCCGCGGCTCCTTCCTTTACCGCGTTTAAAAGATCATCCATTGAATTCAATTTTCCCTGTTTTTTAGCTTCCATGAAAGCGTGATCAAGGTAAAGAAGCATGATTACACCGGTTTCAGCATCAATTCCAGCCAAAGCGATCAAACCGACTGCAACAGCAACACTCAAGTTATAACCCAAGATATACAGAAACCAGAATGCTCCAACTAACGAAAAAGGAAAAGCCAGAAGGACAATAACCGCTCTTTTGATAGAGCCCGTATTGATGTAAATCAGGACAAAAATGATAAACAAGGTTAAAGGAATAAGAATGGAAAATTTGGCTTTGGCCCGCAGGAAATATTGGTAGCTGCCAGCCCATTCAATATAATAACCTGGTGGGAAAAAGATTTTCATGCCTATCTTTTGACCCGCTTTCTTGATATATCCGACTAGATCTTTTTCAGCCGTGTCTACAAAAACAAAATTGACCAGTTGTGCATTTTCGCTTCGGACAAGCGGAGGGCCTTGGTTAAACCGAATATCAGCTATTTCTCCTAAAGGAACCTGCGAGGTCGTAAACACTGCAGCAGCCATAGCCTCCTGCCCAGTCATCTGTTTCGGTAAAGGGGGTTGTGGAGGAAGAGGAACAAGAATCTGAGACAGTGCAGCACTATCTTTTCTAAAATCCCGGTTGTACCTGACACTGACTGGATAACGCTCTCTTCCTTCTATTACTGTGGTCACAGGATTTCCTCCAATGGCTCCCTCTATGATTTGATCCACATCTTCGATTGTTAATCCGTAGCGAGCCAGTCTCTCCCTGCGTGGAATGATATCGATATAATTCCCACCCTCAATTCTCTCCGCATAAGCACTACGGGTTTCGGGTAGTTCCAAGAGCACTTTTTCTATTTCTTCCCCAAGCCTGTTCAACTCTTCATAATCTTTGCCGAAGATCTTGATTCCCAAGACGGATCGAAATCCTGTCGTAAGCATCTGGATCCTTGTTTGGATAGGCATCCAGAACACGTTAGCTACGCCTGGAAAATGCAACTTTTGATTCATTTCCGCAATCAGCTTGTCCCAATCCATACCCTTTCTCCATTTCTCCTTAGGCTTTAAAGTTACAACCGTTTCGGTCATTGAAAGGGGAGCTGGATCGGTTGCTGTATCCGCCCCTCCCGCTTTTCCAAAAACCATTTCTACTTCAGGGAAGGTCATCAAGTAGCGATCCTGCAGATTAAGAAAGCGAGAAGCTTCAGAGATGCTTATTCCGGGTACTGCTGTGGGCATGTAAAGGATCGTCCCTTCATTGAGAGGAGGCATGAACTCTGCCCCCAATTTTGACAAAGGATAAAAAGTAGAGCCTAAAATAAGTAAAGCTAGGGTTATAACGACAAACCTATGTTTTAAGCTCAGCTCAAGCAGTGGAGTATAGATAAAAAAAAGAAACCGGTTGAGTGGGTTTCTTTGTTCAGGGATGATCTTGCCTCTCACAAACCCAAGCATAAGAGGGGGAACAAGGGTAACCGAAAGCAAGGCAGCAAAAAACATGGAGAAGGTTTTTGTAAAAGCAAGGGGTTTAAATAGTCTTCCTTCCTGGTCTTCCAAAGCAAAAATGGGTAAAAAGGAAACGGTAATGACAAGCAGGGAAAAAAATAGGGGTCTACCCACATTTTTTGAAGCTTCAAGCAATAACTTTCTTCGGACAGAACCACTAGGCTCAAGACCACTAGCAACCTTGTATTCTTCTAGCGAGCGATGGGCATTTTCAACCATCACAATGGCTGCGTCGATCATCGCTCCTATCGCTATAGCTATACCCCCCAGTGACATGATATTAGCGGTCAGATGAAAACTAGAAAATGGAATGAACGATAAGATAACAGCGGTCGGCAACATAAGAATCGGAACAAGCGAGCTGCGTATGTGCCAAAGAAAGACAACACAGACAAGACTGACAATAAGACATTCTTCAATAAGCTTTCTTTTAAGTGTATCAATCGATCTGTATATAAGCTCGGAGCGGTCATAAACCGGAATGAGTTTAACTCCTGGGGGAAAAGAAGCTTCCAGGCTTTTGATTTTCTTTTTTAAACCATTGATCAGTTGCAAGGCATTTTCTCCGTACCTCATGACCACAATCCCACCCACCGCCTCTCCAAGTCCGTTAAAATCAGTCACCCCAAATCGAAAATCTCCACCAAGGGATAGGTCTCCAAGCTGGCGGACAAGGACAGGCACTCCTTGCCTTCCCCTTTTTACAACGACATTGCCGATGTCTTGCAGATTCCTAAAATAACCCTTAGCTCTTATGTAAAATTCCACCGTGGAAACCTCGATGCTTTTGCCCCCTACATCTCGATTGCTTTTTTGTATTGCCTCGACTACTTCACCAAAACGGACTCCATAAGCCAAGAGCTTGTTAGGATCTACATTAACCTGATATTGCCGAACATAGCCGCCAAAACTGGCTATCTCTGAAACCCCATGCACTGTCCCAAGCGCATAACGCAAGGTCCAATCCTGGAAGGAACGCAACTGATCCAAGGTATATTTTCCAGAAGTATCGACTAAAACATATTCAAAAACCCAACCTACTCCACTCGCATCGGGTCCTATCGTCGGAGTAACATTAGAAGGGAGTTTTGTACGCACCGTATTCAAATACTCGAGCACCCTGCTCCTAGCCCAATAAAGATCTGTCCCATCCTCAAAAATCACATAGACAAAAGATTTACCAAACATCGACTCCCCTCTTACATACTTGACTTTGGGAGCCGATATAAAAAGAGTCGAAATTGGATATGTAATCTGATCTTCAACAAGGGTTGGGCTTCTTCCTGGCCATTCGGTATAGACGATCACTTGGACATCAGAAAGATCGGGAATCGCATCAAGAGGAACATGAAAAATAGAATAGATCCCTAAGACTGTGCCTAAAAAAACAAAAAGGAGAACTAGAAAAGGATTTTTCCCACTCCACTGTATGATTCGGCTGATCATTGTCGGTTACATACCAGGCATTCCATGCATATGACCAGGCATCCCATGCATAGGGTTATGTTCCATGGGAGGATGTGCTTTGTTTTGTTCAGGCGTAGTTTTCATATTTTCTCTTGTCCATATTTTCAATGCTCCCTGGACTCGAGCTTCTGCATCAATCAAGAAATTAGCCCCACTGACTACTTGATCACCTTCTTTCAATCCCCCGCGGACGATGTAATAACCTTCGATTTTTTCTCCCAGATCAACGAATCGAGGTTCCAAATGACCTCCCCCATGATCTAAAAACACAACAAATTTTTCCCCGGTAGGAATAACAGCATCTTCAGCGATAGCAAGTTTTTTGCCAAAATCGATGATCGTTTTAAAATCAGCATACATTCCGGGATGAAACATGTGATTGAGGTTAGGGAGAACAACCCTAAGCTGCAGTCTTCGGGTTTCTTCTTCAAAATGAGGTTGAATGAAATCGATCTTTGATCGAAAGATCCTTCCAGGAAAGGCTGGGAAAGTTATTTCACAAGGAAGTCCCACGGTTATATAGCGTGATTGATCTTCTGGCAATTCAGCTAAAATCCATACTGTCCTAAGATCCACAATCCTTAACAAAGATTGGCCAGCAGTAAAATACATTCCTTCATAAATATTTTTTTCATGCACATGCCCTTCTACAGGCGAATGAAGGTCAAAACTGCCACGTATACCCTTAGCTGTCCGGACGTCTGTGACAGACATCGCCCATGCCCGTTTCTCAAGTTCTTTAATCTGCTCCTCATCAAGATCCCATACCCTCAACCTTGCTCTCACATGGTAAAATTGTTGATCAAGCAGTATGGGGTTATCTTTTTTAACTAACAGGCTTCTTCTCCATGCCCTATAGGCTTTTACATAGTCCATTTGAGCCTGTACCCAATCCTGGCTTAATATGGTGGCAAGAACTTCTCCTTTCGAAAAATGTTTACCCACGTAATTTGCATATAATTTTATGACATAACCATTTCCTCCCTTGACGTTGATGTCATAGACTTGAGACTCGTTAATAGAGACAATGGCTGGTGCCTTAATTTCAGCTTTCAAGGGGAGGACAGTTACCTCTTCGGTCCTGATCCCAATGGTTTGAAGCCGTTCGGGAGGAATAAAAAAAGGAGTTGTTTGGGACGGTTCTTTTTGGATTTTTTCAGCGCTTGGAGTCTCCAAGCTTGTTGAATAGACAGGGATAAGGTCCATTGAACAGATAGGACATTTGCCTGGGGTCTTTGATTTGACACTGGGATGCATCGTGCAGGTATAATAGAGAATTTCAGTTTTTTTTTCTTCTGACCAGAGAACGTGAAGCAAGAAAAATAAAAAGATATAAAAGAAGTAAAATGAGAATTTAATTAATCTTTTCATTCCTTCCATTAATCATTTTTGTGATTTTTGAAACAATAACCCTTTAATAAGCAATAGCAATGCATCTGATTTTTACCATTTTTCCATAAATGGATCTTTGTCTTGAATCGATCGAGGGGGACCAATGATTTCAGCCATTATAATCGCTCTTTTTAAAGCTGCTTGGTTTTTCAAAAAAAGGGCTATTTTTTTTGCTTTCAATTCTTTTGGCGGTGGTTCATTTTTATCAAAATCCTTTTCCCAGCTATATTTATTTTCAGTTTTTACCTCTTCAAAAACGGTTGAGGTGCTTTTCTCTTCCTGAAGTTGATGGGCCTTCGTATAGACAATAGAAAATTCCTTTTCTAAAGAGGATGCTTTCCCTTCCTGTTCCGATTCGGTTTTGAGTTGATCAAGACTCTTCGATTCCTCCTTTTCCCAAGGAAAAGGTTTACGAGCCGTAGGACCTTCCTGTTTTTTACTGCCTCTTCTCAGTCCATAAAGCAGCTGCAGTGCCACCAACAACACAAAAAAAAGGAAAGGAACCAAATCTCTCATAACCCGTACAAATTAAATCAAGTCGGACTAGCAGAAGAGCCTTCTGCTGAAATACTCGTCCGCATTTGGGTGTCAGCCTGGATATTCCGCAACCGGTAATAATCCATCACCCCCAGATAACCCTTTTTAAATGCTTCTGAAATAGCCACCGGAATTTGAGATTCAGCTTCTACAACTTTTGCTTTCATTTCTTCTACCTTTGCTTTCATCTCCTGTTCCAAAGCCACAGCAGCAGCCCTTCTGACTTCTGCCTTCGCTTGGGCTACCCTTTTATCCGCCTCGGCTTGTTCAGCTTGTAGCTTTGCTCCCACATTGTCCCCAATGATCACCTCGGCAATATCGATGGATAAAATTTCGAACGCTGTACCTGAATCCAACCCTTTCTGGAGGACGATCTTAGAAATCCGGTCAGGATGTTCTAACACTTCTTTGTATGTATTAGCCATTCCAATAGTCGTCACTATCCCCTCTCCAACTCTAGCCACAATCGTTTCCTCGGTTGCTCCCCCAACAAACCTTTCCAAGTTTGTTCTGACCGTCACTCGTGCTTTGACTTTAACCGTTATTCCATCTTTTGCTACTCCAGCGATATGTGTAGGACCACCACCGGTTTGGAAAGGACAATCGATAACCTTGGGATTAACGCTAGTGCGCACAGCCTCAAAAACGCTTTTCCCCGTTCCTATCGTGGCCAGATCGATGGCACATGCCCTGTTGAAAGTCAGGGGAATTCCAGCCCTATCGGCAGCAACCAAAGCTCTAACCACATGCTCAATATTGCCCCCTGCTAAAAAATGAGATTCCAATTGTGCCGTCGAAATAGAAAGACCAGAACGAACAGCCGTAATCCTGGTATTGACAATTAAAGAAGGAGGGATGCCTCGAAGTCTCATGGCTACAAGATTAAAGATGCTGACTGCAGCCCCTGTAATCATCGCTTTTATCCAAAGCCCGATGAAATTAAACAAAATGGCTGCAACAATAAGCAGGACAACAACCAAAAAGCCGATCAAAATCCATCCTATCATTCTTTTCCCTTCGGTTTAAAACAATCTAACTCATCAAAAGCCAACACTGCTGCCCTTCTTTTTTTCTGCTCTTAATAGCAACTTTTTTCTCTTTATATATAATCCCGTTTATCCTTAAAGCTTGATCAATATATATCCTATTTTAGATAGCTCCTCTAATCTTTTTGACATCTTCTCACCAAACCTTCATGGCTGGCAGGGGGGTTCGTTCCAAACTTTTATCTTGAAAGAGGTCATATTATATTGACCGAAATGAGCTATAATAACCCTAAAAAATCCTTGAGCTTTCTTGAGGAAAAAGATTGGAAAAATGATCCTTCGGTAAATATTAAACGACAAAAAAACAGTTTTTAGCTTGATTGCTTAAGTTGTCCTAAACTTTCTTTTTTTCAGAGGTTCTACTACAACCCGTATGCCTTCAATCTGTACAATCTGGATCGGTGTCCCTGCAGAAACAAATTTAGCCGGAGTAATGACATCAACGATTTTCCCATTAAATTTTCCAAGCCCACTTGGTCTGAGAACAGTGAGCGCTTCTCCTATCATCCCTGTTGTAAGACCAGAAACTCCCTCATTCCTATCTTTGGATACTTCATTTAATATCATGTGGGTCTTGGCAGGAATAAAACGGGATAGAATATAAATGAGCAGCAATGAAATGCCCAAAGTAACAACAAGAGAAAGTATCGCTTCTTTTATTCGAGAAAGCCAGCTGCCGAAACTTTCAGAGGGTATTTTTTCAGAGTTAGCGGCAAGTAAGGCAACGAGAATGATCAAAAAACCTATTAATGTTGGAATGACAAGTCCGGGAAAAACAAAAAACTCAAAGAGAATAAGGGATAAGCCCAAAAGAAAAAGAAAAAAAGGTTCCCAACCACTCAATCCAGCAAGATAATGACCTAAAAAATAGAGAGAAAAAAACAATAGACTAAGTAAGCCTAAAACTATCCCACCGGTCTGTAATTCCAAATAACCAAAGATTAATCCGAGAGTTAAAAAAATAGGGCCAAGCAACGTCATGATTCTACCTATTTTTTCAAACCCGGTTGGTTTCAGTATAACCAGTTTATAGGGTAGGGCTGAAGCGATAGCTTTTTGAGCCAACTCTTCAAGATTTTGAACGATACCTTCTGCCAAAAGGGCTTTTGGAGGATGTCCATATTGCTTGCAAGCTTCGGAGTCGGTTAAAGTCAAAATTTTCCCCTTGGGAAGAATTTCAATCCCATCGATAACAAGCCCGCTATCCCTATCCACCATGGCATTGAAAACCGCTGGATTATGACCATGCCGCTCTGCAATAGCACGGATCAGTCCTTGGTATGCAGAAAGAATTTTTTTTTCATAACTTTCAGGCAGGTTTTGTACTCCTCCTTGAGGGGAAAAAAGAACAGGGCTAGCCGCTCCAATGACAGAACCTGGAGCCATATAGATGTGCCTACAACAAGCAGCAATAAAAGCCCCAGCCGAATAAGCTTTGTGATCTATGAATGCATAAGTGTTTTCTTGGGCAGGAAACCGTTCAATTTCCCTAATGATTTTTTCCATTGACTGAGCCAGACCTCCTGGAGTATCCAGGTCAACAACTAATGCCTGAGCTCCACTCCTGATCGCTTCATTGACAGCTCGTTTGACGACATAAACCATGGATTGTTCGATCTCATCTTTAATGGGTATAACATAAATGATTTTTTCCTTCTCCGTTTTTACTGTCTGCGCTTGGAGAAAAGAAAAACAAAGGGAAAAAAAGCCTAAACAGAATACCGCCAATCTGCACGCACCCATCTTTTTGTTCATGCGGAATAATCCTATCATGGGTACTTCAAAAAAGATTTCTTTTATAATTAAATCTCTCTTTTTAATTTATTCCTAACATAGTTCTAGGTCATTAATGTTTCATTTCCGTATTGACAACTAGGCTCTTAGTTTGAGATTTTTTTAAAAGCAAATCGCCGTGAAGCATTTATTTTTTAATTTTACCTACCGATTTCTTTTATCCTCTTTCTATGCTTGCACGGGTCTAATCCTTCTTCTTAGCTTTTCCCTATCTGCCCTAGGCCAAGATTCAAACCCACAAAACCCTCCTCAAGCCAAAAAGAAAACTTCCAAGAAAGACAAAAGGAAAAACAACCCTAACAACTCTATAGATAACGCCATCATTGAGGAGAAGGACAAGCAGATCGAGGAGTTGACAAAGAAACTTGAAGACCAAGGTATACCGGTGCAGGCGAACACCAAGGGGATAGTGCTCAGTGGCTATGTGGACGCTAGCTACACCTACAATTTCATTAACGCACCGGCTTTTAACAAGGTACCCGGTTTTGTTCCTCCACCGGGCTATGTAGGACCGACCAATACGGCAGGGTTTGCCCAGGGTTACCCGGCGATACCGGGCAGGGAACCGGTGGATGCGATACCGGGGGGAGGCTTTAACATGAACGCTTTCAAGCTTGCCTTGGAAAAGCCGCTAACCGATGAAAACCGTTGGCAGGCAGGTTTTAGGGCTGATCTCATCGTGGGACAGGATGCGGTTGTTGGAGCTCCGGATGCGATCACGGGTCTTGGGGTACCTTTCAGTTCCTGGTATTCGTTTAACACTTCAAGTTTTTGGCTTGAACAAGCTTACGTGATATTCCGGGCACCGGTGGGTAACGGGTTGGACATAAAGATTGGGAAGTTTGTGGATCCAGCGGGTTACGAGGTGGTGGAGCGGCCGGTGAACCTTGATTTTACCTATGGACTGTTGTTTGCCAATCTTTTGCCGACGACGCTAACGGGGATGCAAGCGATTTACCGGTGGGATGATCAATGGACGAGCCGGTTTGGGATAGCCGATGGAGGGTTTAATGTGTCGCGTGGGGGGATGGAATATTTTGGTTATCTCAACAACATGATCAATAACAACGATGCTTACCTTTTATTTTTGAACAGCCAGTGGGATGCGAAGGGGAAGAATGCGACGCTTAGTGCGACGTTGATGTATGGGTTTAACGGGGTAAATCCTCCGGGTTTTGGAGCCTCACCGATAGATGGGGTAGCGCAGCCTTATGGGATAGCGCAAGGGATAAGGGGAGAAGGGCCATTTAACCAGAACAATGCATTTTTTCTAGGGGATGTATGGGGATCGTGGGCGCCGAAGTTTGCGCATGATCGGCTGCTCTTGGGGTTTGAGTTTACGGGGGGATTTTACAACAACAACGTGACGGTAGTGCCGGCGGCTGTGAGTGGGTTGCCGCTGGATTTATCCAGTGGACCATCGAACTGGTATGGGGCATCAGTGCACATGAAATACCAGATAACGGATATTATCAGCATAGCGCAAAGGATGGACTGGATGGAGTCGGGATGGAACTCGATTCTGGCTGGGCATAACGCACCGACTGACATATGGGCGTACACGGCGACGATGGCGTTTGATTTAGCGGATAACTTCATGATTAGGCTTGAGTACCGGATGGATTGGGGTAAAGGAGTGCTCGGTTACTACGGTTATCCTTTCCAAAACCCCACGGGTAGCCCAACAGCTCTCCTAGGAACGTCGAATGGACCGGTTTATTTCGTCGGCTTGGAGTTTGTCTATAGCTTCTAAAGAGTTAGATTGTTAATAAAAAATAATTATGAAACCCATACTTTTTCTTTTAAAACCAGGGTTTTACGACGGACTAGGTGATCCTTTTTATTGTCCCTATTGTATGATTTTTGAAGGCGTATTAAAAGTTTATCCACAATTAACCCAAGAATTAGAAGTCCGTCACGTGGATTTCGTAAAACCCAGACACCAAATTATCGAACTCATTGGGGAAGAAAACCAGTCTTGCCCAGTTATCCTTTTCGATAAGACTCCCAGTTTTTCTTTGCCTTTCAAAGTCCACCAATATGGGAACAGATTTTTCCTCAATGAACCTGAAGAAATAGCTTTATATTTGTCAAAAGTTTACAAAATCCCAAGAGCCCATTTTTAACAAAAAAGCACAAATAGCGATGTCTTTACCCCTACTATCCTCATTAACTTGCTTTTTCTTTCGAGATATAACGAAGTCTCAGTTGCCCACAGGCTCCATCGATATCCCTGCCTCGTTCTTTTCTTACAGACACCTCAACGCCCTTATTTTCGATCCAACGCAAAAAACAGAGAAGTTCTTTTCTATCTGGTGATTTCCAGGGGAACAGGCTAACTCTATTATAAGGAATAAGATTTACTTTAGCCCTAAGAGACCGAGCTATTCCAGCTAGTCGGTCCGCATCATCTAAGCTATCATTAAAACCAGCAATAAGAATGTATTCCAGGGTTATTTTCTGTTTTCTTTTGGAACAAAACTCTTCACAGCTTTTAATAAGCTCACTTAATGGGTATTTTAGGTTTATGGGCATGATCTTGCTGCGCAACTCATCAGTCGTGGCATGAAGAGAAACAGCAAGACGAAAAGGCAAAGTTTCATTAGCTAGTTTTCTAATACGCGGAGCCACACCACTGGTAGAAATGGTTATTTTCCTTGGGCTCATTCCTATACCCAATGGAGAAGAAATGAGTCGGATGGATTTAATCAGTTGATCATAATTGAGAAGGGGTTCCCCCATACCCATAAACACAATATTACTGATTCTTTCTTTAATAGTGGATTCGCAAAGAAGAATCTGCTCAACAATTTCCCCACAAGAAAGATTTCTCTCGAATCCAAAAAGGCCACTAGCACAAAAGCCACATCTTAAAGCACATCCCACTTGGGTAGACACACAAAGCGTTAGTCGCCTTGCTCCTTCCCTTGTATCTATTGAGGGGATAAGAACGGTTTCTATCGTATAACCATCGAAAAGTTGCCATAAAAATTTTCTTGTCCCATCTTGTGATTGTTTTTCTTGAATTAATTCCAAGGATCTAATTTGATAGTTTTCAGTTAACTTTTTCCTCAACTCACTGGGAAGATTAGTCATCGAAGAAAAGCAAAATACTTTTCTTTTGAATATCCATTCCGAGACTTGTTTTGCCCTATATTCAGGTTGAGAACTGAAAAAATCCCATTCAGAGGGTAATTGATCAAGAAAGAATTTCACCTATTAGAATTTGATAAAAACAACTAAAAGATCAAACTATAACCGCGGGACAGTAACTCCTTTCTGATACATATATTTTCCCCTTCTCTCAGCATAAGATATAGAACAGGGCTCAGCGGCCTGGATAAAAATGACCTGGGCAAGACCTTCCTCAGCATAGATTTTTGCAGGAAGAGGGGTGGTATTTGAAATTTCCAGTGTGGCATAGCCTTCCCATTCAGGTTCAAAAGGAGTAACATTGACAATAATACCACAGCGGGCATAAGTGGATTTTCCCAAACAAATTGTAATCACATCCCTGGGTATTCTAAAGTATTCCACACTTCTAGCTAAGGCAAACGAATTAGGCGGTATAATGCAGCTGTCTGCCTCTATTTCAACAAAAGAGCGGTTATCGAAAGCCTTAGGATCAACAATGCTATTAAAAACATTGGTAAATACTTTAAACTCCCTAGAAACTCTCAAATCATATCCGTAACTTGAAAGACCAAAGCTTATCGCAGCTGACCCATCAACTTTTTTTCTTACCTGCCCTTCTTCAAAAGGCTCGATCATCCGATGTTGCCTTACCATTTGCCTGATCCAATCATCGGAATGTACTCCCATTACTTTTTCTTCCTTTTCTTCTCAATTACAAAAATCTTTTTTCCAAATCGATTTCCACGCTATAAGCTATTGGCAATCATCTATTTGGACCTTAACTTCTTGAGGGTTTTTACCCTGGAATTCGAATAAAACGACTAGTTAGGCTATCAACTTCAGCTCTTTTATCCAATTGACCACCGTTTCAGCCATGAAAGAGTCATGGGGAGGAGGGAAAAGATGATCACAGTCTGGAATTTCAACTAGTTTTTTGGGTTCAGAAGCAAGAGCAAAAAGATCCCTGGAATCTTGGGGAGGAACAACATCATCAGCCAGACCATGAATAAAAAGCCAAGGAATACGGATTTTCTTTGCTGCTTCCTTCACATTGTCTATACGATTCATATCCTCTATTAAGACTTTGGAAAGAGGAAACTCCGGCATGTCCCACATGTAACCTTGACCTGGGGTAACTGTTCCAAATTCACGTTGAGCAAACGCAGCGGTGTAAGCCATTCCTGCTAATGAGATCAAAAAAGAAACTCTTGGGTCTTTACTTGCAAATAATACACCCACAGCAGCTCCCAAGCTATGCCCCACATACCCATATTTTGTCCATCCTGCAAAAGCATTAAACACCGATTCCAAATCCCCAACTTCCTTAGTTGGGCTAAATTCTTCAAATTTCCCTTCAGATTTGCCATGTCCTGAAAATGAGAACCGAACGGAGTGTATCCCATTTTTTGCGAGACAGTTAGATAATGTAACGAGCATTGGCCGGTCTTTATGTGCAGTGATACCATGAGCAATAATAACAAGGGTATTGTTATCTGCAGATCCAGGTGTATAAACAAAATCCAACCGTTCTCCATGAGCATTTCGAATTTCTGAAGGAATTGTATGTTTCATATTGCTTCTTTTTTAACGAGAGGAAAATTGGCTGTCAAGTCTCTCTCAAAGAATAACCTTTTATTCAGCGTTTATTATTGATGTAGAGAACAGCTTAAGTTGTCTTTTTTTGAAGTACTCCTTTTACATTGTATTGGCAAAAGGATTCGATAAATAGGTCTTAACAAAAAAGAAGGGGTTAAAGAGTGTAAAAAAGAAGCTATACGGGTATAAAATCCAGGGACATAAAAGGGTTTACCCGCTTTAGCCGCAGCTAATGCATCATTAACCACTTTTTCTAGTGGAACCCACATGAATGGAGGCACAAAAGGTTTCTCATCGACATTATTCCGGGAAGCTCTATAGAAAAACTCTGTATTTAATGGTCCAGGAGCTATAACCGTCACGGTCACCCCTCTGCCTTCGATTTCTAGCCTTAAAGCCTCAGAAAAAGCATGAACAAAGCTTTTGGATCCAGAATAGGCTGCACAAATGGGAATCGGTTTCCTGCCCACAATAGATCCCACATTAATAATAACTCCCCTTTTTTTTCGAATCATTTGAGGCAAGACTAACCGGGTTAAATAAGTCATGGTAATCACATTCAGTTCCAACAGAGACCTTAGCCGATCCAATCGAGATTCTTCAAAAAGTCCATAATCTCCACAGCCGGCATTATTGATGAGAATGTCTATGTCCATTCTTTCTGCGGTTAACCAATCGCAAAGAATATCTCTTCCTTCCTGACAACTTAAATCAGCGGGCATATAAAAAACCTTAAGGTGGGGAGATTTCTTTTGAATTTCTTCGGAAAGTGCTTGCAATCGATCGACTCTTCTAGAGGTAATCAACAGTTGACTTACTTCTAAAGAAAGTTGCCGCGCAAATTCCGAACCTAATCCAGAAGAAGCTCCCGTAACTAAAGCTGTCATTCCTCTGAAGGATTTCATAAATCAAAGCTCAAGCCTAGTGAATCTGATGGAGTAAAATATACCGATCCCTTTCCCCTCTTAAAGGAATTTCAGAAATCAAGACAATCTTTTGGCCACTTTCTATTCCTTTTTTCTTTAAATGCTGTTCAACCATCTCAATACTTTCTTCCTGGCTTTTAGGAAACACCACCAAACAAGGTTCAACCCCGTAATGGAGGGTAAGTTTCCTACAAACTTCTTCATCGGGACAGAAAGAATAGATTATAGAGTAACGAGGACGCAATCCAGCAATCAAGGTGGCTAGGTGTCCGAAACGGGTAAACACGCATATAGCAGGAGAACCTACGTCATCGGCAAGATGCACAGCGATTTTGGCTAACTTTTCTTCGTCGTTAACCAGTTCAACAAGGGAAGCATACCCTGCCCCTCCACTTTTTTCAGTCCTCACGGCCACCCGATCCAGAATATAGATACATTCCAAAGGATATTTCCCGGAAGCTGTTTCCCCAGAAAGCATAATACAATCAGCTTGTTCATAAACGGCGTTAGCTATGTCCGTGATTTCAGCACGCGTGGGCGCAGGATTCATGATCATGCTTTCCAAAAGATGTGTGGCGACAATGACTGGCTTTCTTTTCTGGATGCAGGATTTTACAATTCGCCTTTGGATGATAGGCAACTCCTCAAAAGGGCATTCTATGCCTAAATCCCCTCGGGCGATCATGATCGCATCTGAAGAGTCGATAATCTGGGAGAGGTTTTTTACCGCAAGCTGGTCCTCTATTTTCGCAACCACTTTTCCCTGGGATCCTTTAGAAATAAGAATTTGTCTTAAAAGATCACAATCGTTGGCTTCCCTGACAAAAGACAAAGCAAAGAAATCCATCCCACATTCTATGCCTAGCTGGATGTCGTTGAGATCTTTTTTGGTAAGCGGGGGTAGATTTATTCTTACTCCAGGAATATTAATGTGGCGCCTGCTTTTCATTACTCCCGCTGTTAAAACTTCACAACGCAAAAGATTTTTTTCCTTTGATATGACCTTCATCTGGATGTTCCCATTATCAACAAGCACTACATCTCCCACATGAATGTCATTGACAATATCGTCATAATTAACCGAAACCGAATGAAGATCCTCTATTTTCTCTCCTCTCACCGTAAAAGTAAAAATGTCTCCTGGTTTTAATTGCATGGGGTCGGGAAGATCACCCGTTCTGATAGCTGGACCTTGAGTATCCAGAAGCAGCCCTACATATTTACCTAAGCGTTTTGAAAATTCCTGGATAATCCCCACTTTTTCCCTTACCCAGTTCGGGTTTCCGTGAGACATATTGAAACGGAAAATATCAACTCCCTTTTCTATAAGAGAAAAAATTTTTTCCCCAGACTCTGTAGCAGGTCCCAAAGTAGCTATGATTTTAGTACGCCGTTTCCAGTTTTTAAAAGGAATCATAATTCGATTTTTCTTTTAAGGGTTGATCCAATATAAATTTAAGGTTCTATTTTCAAGGAAGGAAAACTCAATTTAATGTTAAGCTCTTTAAGTTGCTGATATTCAACTTCGGATGGGGATTGAGTAAGAAGATCTACTCCATGCCTATTTTTAGGAAAGGCGATAACATCCCTTATGGATTCAGATCCCGTTAACAACATCACGAATCTATCGAGTCCCAAGGCAATGCCACCATGTGGTGGAGCGCCATATTGAAAAGCTTTCAGAAGATGACCAAAAAGAAGCTCCTGTCTTTGTTTATCTATCCCTAGAATGGAAAAGATCTTTTCCTGTAGCTCTCTTTCATGTATACGGATACTTCCTCCTCCCAGTTCAACTCCATTAAGCACAATATCATAAGCAAGAGCCCTAATTTCATTGTAGCGACCATCATCTAATTTAGTCAAATCTTCGGAATGAGGCCGGGTAAAAGGGTGATGTACACTATTCCATTTCTGATCTAATGGGCTGTACTCAAAGAGGGGAAAATCTGTGACCCAAACAAATTTCCATTGGTTTTTAGCAATACTTTGGGTTATCTCGGCTAGCCGTAAACGAATCTTACCTAGAATTGAACAAGCCTGCTCCCGTGGTCCGGCACTAAACAAAATGAAGTCATCAGGTTCCATATTGAGAAGCAGTTGCAGGTTTTTGCGTTCCTCTGCCGAGAAAAATTTTACGATGGGCGATTTCCATTGCTCCCCTTCCACCCTGATATGAGCCAAGCCCTTTGCTCCAAGAGAGGTTGCAATAGCTACTAGCTCTTCGAGTACAGATGCACTGATCATTGGATCTGTTCCTTTGGCATTCAGAGCTTTGATTACTCCTCCTTTCTCGACAACTTCCCGGAACAATCTAAATTCGGTATTTTTGAACAGTTGGCTTGCATCTTGAATTTTCCACTCGACTCTTAAATCTGGTTTATCCGATCCATAATTGTCTATGGCCTGATCATAACTCAGTCGGACAAAAGGCAAAGGCAGTTCAATGCCAAGAACCTTTAAAAAAATCAACTGAATCATCTCCTCAATCCAGTTCATAATGTCTTCGACTTGCACAAATGAGGCTTCGAGGTCTATCTGGGTAAACTCCGGTTGACGGTCTGAACGGAGATCTTCATCTCTAAAACAGCGTGCAATTTGAAAATACTTATCTATGCCCGCTACCATCAATAACTGCTTGTATTGTTGAGGAGCTTGGGGTAAGGCATAAAATTTGCCCGGTGAAAGCCGGCTTGGAACAAGAAAATCTCGAGCACCTTCAGGTGTACTCTTAGATAAAATAGGAGTCTCGACCTCAAGAAACCCTTCCTTCGACAAATATTCCCTGACTAGTGATGAGACTTGATGACGTACCTTCAAACAATGAAGAATCTTTTTCCTTCTTAAATCAAGAAAACGAAACGAAAGTCTTAATTCTTCATTTTCTATATCTTCATCCAGGTTAAAAGGTAACGGCTGGGAAGGATTAAGTATTTCAAGAAAATCGACTTCCAACTCAATTTCTCCCGTAGCTAAAGCCTCATTTTTAGTCCCGGCGGGTCTCTCCACGACCTGTCCTTCAACTTTTATGACATATTCATCTTTAAGCTGTTTTGCCGAAGCAAAAAGAGAGGGATCTTTCTCAGGATGAAAAACGATCTGCGTAAGCCCCTCTCTATCCCTTAAATCGACGAATAAAAGACCTCCATGATCTCTTTTCGAATGAACCCAACCGCAAAGCCTAGCCCTTTTGCCCACCCATTTTATATTGAGTTCATTGCAATGGTGAGTTCTGTAAGCTTTAAAATCTCCTTTTTTCATCTAAACCTCAATATTTCCTAAGATCATTTTATGAATGACTTTTCTTTTTATTAATACGCTTTTATAGCTTGATCATTCCCTTGGCTTCAACCTTTTAGCCAAAAATTAAAATGAAGCCAGCCCCTCTATGTAGCCCTTTGATTAAGCCACTCAATAAGCTTATCAACCGGCAGGGAAAACTGGGTTCTTTCATCCATATTTTTAATCTCAACAACTCCTTCCTCTATGCTTTCAGACACAAAGAGCGCAAAACGTGCATTTAGGGATTGGGCAATAGCTAACTGCTTTTTTAATTTCGATGGATAGAAAGAAAAATCTACTGAAAATCCACTTCTTCTTAATTTTTCTATGAGCAGTAACCCTTTTGGTATTTTTTCCCCTTCTGGGAACACCACGTAAACATCCAACCTTGGAAAAGAGGGTTGGATGATTTGCTTTTCCCTTAGAATTTCACCTAGAACAACATCTCCCATTCCAAATCCGCTAGCGGCTATGTCTTCTCCCCCAATCTGTTTAAGAAGATCATCATATCTTCCTCCCCCGGCTATTGCTCTGAATTTTCCCAACCTATCAAAAACTTCATAAACGACTCCCGTATAATAAGCGAGTCCACGAACAATACCAAGATCGATGCGGACAAACTCTCCAAGTCCTCTATTATGAAGTCCCTCCAGAATGATATCAAATCTTTCCCAACAGGGAGGATTTTCAAGAATCTCAAACACCTCTTTGGCCAAGGCACCCAATCGTTTTTCTATCTCTTCTTTGGGCTCTCTTTCGATCTTATCAATGGCTTGGAAAAAAGCATACCAATTATCTTCTGAGATCCCTTTTTTTCTCAAAAACTCCGTCCAGAAATGTCTATCACTAATGCGTACAACAAAATCTTCTTTGCCTAAATCAAAAGAAAGAAGAATATCAATAGCCAGATTGATAAGCTCGATGTCTGCTTCTAAACCCGCTTCACCCACAATATCACAGTTCAGTTGATAATGCTCACGCAATCGTCCCCTCTGGGCTCGTTCATAACGAAAAAGTTGGGGGATGGAAAACCATTTGATCGGTTTTCGATATTCTTTAAAATGAGCTTCAATCATTCTCGCTAAGGTTGGAGTCATCTCTGGCCTCAAAGCCACAGCACGGCTGCCTTTATCGATAAAGTGATAAATTTGGCCAAAAATTTCATCCCCAGATTTTTTTTGGTAAAGTTCTATAGGTTCAAGCAAAGGACCGTCATATTCAACAAAATTAAAACGCCTACAACTTTCTCTCCAACGAGAGAAAATTAAATTCCTGAAAGCACAATCAGGAGGATAAAAATCACGAAATCCTGGCAATGGCTGCATAGAAATAAGAGGCTTATAGACCAGGGTGTAGTTTTTCAAAAAGCAAAAAAGAAGTTAAGCCTTTTTTTTCTTTTTTGCTTCTTCTTCCTTGAGGAGATCCTTCGTAATCGCATTAAGAATGCCTTTAACTTCCTTGCCTGGCTTAAATCGAACTACAGCCCTTGGAGGTATAAGGATGTCTCGCTCTGGATTTCTTGGGTTCCTGCCAATTCGGGCCTTTCTCAAAGTCACTTCAAAAACCCCAAAATTGCGCAGCTCGATTGTTTCTTTTTTCTTAAATACCTCCATAAATACGTCAAGAATCTCCTCAAAGACCTTAGCTACCTCTTGCTGCGGCAAACCTGTTTTCGTTGAAACCTTGACAACCAAATCTCTTCTTGTCAAATTCCCCATATCATATTACCTTCTTCTTTTCTGATGGATTCTTCCCTCTCTTATTTAGACTATGCTTAAACTGATAATGATCAAAATAAAAGATAACATATTTTCCTTGTTCTCAATATGATTCCAAAAAAATTTTATGAATAAGGGATATTGAATATAAAAAAGTAAAGTTTCTTTTTCTTAAACCATGCCCAATTCTTTTTTCATTACCACAGCTATCGATTATGTTAACGGTTCTCCTCATCTCGGTCATGCTTATGAAAAAATATTGGCCGATGCTATAGCTAGGTACTATAGAAACAGGGGCTATTCGGTTTTTTCCCTTACCGGGGTCGATGAACATGGACAAAAAGTTCAACAGTCTGCGGAAAAGGAAAAAATAGAAGTTAAAAAATTTTGCGATATCCAAACAGAAAAGTTCGTTAAACTCTGGGAAAAACTCCATATCCGTTATGATTCTTTTGCCCGAACTACCAACCCTTCCCACATCCAGTATGTTCGCGAGGCACTCGCAAAACTAGCAAATAAAGGACTTATCTATTTTAAAGAACATGAAGGCTATTACAGTTTAAGACAGGAACAATTTGTTACCGAAAAAGAGTTAATTGATGGCAAATGGCCTGAAATCTACGGTGAAGTCATCAAGACCAAAGAACCAAACTACTTTTTCAAATTATCCGCTTTTGGACCCTGGCTAAATGATTTCATAAAATCCAATGAAAATTGGCTTATTCCTCAAGTTAAAAGAAAAGAACTTTTAGGGGCTTTAGAAAGGCCGTTATCTGACCTCTGTATTTCTCGGCCCATCAGTAGACTGTCTTGGGGTATTCCCCTGCCTTTCGATGAAAATTATGTGACCTATGTCTGGTTTGATGCCTTACTCAACTATATTTCTTTTGCTAGAAAAAATGAGAACCAAAGCTGGTGGCCAGCTCAATTGCAGGTCATTGGAAAAGATATCCTTATTCCTGCACACGCTATCTACTGGCCGATTATTCTGAAGGCCTTGGACTTAGAACTGCCCCATCACATTTTAATTCATGGATGGTGGATGAACAAGGGAGCAAAGATGAGCAAATCACTGGGCAATTTTATTGATCCTCTCCCTTACCTCGAATCCTTTGGAGCCGATGCTTTGCGTTATTATCTTTTGAGGGAAATGGCTTTTGGCCAAGACGCTGATTTTGCTGATGAAAAAATGGCTGCTCGATATTCAAGTGATCTTTGCAATGACCTGGGTAATCTTGTCCAAAGGATCATAGTCATGATTCACAAGTATAGATCAGGAATCATTCCTTCCTGCACGGAATCAATGAGAGGAGAAAATGAAAAAGAACTGCTCGAAAACGGCCTGCTTGAGAAATATTGCCTACATTTTGAAAAATATGATATCGCCACTGCTTTACAAGAAATTTGGCATCATATTAGAAAGCTCAATCGATACATCGATATGAGTTCGCCATGGTCATTGGCCAAAAATCCAAAAGAATCTCAACGGTTGGATTGCATTCTGTTCGTCTCTAGTATATGTATCAAAAGATATGCACTGCTCATTGAGCCGGTTATGCCCGAAACCAGTAAAAAAATACTCGATCTTTTAGATGTAGAAAACAAGACTTTGAACTTAGATAGCAGTTTTCATTCTCTGGATTTGGCTGGAAAAAGGATAAAAGCTTCCTCACCCTTATTTCCACGAATGAGAAATTAATGCTTTGATTATCCGATTTTTAATGTTGCAGAACAGTCTAAATATTTTACTCTGCCAAATGAAGGATATGCACGATGAATAAGAAAGGTGGCTGTTTCAGCGTTTTTTTAGTTTTGATCTTAAGCTTCAGTTTACTTTTAAACCTCATGTTCTTATCGATTTTGCAATCTAAAAAAGCAACGGGTGCTCCCACGAGCTTGGAAGAAGAATTTGTAGGAGGAGATTTTGCCATAAAAGATTCCAAAATTGCTCTTATACATCTCCGAGGTTTGATTAGCCAGGACGAAGCAGGGACTTTTACACAAAACAGTGTAGAAGACATAAAAGTTCAACTTAAAGCCGCTCGAGAAGACAAAAAAGTCAAAGGTATTATTATTGCTATTAATTCGCCTGGTGGAGAAGTGAACGCAAGCGACGTTATTTATCATGAAATTCGACTTACCCGTAACGTAAAGCCTGTTGTCATTTACATGGAATCGATGGCTGCTTCTGGAGGATACTATTCAGCTGTGGGAGGTACTTATCTCATGGCCAATGATTTAACCATTACGGGAAGCATCGGTGTAATCATGGAGTCGTTTCTTGTCAAGGACTTGATGGAAAAAGTAGGGGTCAAAGCCTTCGTATTTAAATCGGGTAAAATGAAAGATCTGCTTAATCCTACAAGAGAAATGACCCCTGAAGAACAAACTTTTGTTCAAGGGCTTATCGATGAAACTTACAACCGGTTCGTGTCGATCGTCTCCAAAGAAAGACATATCGACATCAACAAGCTTAAAAACAATCTTGCCGACGGAAGGATCTTCATGGGACAAGATGCTTTAAAAAATGGGTTAATTGATGGATTGGGCTACTTTGAAGATGCCTTTAACAAGTGCAAGGAACTTTCCAAAGTGCAATCGGCTCGTCTCATCCGTTATACCCCTCCATTTAGGATATCCAATTTGTTTCGAGTGTTCTCCAGAGGAATGACTCCAAAAATCGAGCTTAACTATCCGGGGATCCGGTTCCCCTTATCCTCTGGCCAACTTTACTACTTATATCCACAAGCTTTTGGACTAAGCTCCTGAAAACAATATGACTGGTTTTATATCCTCTCTGGCGAAATTGAAAATAAAGGGTTAATGTGACTTCTTCTCAGTTAAGAAGATGCTAAAAGGCTAAACAAGCCAGCTAAGCTTTAAAAAAAGGTTTTTATAAACCCCACGTAAATCGAGGAGAAAAAAGTGGATGAACTAACACAACGACTTGTCGTTCATTACAAGCCTCTTATTGTCAGTTTCGTTTTTCTTACCCTTTTGGCTGATCTCTTCATGGGTCTTTTTCTTTTGCGTTGGAAAAAAGAAGGGTTTAATCCCTTTGGATATTTTGTTGTGATTCCTTTTAGCTGGTGGGAGTTGTTGGCTGTATGTCTTTTCCTTTTTTCTGGGATTCTCCTTGGAGTTAGCGCTGGATTAAGCATTTTTTCTATTCTTCTTATCATCCTTTTAGTGCGATTACATGGATACAATCTTTCAGAATATTTTGGAGCTTCACTTTTTAACCCCTTAAAAATCGCTGTCTTGAGCTTCTGGATATGTCTTTCAGCCTATCTTCCTTTGCAAATGCTAGCCGGATTGAGCGAGACCATCGGCAAGGCCTTGCATCTGCCTGTTCCCAGGCAACCCGCCGTTGATCTTTTCTTGCACGCTTCAAAACCGATCGATATCGCTATTATTTTATCTTTGATCCTTGTAGCTGCCCCTATTGGAGAAGAACTGCTTTTTAGAGGATTTTTGTATCAGTTTCTGAGGTATCATTTCAGCCGAAGCAAGGCAATAGTCATCAGCGGACTTGTATTTGCCCTGCTTCACATTCACTGGATAACTTTTCTTCCTCTTTTCATCTTTGGGATGATTTTAGCTACAGTCTATGAATTTAGCGGATGTCTGATTCTATCCATGGCTGTTCATTTCTGGTTTAATGGTTTTACGGCCTGTCTTCTGTTATTGGCAAAATATGGTTGAAGATTGAGGCTTGACTTCTCCGATTCAATAGGAATTGTTAAAAAAAAAGCTCATTTCTTAAGTGCAACATAGCCATTCTTTTCTTTCTTTTTCTACTGAGTCTCTCCTCAGTGAACTTAGTGAAGATCAGCTTCTAGAAATTCTCTTTAAGGATATGCACAAACCAGGCCCTGGAATTGTGGGGATAGGAGATGATTGTGCCGTGGTCAGGGCTGAGAAAGACAACCTTTATTATCTATTCAAAGTGGATGCCACTTTGGAAAATGTGCATTTCGAACCGAGTAGTCCTGCCGAGTTAATAGGTAGAAAAGCCTTAGCAAGGGCTCTTTCGGATATCGCAGCCATGGGTGGTGATCCTCTTTATGTCCTAGTTGGGATAGGCATAAATAAAAATGAGAAAATAGGAAAAATAAAAAAAATTTACGAGGGGATTAATGCTTTAGCCCAATCCTTTGGACTTCTTATAATTGGTGGCGAAACCACTCTTTCTGAACAACTCTTTTTAGTCATCAGTATCTGGGGGAAAACCGAAGGCTATAAGCCGATATTAAGATCGGGAGCAACCGATGGAGACAGTCTTTTTGTCACAGGAGTTCTCGGTGGAAGTTTTGACTGCGGTCATCACCTTCTATTCATACCCAAAATAAAAGAAGGCAAGTGGCTTGCACAGGGGCAGTGGGCAACGGCAATGATGGATATAAGCGATGGACTAGCCAAAGATTTGCCTAGAATGGCAAGGGCTTCAGCAATAGGATTCGAAATCGACTTTGATGAAGTTCCCGTCCGCAAAGGTTATTCCATCAAAAACGCTTTAACGGACGGGGAAGACTATGAACTGCTCTTTTCTGTTGCTAAAGAAAAAGAAGAAAAACTTTTAGAAAATTGGCCTTTTGAAATTCCCCTCAAGAAAATTGGCTTTTTCAGCAAAAAAGGAAAACTGGACTTTCCTGATGAATTCAGAGGTTTCGATCATTTCCAGAAGTCCTAAAGAAACTATCGAATTTGGGAAAAGCCTTGTGCAAGATGCCAGGGGAGGAGAAGTTTTTGCTTTGATAGGAGAGTTGGGAGCAGGAAAAACTCAAATTGTCAAGGGGGCTGCGATCGCTTTAGGAATTGAAGCTGAAGTGACAAGCCCTACCTTTAATATTGTTCACTGCTATGAAGCTAAAAACAAAACACTTTATCATATCGATCTTTACAGAATCGAAAAATTGGAGGGGAGTTTGCGTCTCTATATAGAAGAAATCTTACATTCAAAAGAAATATGTTTTATCGAATGGCCTGGAAGCATTGAACAGCTTTTACCTCCCTGGACACAATATTGGCAAATAAGCATCATTTCGGAAAATGAGAGAAAAATTATACGCCTTCGCTGATCGCTCTTTTCTTTTATTTCCCTTTACAAATATATTAACCATGATTGAGTTATGATTCTTTCGATAGAGACCTCTTCTGAAATCGGTAGTGTTGCACTAGCGGAAAACCGGACCGTTGTTTGGCGCTCTTCTTTTAAGGGTAAACGCCATTTCTCTTCCCTGTTCAGTTGCTTGGAAGAACTTAGTCTTTCAACGTCAAATATTGAAAAAATATTGATTGGAATAGGACCAGGTTCTTTTTCCTCGATCAGAGTAGCTATTGCCGCTGCTCAGGGCTTAGGAATAGCCAAAAAAGCCCCTCTTTTTTCCATTCCTAGTGTATGGTCCATAGGTTTACAGTTTGCTCAAGTCCCCTCCTTGGGGGTGTTCTCCGATGCACGAAGGGGAGAACTTTTCTGCTCTCTATTTTCTTATGGAAAATTAGCCAAGGGACCTTATCTTATCGCAAAAAATCAATTATTAGAAACACTGCAAACCCTCGATTTAGCTGTAAGTCCTGAGGATATTCATGAAAAGATTATCCGTGCTTATCCAAGAGCCGAAGATTTCTTTCTCTTGCCCGATTTATGTCCTCCCTTTAATGACATTCCCTTTCCAGAACCTATTTATTTGAGGGGGCCTATTTGAAAATGAGCAAGGAGTCGTATCCTCTTTACCCACCTCTTCCCCATCTTCGAAGCTGGGTAGACATAGATGGAAGGGCTCTACGGTTTAACATTCGAGTAGCCAGGACAAGAATTCCTAAAAAAACCAAAATTATTGCCGTTGTCAAATCCGAAGCCTACGGTCATGGTCTTATCCCCATCTCTAAAGAACTTGTACAATCAGGCATTGAAATTCTAGGTATAAATAATATTGATGAAGCGATAGAACTGCGTAACGCAGGCATAAGAACCCCTCTGTTGATTTTATGTCCAATTTTAGCCCCAGATGCTCCTTTCATTGTTGCCCATGACATAGGGGTAGTGATTTCTTCTTATCATGAAGCTTTGTGGCTAAATGAAGCTGCAGAACGCCAAGGGAAAAGGGCGATTGTCCATCTTAAAATCGATACCGGTATGGGAAGGTTAGGATTTATGCCCTTTCAATTCATCCAAGAGATGGAAAAAATAAAAAAACTTTCTTCTCTTTCTATTGCTGCCATTTGCACCCATTTTTCACAAGCCGATACAGATATCGAGTTTACAGAAAAACAGTGGTTGGAAATGCTTAAATTCCGATCTTATTTTAAAGGATTTCCTATTCATGTAGCCAACAGTGCTGCTTTATGGAGGAAAAGTGTATATGCTTGCGATTATGTCCGAATTGGCCTTGCCCTCTATGGAATAGCCCCGATGACCTTTCTCAGAAGATTTTTAAAACCCGTTATGTCATGGAAATGCAGGGTTGTTCTTATAAAGGATCTCCCTCGAGGCCATCCCATCAGTTATGGGGCAAGCTATAAACTTAAAAAACCCAGCAGAATAGCTGTGCTGTCTGTAGGCTATGGTGATGGCTATTTCAGGACTCTATCCAACAAAGCCTATGTCCTTATTAAAGGGAAACGTTGTCCAATAAGAGGTGCCATAACCATGAACCTTATGATGGTAGATGTCACCGAGCTTCCCTCTTGTAAAGTGGGTGACGAAGCGGTGTTAATCGGCACTCAGGGTAAAGAGAGTATTACGGCAGATGAATTAGCCAAGCTCTCCGGAACAATTTCTTATGAAATTATTACCAACATCCATGCTAATGTGCGCAGAAATTACCGTCATTTTCTCTCCCGATCAAACGAATGTTCCCTTTATGAGTGAATCGCCTGTTTGTAAGCGGATAAAGTTGCCTCTCGAAATACTTCAGAAAGCGTTGGATGGGCTAAAGGCAGCTGCATAAAATCCTTGGCCATTATTTTTTTTGCAACAAGAATTGTCGCCATGGATATAAGTTCTGAAACCGAAGGTCCAACCGCATGTATCCCCACAATTCTATCGGTTAGATCATCGACTAAAATCTTTACAAAGCCTTCGGCAATATCTCCTGCCAAAGCCCTTCCATTGGAGACAAACCGCGATTGGCCTACCCTATACTTTCTGCCTACAGCCTGCAGTTCTTCTTCTGTAAAACCGATGCCTCCAGCCTCAGGAAAAGTATAGATAATAGAAGGAATTGCTGAATAGTCAATTGGAGTTGGCTCTAGGCCAGCAATAATCTCGGCTACGGCTATTCCTTCCTGCTGGGCTCTATGAGCAAGCATCGGGCCCTCTATGAGATCTCCAATTGCATAGATATGCTCAAGGTTGGTTTGCCAATAGGCATTAACTTCGATAAAACCTTTTTTGGTTTTATTGATACCTATTTTTTCCAAATTCAGCCCCTCGCTGTAGGGGATCCTTCCCACGGCAACGAGAACTTTTTCAACACTTAAGGAAAAAGTTTTGAGTTTCGAAATCAATTCAAGAACTACTTCATTTTTCTCTTTCTTTGCACTCAAAAGCTTCGTTTCAAGGAAAAACTCAATGCCTTGTTTCTTAAGAAAAGCTTCCAAAGTCTTGGAAACTTCCCAATCCATAAACGGACATATCCGGGGAAGAAGTTCTATGACATAAACCTTGGATCCAAACCTGTTCCACACCGAGCCTAGTTCTAAACCGACAGCTCCAGCGCCAATTATAGCCAAGCTTTCAGGAACGGATTTAAAACTCAAAGCTATCGTGCTATCCACGATTTGAGAATCAAAAGAAGACAAAAAAGGAAGGGTGGCTGACCTGCTCCCAGTGGCAAGAATAAGGTTCTTGGCTTTTATTTTGATTTCTCCACCCTTTTCTTCTTCCACAATCACAGTTTGTGGATCAGCAAGAGAAGCTTTACCATGAAACTTCTCGATCCCATTTTTATTCATCAGAAAATCGACACCGCGCACAAGCCTGCTTACAATGCGGTCTTTTTTAGCCATAATTTTTTCGATATCAAAACTCAGCTTTTCTATGATTAGCCCATTATCAGCAAACTTATGCCGGGCAAAATGGTAATATTCGGATAAAGAAAGAAGTGCCTTGCTTGGAATACAACCGACATTAAGACAGGTTCCTCCAAGGCTCTTTTCCTTTTCAACAATGCCCACTTTAAGTCCTAGCTGTGCAGCACGAATGGCAGCAACATATCCGCCAGGACCTGATCCAATAACAACGACATCAAATATATCCATTATGATGATAAAAAAGGGTTAAAATTGATTACAATCCAAGAAGAATAGAAGCGGGTTGTTCTAAAAATTCTTTGATAAGTACAAGGAAACTTATCGCTTCTTTCCCATCAATGACGCGATGATCATAAGTCAGAGCCAGATACATCATGGGTCTAATTTCAACTTTTCCACCCACGGCTACTGGTCTTTCTTTAATCGCATGCATTCCAAGTATCCCGCTTTGAGGAGGATTAATAATAGGAGTGGAAAGCAAAGAGCCGAATATTCCTCCATTGGTTATCGTAAAAACTCCCCCTTCAATATCTTCCAGAGAAATTTTGCCATTCCTGGCTTTTTGAGCTAAATCGAGGATTCCCCTTTCAATTTCATCAAAACTAAGGTTTTCTGCCCCACGAAGAACAGGAACGATAAGCCCACGCTCAGTAGAAACGGCTATTCCCAAATCCAAAGTTAAGGGATAAACAAGTTCCTGGCCCTCGATCCGTGCACCGACTTCAGGTATTTTTTTCAAAGCTTCAACTACTGCTCGAACAACAAAGGACATGAAGCCGAGCTTAACCCCATATTTTTCTTCGAATCGTTTCCCATAATTTTTTCTGAGTTCAATGATTGTGCTCATATCCACTTCATTAAAAGTGGTCAAATGAGCAGTCCCCACGTGGGCTTCTAGCAATCGCTGTGCAATCTTCATCCGGAGGGGACTCATCGGTTTTCTTACTCCTCTGAGTTCCCATGCCTGAGGTTGAACTTCTTTTTGAGCTTGAGGTTTAGCAGTGATCTCTTTTTTTTCTTTTATTTCTTCCTTGATTTCTTCTTCTAGAGTCAAATGACGCAAGGATTCTTCTCTGGTCATCCTGGCCGGCTGTTTTAAAGGTTCCTTGAATGGAGTTTTCTCAATAACTTCTTCTTTTCTCTCCAGCTCCAAAGTTTCCTTGGGTTCTTCAAGAGTAGGCTCAGAAATCAGATCGGCTTTCTTTTCTTCTCTTTCGGTGGGAAGCTGCGTTTGTATTTCTTCAGCAACTTTTTGAACTACTTCCTCAAGCTGAGCTATGACTTGACCCACTTTAACCTCTTTGCCTTCTTCGACCAAGATGTGCAATATTCCCTCTTGCTCAGCATAAACCTCGGTTGTGATTTTTTCGGTTTCAATTTCACATAAAGCTTCACCCGGTTGTACCTTCTGACCCTCTTTTTTGATCCATTTACCCACTATTCCTGATTCAATCGATTCTCCCACAGAGGGCATTTTTATATCTATGGCCATAATACTCCTCGATTAAATTAATATTGGATAGGTTATAAAAATCATTCTTCAAAGGCATCTGAAAGCAACTTTTGTTGTTCAATCCGGTGGTATGCCATAGTCCCTGTAGCGGTGCTCGCAGAAGCTTCCCTACCTGCATACGATATAGGAAGAGAAAATATTTCCTGCAGCCTAGGTAAAATATAACTCCATGCACCCATGTTTTTAGGCTCTTCTTGACACCAGACAAGCGATCGAGGTTGGTAACGTAACACGATTTCTTTTAATTTTTTCTCGTGCAAAGGATACAGTTGCTCAATTCGAATGATGGGAATATCCGGTTTGCCTATGCTTTTTCTAAACTCCACTAAGTCGTAATAAACTTTTCCGCAACATAGAATAGCCTTTGGAGCAGGCTGGTTAACTTGGGGGTCAGGCAACACTTCCTCGAAGGAACCTTGAACAAAGTCTGTAATTTCGGATGAACATTGAGGATGACGCAACAAGCTTTTGTGAGTAAATAGAACAAGGGGTTTAGAAAAACCACGTAACACTTGCCTTCTTAAAACATGAAAATAATTAGCTGGAGTAGTGCAATGGGCAACAACCATGTTGTCCTCTGCACATGCCTGAAGGAATCTTTCAACCCGAGCACTCGAATGTTCAGGCCCTTGTCCCTCGTATCCATGAGGCAAAAGCAAAACAATGTTCGATGTAACGCCCCATTTCGATTCCGCACTGACAAGATAAAGATCGATTATCACCTGTGCCCCATTGGCAAAATCCCCATATTGAGCCTCCCAGATAATCAAAGCTTCAGGGTAATCTAAAGAATAGCCATAGTCAAAACCCAAAACCGCATACTCTGAAAGTGGACTGTTATAGATGCAGAAAATAGCCTGATTGGGATGAATATGTTCAAGAGGAATATATTTTTTAGCCACTTTTGTATCGTAGAGTACAGCATGCCTTTGACTAAATGTTCCCCGTCTACTATCTTGACCTGATAGTCTAACCGGAATGCCTTCGTAAAGAAGTGTGCCGAAAGCCAACGTTTCTGCAAAAGGTAAAAGAATGGGCCGTTTGCCCTCAATCATCTCTTTTCTTTCAGCAAGTATTCTTCTGACCTTAGGGTTAAGATTGAACTCAGGAGGCTCCTTCACTAAGGACCGGCCAACATAGAGCAATTCTTCCAAAGAAACGGCTGTTTTGACCGGGTCAAATATCCGTGGGCAAGACATTCTTTGCCTGAGTGTAGGAGGCTGTTCAGTTTTAATCCACGCTTTGGATTCCTCCATTTTTTGGTTTAATTCAGCAACAAAAATTTTGCGATAGGCATTTGCCTCTTCCCTTGTCATCTCCCCTGTCTTTATTAATTGATCCAGGAATACATCGCTGATGTTGGGATGCTGAGCAATCGCCTTGTATAGTAGGGGCTGGGTAAAACTCGGTTCATCGCCCTCATTATGGCCATATCTTCTGTAACCAATAAGGTCCACGACCACATCTTGGCCAAAAACTTGTCTGTATTCTAATGCCATCAAAACAGCAAATACGGCTGCCAAAGGATCATCTCCATTAACATGGAAGATGGGAACAGCCAACATGAGGGCAACTGCGGTACAATGATGAGTCGATCTCCCATCCTGAGGAACAGTTGTAAAACCTATCTGGTTATTGATAATAATATGGAGAGTCCCTCCCGTTTTGTATCCTTCGAGTCGGGACAAATTCAATGTTTCCTGTACCACACCCTGCCCCATAAAGGAAGCATCACCATGGACGAGAACAGGTAAAACTTTTTTTCTTTTCTCAGTATCGAGTAGCCTTCTTTCCCACGCTCTGGCTTTGCCTTCAACAACAGGATTCACTGCCTCCAAATGACTCGGATTTGGAGCTAGCCCTACGGTTACAATTGAACCGGAACGAGTTTTCAAAGCTGCCTCAAAGCCTAAATGGTAACGAACATCTCCATCTCCTAATACCCCTTCTGGAACATAATTTTCGGAAAACTCGTCAAAGATAACTTTGTAATCCTGCTGAAGGATATTGGTGACAAAATTAAGCCTTCCTCTGTGAGCCATGCCAATAACAATGCGTTCTATTCCATAATTTGGGCAGCTTTCAATGACAGCATCCATCATGGGAATGAAAGTACAGCTCCCTTCCAAGGAAAATCTTTTCTGGCCTACATATCGGGTATGTAAAAAGGCTTCAAAGAGTTCAGCCTTCAGTAAATCATAGAGAATCTGTTTTTTATGCTCTTTTGAAAATCTCTTTTTAAATGCCCCCCCTTCAATCCGCTTAGCTATCCATTGTCTCTGGATGAAGGAGTCCATGTGCATAAACTCGACAGCCAGAGTCGAACAATAGGATTCTTTGAGAATGGTCAATATTTCTCTTAATTTTTTTTGTCCCCCTCCTGCCAGATCCCCAGAGTCAAATTCTTTATCAAGGTCTTTTTGATCCAAACCAAATCTCTCCAATTTCAACTCATCAAACTCATAACGGTTAAATCCCAAAGGATCCAGATTGGCTATATAATGACCAAGAGTTCGATAAGCATTGATGAGCTCATAAACCGCACGCTGCTTCTTAAGATCAACAGGGACAACGGACTTCTTGGCAAACTCCATTTGCCCATTTTTCAATGATTCACTATAGCCAAATTCAAAACCTTCGAAAAAGGCATTCCAATCTTCAGATACGGATGTGGGATCTTTCTTCCAGCGTTCATAATAATCTTCAAGCAAAGAAAGATTCTCCAACCCAATTGAGCTTCTCTTAGAACCAACCCCACGAAAAGCTGTAGATAAAGACTTTTTATCCATAACGAAAAAGGGAAAAAACAAAGCCAAGTTCTATAAATATTTTTGTTTTAATTATAAAATATTATTATTTTTAAAAGAAAAGAAGAAAAATTAAAAAATTATGATTTTTATAAAATTATATATAAATATTTTTGATTTTCTTAAATTCTTCAGCTTTCTCTTTCATCCCCTCCTCTAAAGCATCTTCGGGGGTTAAATTGTTTTTTTTGGCATAGCTCAAAACTTCTTCTGTAATTTTCATCGAACAGAATTTAGGACCACACATTGAACAAAAATGGGCATTTTTTGCGGCAGGTTGAGGCAAGTTTTCGTCATGAAATTGGCGAGCAGTTAGGGGATCGAGGCTTAAGTTAAATTGATCTTCCCATCTGAACTGGAATCGGGCATCGCTCAAGAAATTATCATGAAGTTGTGCTCCAGGGAAGCCTTTTGCCAGATCTGCGGCATGTGCAGCTATTTTATAAGCAATAACACCAGTTTTGACATCGTCTAGGTTAGGTAGCCCAAGATGTTCCTTAGGGGTAACATAGCATAACATAGAGCAGCCAAACCAACCGATCATTGCTGCTCCGATTGCACTCGTAATATGATCATAGCCTGGAGCGATATCGGTAGTCAAAGGACCAAGGGTATAAAAGGGGGCTTCAAAACAGTGTTTTAATTCTAAATCCATGTTTTCTTTGATCAATTGCATCGGGATATGCCCTGGCCCCTCGATCATGACTTGTACATCATGATCCCATGCTTTTTTTGTCAACTCTCCAAGAGTAAAAAGCTCGCTCAGTTGTGCCTTATCGTTAGCATCAGCTATCGCCCCAGGTCTTAACCCATCTCCAAGAGAAACACTCACATCATAGGTTTTTAAAATTTCACATATCTCGTCAAAATGAGTATAAAGAAAATTTTCTTGATGATGAGCCAAACACCATTTGGCCATAATCGACCCACCTCTACTGACGATGCCACAAAGCCGATTGATCGTATAAGGGATGTATCGCAAAAGAACCCCTGCATGAATAGTAAAATAATCTACTCCTTGCTCCGCTTGTTCGATTAAAGTGTCTCTGTAGATTTCCCAATTTAATTCTTCAGGCACTCCTCCAACCTTTTCCAATGCCTCATAGATAGGCACGGTTCCAATAGGGACGGGACTGGAACGGATAATTAATTCACGGATTTGAGGAATATTTTTACCCGTAGAAAGATCCATTACAGTATCCGCTCCCCAAAGAATCGCCCAAAGAAGTTTAGCCACTTCTTCGGACATCGAAGAACTGATAGCCGAGTTCCCTATATTGGCATTAATTTTGACTCGGAAATTGCGACCAATAATCATGGGTTCAAGTTCCGGATGATTAATATTAGAAGGAATAATCGCTCTGCCTGCGGCCACTTCCTTCCTTACAAATTCAGGGGTGATTTCTTCTGGAATCGATGTTCCCCATGCCTGACCTGTATGTTGCCTATAAAGAGGGCCTTGGCCCTGACGCAAAGAAAAATCTTTCCTCCCTAGGTTTTCTCTTATCGCCACAAATTCCATCTCAGGGGTAATAATTCCCCTTTTCGCATAATACATCTGGCTTACCCCCTTGCCCTTTTTAGCTCGCAAAGGCATGCGGCTCGAAGGATCTAAATATCCATTTTTAAAGGCTGGCTCCTTTTGTTTAGCCGCAATCTGACCATTGCCTTTAAATCTTCCCTCATAAAACTCGGTATCGGCCCTTTGCTTTATCCATTCGGCACGTAAAGGGAAAAGTCCTTTCCCTATTTCAACCCCTTCCGAAGGATCCGTGTAAGGTCCAGAGGTATCATAAGCATAAAAAAAAGAGGGGAGAGTAGACCCTTCTCTCTCATTTTTGGATACCTTTATTTCTCTAAAAGGAACTTTAAGCCCGGGATAATTTCCTTTCACATAGATCTTCTTGGAGTTGGGGAAAAAAGATAAGAGAAAAGAATTTAATTCCTTTCCTTTTGATACGATATCAAGATAAGTCAAATGGGGATGGTTTTGCATCATAGCTAGTTCCTCCATAAAGAGGATAGCCGAACAGAAGAAGAGAAACTAAGATCAAAAAAAGAACGTTCATCCTTCCCTCCGCCGGCATTATCCGGATCAGGTTCATAGGGTCGTTTCCCTCCAATTTAAAGGGAAACCTCTCAGCCATTAGGGCTCCCCCAAGGATCTCAAATGATATATTCTAAACTTAATCTAAAAAATATGCAACAAAAATACACTTTTTTCTTTTTTCATAAAGGCTTTCAGAAAGCAGCCTTTGCACTAGGGTAATTCTCCTTTTTCCACACAGGCATAAGCGGCATGGTTATGAATACTTTCCATGTTTTCAGCTTCAATTCTATACCAGAAAATGTCTTGGTTGGCATTGAACCTAAGAGCAACATTACGAACAAGATCTTCTACAAATACCGGATTATCAAAAGCCTGCTCCGTCACATACTTTTCATCGGGTCTCTTGAGAAGAGAATAAATAGGACTACTTGCCGAGGATTCAACCATCTCAATGACATCTTCGATCCAAATTGTATGGTTAAATCTTAAAGCGACTGAAACATAACCCCGCTGGTTGTGGGCTCCACGCTCACTAATCGCCTTTGAACAAGGGCATAAAGTCGTCACAGGAACAGTAACCCACATTACAAAATCGGTCTCATTAAGATATGCAGCCGCTTCGAACCTAACCCAATAATCGACTAGCCCTTTTGAACCGGTTACCGGTGCTTTTTTTTCTATGAAATAGGGAAACTCAAGAATAATATGGGCCGTTTCAGCATGCAATTTCTTTTGAAGTTCATGAACGATTGAAAAAACATTGCTTACATGAACCATTCGGCCATGGGAATTAAGGACTTCTACAAACCGACTCATATGGGTGCCTTTAAAATGATGCGGCAGATCAACCATAAGAGACACAGTCGCGACCGTATGCTGGCTCTCGAAATTTTTATCTCGAACCTCTATCGGATATTTAAGCCCTTTAACCCCTACCCTATTTATCTTAATTTTCCTATGGTCTTTTTGACTTTGACAATCAGCCAGAGATATCGTTGTGGTATTCTTCATAAATGAGAGTTTTCAGAACTATATCTTTTATATAGACAAAAACTATATTATTTTCATATAAGAAAAGAGCCTAATCACTGAATTTTTTTAGACAATTTTTTGAAAAAAAATAAATTGTTTGAATCGAGGGCAGATAGCTCAACGGTAGAGCAGGTGCCTTTTAAGCACTTGGTTCAGGGTTCGAATCCCTGTCTGCCCATTTTTTTCTTTAATCTTCTCACTTTATAAAAAAAGTTCCATGACCATTCTATCAAAATCCAACAGCACTTTGTAGCGGTGAAACAAACTATTGCCGATTATCCCGCAGAAAGGGATTTCTGCTGGATAAGATATTCCGAAAGGAACTGAAGTAAAAATGCCCTTTGCTTTATGGATCGTTATTGAACCAAAATGTAAATGATCCAAAAGATAACCTGAAGATCCCTCTGAGAACTTAAACTCTTTGCTCGACTCCTTATAGAATTCCAGGGGATAATCTCTTGAACCGGTATCAAAAAGAAAGAAAATGACCTTGGAGTTGCATTTTCCTTGTAGCAGACAAAGTCCTTGAGGACTGAGCAATAAAGGAATTTTTGCAACGAGCCTAGACCCTGCTGGAACAAGACCTGCTGCATGTCTATTTTTTCTATGAAATTTAACCTTACGAGCCGGATAATCCAAAAGAAGATTGAACCGAGACAAAAAATCCATCCCTAGAACACCTTGAAAATTACACTCTTTGCCATTCGATTTTCGATGCAGTTCCTCAACAATAAGAACGGGAACATTTTTGATTACCCATTGTCCTAAACTCATACTCTCAATCGTACCCAACAGGGCCTTTGTTTGCTTACCATTACTCAAAACTAACTGCGAATGTTCTTTTCCATTTATTCCCAGCTTATGTGCTAGCTGCATATCCACAAGAGTTGTTGAAGAACCCGTATCGATCAAAAATAAAAAGCTCTGGTTGTTCATCTTCACCTCGACAATGGGATAAAAAGGATAGGACGAGTCCATGAAAGCCAATTGAGCGCTTTCACAACCGGGCAAAACTTCAAAAGGATGGCTTATCTGCCTATAAAAAGAAGCCATAGACCAGAGTTTTGCCTTTTCAAACCAAAAGGCTGCCTCTTGATTGTCGTTTTGCCTTAGATAGGCTAAGGCAACGAGTTCGCACAGTTCTTTATCTTCAGCTGTTGATAACAAACTTTTCTTTAAATACTTAATGGCAACACTGTTGTGATTAGAATAAAAAGAATAGAGCCCTTTGAGTTTATAGTCTTTTGCCTTTTTATTGTCTGGGTTCCCTGACTTGCTTTTTGGTTGAATTGCCCACAAATCCAGGCAAAAAAAAAGAGAAAGCAAAATAAAGATTGTCCAAAAACAGATTAACAATAATAATATTCTTGTTTTAGAACCTAATGTTTTGCTCAAAATAGATTGTTTTTTATTTGCAAACTCATTTGAGTTCGTCAAACCTACAATCGTTTTTTATGGAAAAACATTCAGTCTATCCTCCATGGGCTGCTCTTTTCGATTGGGATGGGGTCATCGTTGACTCTTTAAAACAGCATGAAAAAAGTTGGAGCCTTCTTGCAGCCGAATTAGGTAAAGAGATCGACCAGGATTTTATGGAAAAAACATTTGGAATGAAAAATGAAAAGATCATTTCTGAATATCTAGGCTGGGCTCAAAACTTGGATGAGATTAACCGACTTGCAAAAAGAAAAGAAGAGCTCTACAAAAAAATTGTAACTGAAGAAGGACTTCATCTGGTAAAAGGGATAAAAGACTTTCTTTTCTCTTTAAAAGAGAAAAATATTCCCATGGCTATATGCTCTTCGACAACAAAAACCAACATTTCATTTGTGTTACAACAACTTGGGCTTAGCTCTTATTTTGGGCAGTTCGTCTGCGCTGAAGATGTCAAGGAAAGCAAACCCAGTCCCATGCCCTATCTCTTAACGGCCCAGAAACTGCGTTATCCGCCAAGCCATTGTGTCGTGTTTGAAGATGCCCCTGTTGGGGTAGAGTCCGCAATCGCTGCCGGAATGCATGTAGTCGCTTTGACAACCACAAGACCCAAAAAAAGCTTGGAAAGAGCGGATATCGTTGTTGACGGATGGGAAGAGTTATCAATAGAAAAAATTGAGGCTTTGGTTGATCACAACTCTTTATCTTATCATAGCTAATTTTCTTTATACTTTTTTGTGAACAGGCTCTTTATTATTTGTTTACTCCAGCTGTGTGCTCTCACAAAAGCATTGGCCACAGCAAACAGCTGGTTAGACCTTTTGCATGGTACTCTTGTAGATCAGCAAGAAGTCTTGAGCGACCTTTCCCGATCAAGGATCATTTATCTAGGAGAGGTGCATACCTTGAAAAGCCATCATAAAGCCCAGTTAGATATTCTGCGACTGCTTAACAAGAGGCATGTGCCTCTTGCTTTAGCTCTGGAATCTTTGGAAGCCAAAGATCAAGCCTACATTAATCGGTTTATACAAGGTCAGTTAAGTTTTGACCAATTTTCAGCAATGATTAGCTGGCAAAAAAAATGGCCCAATTATCTTGATTATCGTCCCCTCTGCCTTTTTGCTCAAAAACATCATATTCCTATTATAGGAATAGACATTAGCCACTCTATACCTTCCCGAATTGCAAAATACGGCTATAGCTCCCTGACTGAAAAAGAAAAAGAACTTTATCCCCTGACTTCCCTATCTTCTCTCTACAGAAATTTTTTATCGCCCTTTTTATCCGTTCATTCTTTCATGGATAACAAAAGGATAGCCTATGCTATAGAGGCCCAAAGGGTAAGAGAAGCCTTTATGGCTAAGCAAATCACAAACTTCCTTCAATCTCCTCTTGGAATAAAAAGGACAGTCTGTGTTATAACTGGAGAGATCCATATTCGTTATGGACTAGGCATTCCACAATTATGCCAGCGATATCCTCAACGGATTATTCTTTTTGGCTCAAAAGAACCCATTAAGCTTACTGCAAAAGAGATCCAAATGAGCAAGAAAGTAAGCTTAGCACATAAACAATTTTCTTTTATCCGGTCCCCTGTAGCCGACTATTTTGAACTGCTGGAAAAATGATAATGGGTCAAGTTTGAAAATATAAACTGCTATCGGCTTTTCATTTGGGCTTATATAATGACTAGCTTGTCTCCAAATCAAACCGGTTTTGTCTTGGGTAACCCAAGGACTTTATCTCCATCCTTCCATTTTCCCTGTTTCTTTAATATATTAATTCTTTCGTATCTTTTAAGAACATTTCTTTTAGCTGCAAGCAACGAACCACTACGATAACTTCTATGTTGGGACATCTCTTTTCCTCCAGATAAAGTGATATACCAAAGCACAACAATGGGTATAAATCAAACCTTTTTCAAATCCAAAATAGTCTTTCTTCACCCAGCTCAACGAAGTTTTTTTGCCCTTGAGGGCAAAGAGAAGAATAAGTTTTAAATTCGGCTTCTAAATGAGAAAAAGGTTCAGCAACTAGCCTATTAGTCAATATTTTTTCTGTGGTTAAATGACCAAAAGACTCAATTTTTAGGAAATCCCGCGCTATGAGCTTTTCACACTCAACTACCCCTTTCACGATAAGCTCTCGACTAATAATCTCTTTGACTTTGACAGAACAAAACCGGTTAATGACTACTCGAGGAGAATGGACTATCCCCTTGACCATGCATTTAGAAGAGAATTCTATTTCTTCCAATGCCTTGATAGAGGCATGAATAATCCCCCTAACCCATATTTTTCTTCCCTGTACTGCTGGCCCTGAGTACTCTGAACCGTGACCAAATTGGATATCTCCAAGCGTAGAAAGTTTCCTTTTTATTTTACCCTTTACATAGAGATTCTCCACATAAAGATAAGCTCCACAATGGGAACATCCCACAGAAATTGCTTCAGCATAAATTTTCTGAGAATGGTTACAATAAGGACAGGTCAACTCGCGAGTTTTTGGCAATAAAGAGACAGAACTAAAAAGATGGTCTTCTTTCTTGGAGGCTAAACCTATATAATGGCCACATTTTTTACAAAGAGTTGATAGGGCCCATTTGGACTCAGTTTGAGTATTCCCACAAAAAGGGCAACAGACGATTTGTGTTTTTTTATTCAAATCCTTTAGATGAATAAAGTGCATTAACTGTTTAGATTTCTTTTTCCGATTACTATTTTCCCATTGATTGTCGCTCCTGCATCAATTTCTATGGCTTGTGCATAAACTTCTCCTTCAATCACAGCTCCAGAAAGAATCTCTAATTTTCCATCTACTCTTATCTTTCCATGAAAATGACAATTGACAACCGCCTTATCTTTTACCCATAACTCTCCGTCAAGGCTAATAGAAGGAGACAAAAAAGTCTGGTCATTTTTGTTTTGCATTGGCCGTACTCGGGATTTAAAGAGAATTTCCCCAAAAAACCGCTATATTTAAAACTAGTTTATTTCTCTCTTAAAAAAATGAAAGAAAAAGCTAAAAAACTGCCCGCAAGTTTTTTTCAAGATCCTTGTAATAGGCGATGGTGGATTGACCAGATTGTTTCTCTAAGAAAAAATCCTCAAAATTTTGATAACCTAGCCTTGTTTTTGTTTGAATTTCAAAAAAACCATTGCGCTGTCTATAAAACTTTTTGCCAATGTTTTCCGCAAGATATTTCATCTTGGAGAGATATTCCAGCTCTCCCTCAAGAACTTTTTAAAAAAACAACTGTTTTTTGCCATGACATAAATAAAGCTGGCTTTTACTATCTATCTAGCGGGACTACTTCTGGAGCAAGGGGAAAACATAATTTTCTGGACAATACGGTTTACAAAGCTATCTCAGTGCTTGGAGCTGTGCAAGCGGAAATCCCCATAGATCAGGTTCATCTGCATTTTCTAGTCCCTTCCTCCAAAGAAGAACCCCACTCTTCCCTATCTGCCATGTTCTCGTTCTGGGCGGAGAAAAATCCCTTTCCTTCCCATTTTTGGATCAAAAACAACGTATTACAAACCAAATCCTTTAGGCAAACGCTCACCGAACAGATCATCGCCAATAGAAAAGTAGGAGTCTGCGGAACGGCTTTCAGCTTTGCTTATCTCATGGACAACGAGCCTAATGATCCAATGATTCTCCCTCAAGGTTCTTTCATCCTTGAAACAGGTGGCATGAAAGGAAAACACAGAGAAGTTGACAGAAAAGAATTTTACCTAAGACTTTCTTCTTATTTTGGTTTACCTCAAGATCAAATAGTGAGTGAATACGGGATGACAGAATTGTCTACTCAGGCTTATTCGCGTGGATATGACGGGGAATTTCAGCTTCCCCCATGGGCCAGAGTCCTCATTATTGATCCTCGAACTGATCAAGAGTGTCAAGTAGGTCAAAGAGGATTGATTCGCTGGATTGACCTTGCCAATGTTGACTCTGTCTTATGCATCCAAACATTGGATATCGGTATAAGAACCCCAAAAAGCTTCTTTCTTTTAGGCAGGTCGATAAAAGCTACTCCAAGAGGATGTTCATTAAGTTTCGAAGAAATGTCCTCTTTTTAAAAATTAAAAATTTTCAAAAAAAAAATCGAATCATGCATACTCTGGAGAGAATTGAGCTGCTTGACGAAGTCTGCAAGCTTTTCCCCGAGACCGGATTCAAGGGCAAAGAAGATCTTGCTGCCCTTTTAGAGCTTGAACTTAAAAGTTTAACAGCCTTGGATGAATTTTTTTCTTATGGTCATGGAAAAACAAAAGCGATTGCTCCTTCACAAATCTATCATGTGCTTGCAGCCAACACTCCCATAGCAGGGTACCAGAGCCTTTTGCTCGGGCTTCTTTTGGGATCTTTCAATGCAGTTCAATGTCCAAAGCCTGTTAAAAATTCCCTTTTTCGTTTTGTCTCTTCTCTTCCCCAAAAATTACAGCATAAAGTTGAACTCTATGACGAGTTCAATATAAATGCTTTTGAAAACTCCGATTGCATTGTGGTTTTCGGACAACAAAAAACAATCGAATATTTTAAAAACCTTACCCCTACGCATAAAAGGTTTATTGGTCATGGGCATAAAGTAAGCCTTATTTGGGCAGGTAGAGTCGAAGAAGTTAATCGGGAAAAAATGGCGCTGATCAGCCGTGACATTAGTCTTTACAGCCAATTAGGTTGTCTTTCTCCCCAATCGATCCTTATCGAAGAAAACTCTTCTAGTGAAAAAATAGAATCTTTTTGTCAAGTCCTTGCTGATAGCCTCAGACAGGACATGTCCATCCAAAGCCAATCCCTAGATATCGATGAACTTGCCGCCATCAAGCAACATAGAGATTGTGCTAAAGCATTAGGATGGGCTTTATGGGAAAGCAGTCTTTTGGAACCCAACCCATGGACAGTCATCCTAAGAAAAAGCCCTATTTTCGAACCAACCTGCGGCTACCGCACTATCTATGTAGACCTGATTGAAAAATCGAAACTTGAAGATTGGCTTAAACCCATAAAAGGCATGATCAGTACGGTTGGGGTATTTGAAAAAATGCCCGAAAACATCATTTCGATTTTTATAGAGTCAGCTACATCCAGATTTTGCCCCATCGGGAGCATGCAACAGCCTGCCGCTTTCTGGCATCATGATGGAAGGACCAGGCTTCAAGAAATGGTTCGATGGGTAGATTGGGAATAACCAGAATGATTTGAATTTAAGCGTGTTTATAAACGATTTTAGGATCAAAGACCTTATGTGTTTCAGTAAATTCTAGCTCTTCGTTACTCCCCTTTTTTAACTTCCTATAAAAACAACTTCTATAGCCTACATGGCAAGACGCACCTCCATCAACCTTGACTTTTAAAAGTATCGTATCTTGATCATCGTCAATAAAAATGTCTTTAACATGCTGAAAGAAACCTGACTCTTCTCCTTTGACCCAAATTTTCTTACGTGATCGGCTATAATAGGTTGCAAGACCGGTTTTTATCGTTTTCTCTAATGCTTCTCTATTCATGTAACCTAACATAAGCACTTCCCCCGTGTCAGCATCAAGTGTTATACAGGGAAGGAACTCATGTAGATCAAATCGAGGTAATAACTTGTTACCTTCTTCAATTTCAAAAACTGTAGGTTTACTCTCTTCGTTCATAGGTAGTTTTTAGAAAATAAAAAAAATATCTTTCCTTTCGTTCATTCATTTAAAATCCCATTACCGCAATCTTGAGCTCAAATCCAGCTCCCTCCTCTCTTTTATCTCCATAAATCCAGTTGCCCCCCCTTCGTTATGTTTATGGAATTTTTTACAATGTCAACTTTTCTTCAGCATCAACTCGGTCCACCATTCTTTGTAGGCTTACTGGCCAAAGCGGGTCTATAGCCTCGAATGTGGTCTAAACATTCGGCAATCGCTTCGCCAAGCAAGGATAAGCATTCAGAAATAGCCGAAGGATTGCCCGGCAAGTTGATGATCAGGGAGCGTTTCCTGATACCCGCTGTGGCTCGCGACAGAATTGCTGTCCTAACCTTTTTGTAAGACTCCATTCTCATAATTTCTCCAAATCCAGGAAGTTCTTTATCCAGGACAAGTTTTGTCGCTTCAGGGGTCACATCCCTCAAACTGGGCCCCGTACCCCCTGTAGTCAAAACAAGAGGACAATCCAGTTCGTCTACAAGCCGGCTTAATTCAGAAACGATCTGATCTTTATCATCAGGGATCAATACGGATACAAACTCAAGAGGTTCTGCAAAGAGATTTTTGATAACTCTTTCTATTTCAGGTCCACTTTTATCCTTATATATCCCTGCAGAAGCGCGATCACTCAGCGTTATGCGTCCAATTTTCATTCCTTCTTTTTCTCTACAAGCTTGATAGGCCCAATAATCATCGATTTATCAACCGCCTTACACATGTCATAAAGAGTCAAGAGAGCTATAGAAACCATTACTAAAGCTTCTAACTCTACCCCTGTCTTGGAAACAGACTCAGCCGTCGCAACCACTTTTATTCCCTTATCTTCAATTTCAAAAGTGGTATCCGCGAAAGTCAGTCCAATAGGATGCGCCAAAGGAATAAATTCCGCCGTCTTCTTTGCAGCCATGATTGAAGCAATTTTAGAAACGGTTAAAACATCTCCTTTAGGAATAGCTTTTGCTTTTAACAGTTCAAGGGTTCGTTGCGAAAGAGCTATAAACCCTTCAGCAATAGCGGTCCTTTTTTGTTCTGGTTTTTCAGACACTTTAACCATTCTTGCTTCACCCGAAGAAGAAAGATGGGAAAAGTGGGGTTCTTCGTTTTTTGTATAATCTAGCTCCATAAAAACGAAATAGCTTTTCAAAAAAACTAATTAAGCTAAGACTTTTCCACAACAAAACAAACAGAATTTGTTTTTTTCAAAAAGAAAGCTTTATTTTTCCTTCCATGGACTCTTTAGTCTCGTTTATAACCTTGAAGAATACCCTTAAGAGTAATTTAGCCAATCAGCAGAAAAGCAGTTGCCTTACCCATGAGAAACAGTTTTAATTTTGAAAATTATAGCTTAGTCTTTCTTTGTTTTCTTATACCCATTGTTTCCCTTATGGCAACGGAGAGGTCTTCTTTGCATAGCCCAACTTATTACGATGGATATGCCCGCCATCTTCCTTTTACAACCTTAATCGATCCCATGGGCAAGAAACATTCCAAAGAACAGTTTTCTGGAAAAGTTTCTGTTTTTATCGTTTCGGTACCTAACATGAGTCAAGGCAGAAAACAGGAAAAATGGGCAAAGCTTCTGGCAGAAGACCCACAGTCAAAACTTCCCAATAACGTTGCCCTTATTTTAGTCGAAGATATAGCTCACGCCGGTTTTTTTAAAGCCATGGCTCTTTCCCATATTAAAAAGCATTTTAATGATCACTCCAGGCCCTTTCCTGTCCTGGACTATAACGGCAAGCTAAGCCAAGACTTCGGTGTGCCCAAGAACACCACCCAGATTTTAATTTATGACAAGTCTGGAAATCTCTACCAGGTAGAAAAAAATCTTGATAACGTCGATTTTACTCTAAAAAGGATTCACAAGGCCATTCAGAAGCTCACTAGAGAAAAAAGAGACTCCCATCCTTCAGTCAATTTAAATAAGGAAGATTTTTTAAAAACCAAAGGTTCTTAAGCAGTTGTCTTTAGGATTTGAATAAGATAGGTTTAATCCATGATAGACCTTAAACTTATCGCCGATAAACTTTCTGAACTGAATCAAAGGGTTGTTGTCTTAAGGGGGTTTCTTTGACCCTCAACAGATTGAAAAAGAACTCCAGCACTTAGAAAAGCAGATGACAGATCCTGGTTTTTGGCAGGCACCTGAAAAAGCTGAAAAAGCCTTATCCAGAGCAAAAGAACTCAAAGCCAAACTGACCGATTACCAAACTGTCTATAGCCGGCTAAAAGATATAGAAGCTCTTTTTGATCTCTTAAAAGAAAGTGAAGATCCCTCTCTAGAAATAGAGCTAGAAAAAGAAATCAATGATTATTCTAGGCTTCTCGAAAGTCTAGAGGTCAGACTTGTTCTTTCCGACCCAATGGATCAGAAAAATGCGATTTTATCAATTCATTCTGGGGCAGGAGGAACCGAAGCCTGTGATTGGGCTGCCATGCTTTTACGGATGTACCAAAGATATGCTGAAAGACATGGTTATAAAGTCAGCCTGATTGACATTCTTCCTGGGGAAGAAGCGGGCATTAAATCAGCTTCTATTCTTGTATCTGGAAGTTATGCCTATGGTTATCTCAAAGCAGAGCGGGGTGTCCACCGCCTGGTCAGAATTTCACCTTTTAATGCACAAGGCAAAAGACAGACTTCTTTTGCTTCTGTTGATGTTGTAGCTGAAGTGGACGAAAGCATTGAAATTGATATTAAAGATAGTGATCTACGCATAGATGTCTTTCGATCTGGAGGCCATGGGGGCCAAGGAGTTAATACCACGGATTCTGCAGTGCGCATTACCCATTTACCCACCGGTATAGTCGTTGTTTGCCAAAATGAAAGAAGCCAAATCCAGAACAAGGCAACAGCAATGAAGATACTGCGCTCACGGCTTTATGAACTAGAAAAAGACAAAAAAAGAGCAGAAATGGAAAGAATCTATGGCCAAAAAGGAGAAATTGGCTGGGGAAGACAAATTCGTTCCTATGTCTTACAACCGTATAAGATGGTTAAGGACTTGAGAACAGGGCTAACCCAATCCCAGGTTGAAGAAGTTCTTGATGGGGATCTCGATTCTTTCATCTGGTCTTATTTGCTCGGCAAAAAGAAAGGAGATCCATCCCCTGAATTACAGGAAACTTGAACGAAGATCCTTTTTTTTTAATATGACACTTACATGTTGCTCAAACTAAGGATCGAAAATCTAGCCCTTATTGATGAGCTTGAATGGTCTGTTGCTCCTGGACTTAATGTTTTAACAGGAGAAACAGGGGCAGGAAAATCCATCATCATTGATTGCTTGAAGTTATTAACAGGAGAGAAGTCTCTTCTTTCATTCCTTAAAAATAAAGAAAAAACAGGCTTGGTCGAAGGAGAATTCCAATTATCCGGGGAATGTTGGGAAAGAGTGTCGAGCTTATGCCAAGAAAGAGGAATTGAAGAAGTTGATAACCCTTTTTTTGTTCTTAGAAGGGAAATCCGTCCCACAGGATCAACTCGTCAATTTATAAATGGAGCTCTTATCCCCCTTTCGCTTTTAAAAGAGATTGGCGAAAACCTCATTGATGTTCTTGGTCCTCATGACCACCAATCCCTGTTTGATAAAAAAATCCAACTCAAACTGCTCGATAGTTTTGGGGGTTTAGAGCAGCATGTTTTGCGAGTAAAAAATGCCTATGAAAATTACCAAAAACTATTAAAGAAAAAGGAATCATTTTCTTTGGAAGAGCTGCTTAAAAAAAAGCAGGATCTAAACCGTAAACTTTTTGAAATTAATGCCGCAAATCTTGTTTGCGGAGAGGAAAATGAGATTGACAACAAATTAAACTTAGCGAGGGCCGGTTGGAAACTGTGTGATTGTATTACGCAGTTGCGTTCTATCCTTTCTCAGAACAATCCTTCAATTCTATCATCCCTATCTACTCTCCATAAGCTGCTTTGTACTGTTGAAAAAATTGATCCCCAATTCGGATCCCAAGCCATATCTTTAGAACAGTCCGCCAACCGGGATTTATTAGAGCTCGATAGACTCGTTGAAGATTATTTTTCTAGAATTGAAATCGATCCCGATGAACTGGAAAAACTCGAACAGAGGAAAAATTTTCTACAAAATTTGAAAAGGAAATTTGCTTTAAGCATCGAAGAAATTATTCAGTTGAAAAACCAGATTATTGATGAAATCGCACAAGCTGAAAAAGAAGAAAAGCTTATCCAATCCCTTAACCAAGAAGAAAATCTAGCCAAAGAGAATCTTTTAAAAGAAGCTTCGCTTTTAAGCATGATGCGTAAAAAAACAGCTCAAACACTCACATCTTCTATCCAAAAGGTCCTTAAATCCCTGGGATTTGCACAATCGGATTTTTCAATCAGTTTTGAAAAAAAAGATAAAATAAGTCCCTCTGGTCAAGATGATATCGAATTTCTTTTTTCCCCTAACCCGGGTATGCCTCTTAAACCTCTTAAAGAAATTGCATCCAGTGGCGAAGCAGCCAGAGTAATGCTGGCCCTCAAAACTGTTCTGGCTACCGTTGATCCCATTCCAATTCTTGTTTTTGATGAAATCGATGCTAACATTGGAGGAGAAATAGCCTGGAATGTAAGCGCCTTATTAAGGGAACTGTCAGCACGGCATCAAATCCTTTGTATTACCCACCTTCCTTCTATGGCTGCCGGAGGCAATGCCCATTTTAAAGTGCTAAAAGAACAAGATGAAAAATCCACTCGAGTCCTCCTCAAGGAAATTGTGGCTGAAGATCGTTTAAGAGAAATAGCAAGAATGCTGGGTGGAGTAAACGAGGAGTCGGTTAGGCTTGCCCAAAGACTGTTGCTGTCTGCTACAAAAGAAAATTGACGATTAACAGATTTAAAACATCTTTACAATACCCCTTTGAAGGAAAGGTTTTTTTCTAGGCAGAATTTTTTTTTGCTCATATAATTTAAAAATGGCTGAGCATTTATCCTTAAAACTCATAGTTGATCAATCCGATACGTTTTTAAAAAAGTTTGAAAGCGGTATTGGTAAACTATCCTCAAAGACTTTGGCAAACCACGTCAGTTTATACAAAAATCTTCTAGAAGAAGCCAATACGTTGGCAAAGGAATACACCCAATACATGGGTCGATGGCTATCTTCTGCACCCGCTGAAGAACTTTCCAAAAACGAGAATATCATCTCCAACATTGGAGAATGGTTCTCACTCTACGGAAGGATTGCTAGCCATGAGCTCTATTTTAATTGCTTGCGTAAAAATGGCAGTTGCGAAGGAAAAATAAAGGAACTCATAGAAGCAAACTTTGGTTCAATCCAAAACTTCAAATTAGACATTAAACTCAAAGCCTTGCATGCTTCAGGATGGGTTTGGACAGTTTTAGATCACTATTCGGGTAAAATTTTTAATATTCCGGCTAACAGAGAAGATGCTTTCCCTTTTTCAGGAATGAGCACCCTCATAGCTATTGATCTTGCCGAACATGCTTATGAACCAGACTTTGGTCAAGATAAAGAAGGCTACATTGAAGAATTTTTTAACGTGATTGATTGGGAAGAAATAGAAAAAAATCTACCCATAATGTAAAGCTTTGATTCGTTTTTTTGAAAAAAGAGCGATTTAGCTGTTTAGACTTGTTAAACTTGTTCTAGACCAACTCCAAGAGATTATCCTCCATCGAAACCTATTCAGGCATGAGGTTATTTATTTTTTGAGTAATGAAGATATGAAAATTGTTTATTTGGATAAGGATACAAAAGAGCTAGCTCAAAGATATGACCAGTTGAGTGATTCACAATTTGCCCATGGTCTAAGAATGATCGAGCTATTAGGAATTAAGCCAGCTGACTGTGTATTAGACATTGGTTGTGGCACCGGTAAACTGACCTCGTATGTCTCGGATATAACGGGGCCAAAAGGAAAGGTCATAGGCATAGATCCTCTTGCAAGTCGGATAGAAATTGCAAAAAAAAGAGCAAAAGCAAACCTTTTTTTTGAGGTCGGGGGGTCAGATGACCTGTATAGATTTGCTGATCAATCTTTTGATTGTGTTTATCTCAATAGTGTTTTCCATTGGATTGAAAAAAAAGAAGATACACTGAGAGAAATAAAAAGGATTCTTAAAAAAAATGGAAAACTTGGCCTGACTACCGGAGATAAAGATCAAAAAAATCCAATCCGTTTAATCATCGAAAATGCAATCATAAAAATTCTTGGATATAAGCCTCAAGAAGAAGTCTTTTCTCCATTTTCCTTAAGTTCCCAGGACATAAAAAGAACAATTGAAAGAAGCGGTTTGTCCATAACCCTGTTCCAGATAAACGAAGATTCTTTTTATTCTGATTCTGCTGAACAGATTCTGGAATTTTTTCTTTCAAGTAGCTTCGGCAATTTTCTTTCTCAAATCCCTCAAGAGTATAAACCTCAAATTACCGAAGAGATTAAAAAGGGGCTTGAAAGACTAAGAACTCCTAAAGGCATTGAGCGAAAACATAGCGTAGTGACAGTCATCTGTAAAAAACCATAAAATTTAATTATGATTTCGTAAAAATTTAAAATTCTTAAAAAGGCTTAACAAACTCGCATAGTTGAAATGAAATTCATTGCATCCCTAATCAGTCAATAATTATTGGACAAATACAATAAACGGGTGATCGCAAAAAGGGTAATTAGACCCGACAAGCTAATGAACTTGAATTTCTACGGGATGAGTATCATCGAGAATTTTTTTGATTCTTTCTATTTCTTCTTGGCTCCCTTGAACCACCAAAAGGTATTTACCCGCCTTGAGATGTTCTTCAAATTTCAAGATATGTTTTTTTTCGATTCCTAATCCAGATAAAAATCCTAGTGTTGCTCCCGCTATACTTCCTGCAACCACTCCTTCAAGGCCCCCAAGTAAAGCGGCTGAAAGAGGCCCAGCAACAATAAGAGGTCCAAATCCTGGCACCCAAATGAACGCCGCTCCTACCAGTATTCCAAAAAGACCGCCAACCCATCCCCCAATTGTAGCTCCCGATTTGGCTATGTCTCCGGCTTTCACATATCCATGGACTTTTTTTTCACTCGAAAGATCCTGAGCTAAAATTGAAACCCTCTCGACCGGAAAATGGTTTTCCTCAAGAAGTTTTACCGCCTCCTCGGCCACTTCGATAGAAGGATATACAGCTGTCAAAGTCATATCTGCCATGCAAAAAATATTAAAACTTTAACAAACAAAATAAAACCTCTTTTTTTAATTTCCTTCTATGAGAGAACCTCCATCCAAATTGTTGGATAAGATGCTTTGAGCGGCTGCTTTGAAACAATTCAGCTCAAAAGGCCACGATGAGATTGTGTAGCCTAGCCTGCAGCTAAGGTCTGGATAAGGGAGACTGCATTTATTTTTCTTTTTGATGAAGTTTTTTGACAATCCAGAGCATTCCCTTGGGTATAATTAAATAGGCAAAAATCGAAAACACCAAAAGGAGCTTCCAAAAAAGGGTAAAAACAGGACAAACGACCAAAAAAAACCCGCTGAGAATCATTAAGAAAGCAAAAACAAACGAAAAGAGTTCCAACAAAAAGGAATTGCTCAATCTACCTAAGGCATAAAAAAATGCATATAAACCGGCGGATAAGGTAAAAGAAAAACCTGCAATCAGCATTTTAAGTATAGTTTCAGCATTCATCGATGCAACTAGACAGCTTTCTTAGGCAATAGCTGGCTTCTTGCCAATTTTTAAAAGATCGATTACAAGCAACAAGTAGCTAATAAAAAACATTATACCAAATCCAAAACGCCAAACCATAGACTCTTTAACCCATGGATGGAGCTGGCCATTAATATAAGCCTGCCAGCTCGATCCTCCCACAGCCCTTTCTATAAAAGTTTGTGCAAAACCAGCTACCGTTAATGGAGCAGTGATTCCAAATATGGATATGATCAAACTCACAAAAGCCCATTTCCATAACCCCCCATCAAGAATTTGTCCTTCATTTAGCCGAACTTTCTGAAGAGCAGTATAAATCATAGCTATGTTTGTAGCCACATAGGCTCCAAAAAAGGCAAGATGACCATGAGCTGCTGTAATCTGGGTTCCATGACTATAAAGATTGATTTGGGGTAACGTGTGCATAAAACCCCATACTCCAGCACCCACAAAATTACCGAAAGACTGGAAGACTATCCAAAAAAAAGCAGGCTTATTGACGGTCTTTAACCGATGAACTCCAGCATCATATACCGCATGGACAACCATAGCCACAAGGGGCAGAGGCTCAAGTGCCGAAAAAAACCCTCCAATACCCAACCAATATTCGGGTGCTCCAATCCAGAAATAATGATGTCCCAGACCCAATATCCCCGTTCCAAAAACAAGGAAAACTTCTAAATAGAGCCAGCCCTCTACGATTTTCCTTGGAGTACCTAAAACAGACATAAGGATCCAAGCCACAAGAACCCCAACAAGCACCTCCCATGTCGCTTCTACCCAAAGATGAACAACCCACCACCACCAAAATTGATCCACCGAAATATTAGGGGTGAAAAACATTCCAGCGATATAAAATCCAATAATGGCCAGCAAATCGATAACTAAAACCCAAAGAATCCCTTTGAGTTTTTTGGCTTTCCAGATTGTGGCAAATACATTAAAAAAAATAATTGAAAAGACAGCTACTATCCCGATGTCAGCCCACCGGGGTGCTTCAATATATTCTCTTCCCTCGGTAATAAACCATAGGGTTACCCAATCTGCTTTTCCTATTTGAACCAGCAGAAAAACGGCAACCACAATTCCAACGGCCACCGCAATGAGTCCAAAAGCAACTTTAGCCCAGAACAGGCCAACGATTTCTCTTTCTGTTTCCATGGGCAAAAACCAATAGATTCCACCTATAAAACCAAAAAGCAGCCAAAGAATCATCGCATTGAGATGCAAGAGTCGGCCTATAGAAAAATTTAAAATTTTATGCAGAAATTCAGGCTGAATATATTGATAGGCGATGATAAGCCCAAAGACGAGCTGGAAGCCAAAAAGGATGAGGGCTAATGTCCAGTACCAGAAAGCTAGTTTTTGAGACTCATAAAGAAAATTTTTGTTTTTCATCTATTCTATATGGCTATCAATAAGCTAAGGAAGACTTTCCAAAATGATCCGGAAAACCGTTTGTATCAATAGCAGACATAAATTTGAGATAGCCAACAATCGCCTTTGCCTCTTCTTCGTTGATTTTCAGATTAGGCATCCTTCTTTGCCAAGTGGCATAATACTGCGGATTTTGAATCCATTTGGCTATTGCTTCTTCTTTTGTTTGCGCTCCAACCATGGGTTTGATCATTGTTTCCCACTTTGGATCTAGCCAGGACTTAGTGAGATCAGGAGCAAAATAGGCACCATTACCTAAAAGAGTATGGCAATCCATGCAATTTCTGCTCTGGATCGCTAGTTTTCCCTTGGTAATCAATTGAATAGCTTCGTCTTCAGACCATTTTTTACCAAAAAAAGGCTCCTCTTCACCTATCGTAGGCACATAAATTTTCCTTTCAGGATCAAATTCGTATCCCACCCTATGATTTATTACAGTCGGCGAAGGCACTCTTTTAGAACCCAAAGACATCTTTTTTAAGGTATCGAAAGTCAAGAACCAAAGAACGCTAAACATGATCAGGGAACCCACGATAGCAAAAACTGCCCAAAACCCAGGATCAAGCCAGTCTTTCCCACGGACAAAGAGGGCTGAAATCACAACAGTGAGAACAATGGAAAAAATAGTGATTTCTAGCCATCCCAACTTCACGTAAATGAATTTTAGTTGATACAAATGACAAAAAGAATCCTGAAAAGCTCCGAGCTGAGATGAGGGATTAAATTTAGTCGCTAATAAGGGAAAAGCTCAGCTCTTTTTTTTATCGATAGAAAAAAGTGTGAATTTGTTTTAAAGAATGCAAACCTCAAGCACAGATCCATTCAGTGATATTTTAAAAACAAAAGAATTACTTTTTAATCGTTTTTTTCATAAGGCTTTGCCTTTTATGTTTAGCTTAAAAAGATTAAATTTTGCCCGTTATGGATAACATTGATGATAACCCTATCAGAGGAAATGATGATCACTTTTACTGGTTAAGACTCGCTTTTAAATTAGCCCAATATGGCTCAGAACGAGGAGAAGGAGGGCCATTTGGAGCTGTAGTCGTCTTAGATGGGGAAGCTATAGGACTTGCTCACAACGAAGTTCTATCTAGCCTTGATCCTACCGCTCATGCTGAAATTTTGGCTATTCGGAGAGCTGCAAAAAAGCTTTCTTCCTTTGACTTGGAAAGATCAATTATATACACAAGCTGTGAACCTTGCCCTATGTGTTTTTCTGCGATTTACTGGGCCCACATAAGCAAGGTTTACTATGCTTGCTGCAAGGAAGATGCCCAAGAAATTGGTTTCCAAGACGCTTTGCTCTATGAAGAACTAAAAAAACCCCCTCAACAAAGAAAGCTCCAAACTATTCAGCTTTTGAGAGAAGAAGGCCTTTCTATCCTTAAAAACTGGGAAAAATCTCCTCTAAAAGTGATTTACTAAACCCTGCTTATCCCGTTTCCCCCCCTTTATTTGCTCAAAATAATAGCCATTATGAGTCTTCTAATCTAAAGCCAATTCTTACCTCGACCTGGAATGTGGGCACTCCATCTTTTATGGATCCTCGAATTTCTTTTACCTCAAACCAATCGAGGTTACGGAGAGTTTTCCCCGCTCTTTCGATAGCGTTGCGCACCGCTTGCTGAATACTTTCATTGGAAATGCCTACTACATGAACAATTTTATAGATCTTGTCTGATGTCATAACTTTCCTCTTTCTCAAGGATCTTATAATATATGGAGCAAATCTAGAAGCTTTCTTTTTTTAAACTTTTCTTTTTCTCTTCGCTTTTGTTTATTTTAAAAAGCCTATTCAATGGAACAGGAATTTTTTTTCCCTCCTTGCCCCTCGCCTCAGCTCTTCGTAGCAAGAGTCCTTCTGGATAACAAAAGGGATTTTTTGCTCGATTATTTTATTCCCGAAGAACTTGAGCAAGTGATTACCCTTGGATCCTATGTGCGCGTCCCTTTCAAACATGGATTTGGCAGAGGAATCGTAGTGGAAATCCTTGAAAAACAACAATCGGATCGCCTTAAGATCATAACACGGCTTGAAAATCAGCAACCTGTGGTCCCCCCCAACCTTCTTAAACTCTGTCGATGGATAGCTGATTATTATTGTTGCACGCTTATCTCTGCCTTACAAGCCGCTCTGCCCCAGTCGGTTAGATCAGACATAAAACCAAAGCAGGATCTGCTGCTTACTTTGGCTACTGATTTCAATCCCATGGTTTTTCAAAACGAGCATAAAAGAGCAAAAAAAGAAATAGAGGCTTTGGCTTACCTTCAAAAAAACCATCCCGCTCGACTCTCAGAACTCCCTCAAAAAACTGGAATACCAAGGAACATCTGGAATAAGCTCCTGCGTAAGGGACTTGCGATAGGCCTTTTAACTGAGAAAAAAAACCCACTTCCTCAACCCATTTTTCCCAATCAAACTCAACCCCAACACCTTACTGATGAACAAAGCCAAGCTCTGCAGTTCATTGAAACAGAAATGCTGAAACCCAAACCTAAGCCTATTCTGCTTTTTGGAGTGACAGGCAGCGGCAAAACAGAACTTTACATCCATGCGATGGAAAGATGTTTAACCCAAAAAAAACAGGTTCTGCTTCTTGTCCCCGAGATTGCCCTTACGCCACAGCTTTGGGAAAGAATTAAATCTAGATTTGACTCTTCTTATACATTAGGTTGTTGGCATAGCCGAATATCTCGTGCTGAAAAGGCCCATCTTTGGAATCAAATCCTCTCGGATAAGATCGACATTCTCATTGGAACAAGATCAGCAATTTTTGCCCCTTTCCGTTCCCTTGGCTTAATAATCGTCGATGAGGAACATGAAAGTTCCTTCAAACAAGAAGAAAACCCTAGATACCATGGAAGAGATGTAGCCGTCATGCGCGGTCGACTTGAAGGAGCCCTTGTTATTTTAGGTTCGGCCACCCCCTCCTTAGAATCTTACTATAATATCCTGAATGCGAAATATAATCTTGTAGAGCTAAAAAAAAGGGTAGAAGCAAGAAGACTGCCTCAAGTCACTGTGATTGATCAAAGAAGACGAAAAAAAAATTCTTCAGAAAAAGAAACAAAAAATGCTTTCCTGAATACCGAAGAGTTAATCTCAAGCGAGCTTAAGGAAGCGATAGAAAAAAGGTTAGGAAAAAAAGAACAAATTATTCTCTACATTAACCACAGGGGGTATTCTTCTTCCCTTCAATGTTCGAGTTGTGGGTATGTGCTCCCTTGTCCAAACTGTTCGATATCCTTAAGTTATCATAAAATTCCAGCTATTTTGAACTGTCATCTCTGCAATTACAGCTCTTCAGTCCCTATCCAATGTCCCATTTGTAAAGATCGAAATTTCAAGTTTTTAGGGAGCGGTACGGAAAAAGTAGAAGAATACCTAAGCCAATTGTTCCCTTCAGCCAGGATTTTAAGAATGGACTCAGATACAATGAGAAAAAAAGGAGCATTAGAACAAGCTCTCAGGGCTTTCAGCCAGCGCAATTTCGATATTCTAGTTGGCACCCAGATGGTCGCTAAAGGATTGGATTTCCCCTATGTTAGCCTCGTCGGCATTGTCTCCATCGATACTCTTCTTCATCTTCCTGACTTCCGAGCCTCGGAAAAAAGTTTTCAACAGCTTCTTCAGGTATCAGGGCGCTCAGGAAGAGGGAGCATTGAAGGGGAGGTTTATGTACAGACAAGGACTCCTTATCATCCCGCTATTCAATTTGCAAGACATCATGATTATCTTGGTTTTGTTGATCAGGAGTTGGAATTTAGGAAAACCCTTTCTTATCCCCCTTTTTATAGGGCAATAATGATCCGTTTTATAGGCCATCCCGAAGAAAAAGTAAAATATGTGGCTGATGCTTTAACCAAAGAAATCAAAGAAAAGGTTGAAAATTCTCTCACCCTTGTTGGCACACCCTCGCCAGCCCCCCTATCCAAGGTCAAAGGAAATTATCATTACCAGCTTTTTCTTCGTTGCTTAAAGGTTATGGAAGTCAGTCAAAAGTTAAGAGAAATCATTTTAGATAGAGAAGAAAAGTGGGGTATCATCGTTAGGGTAGATATTGATCCTCAAGATCTACTCAAATAAAACAAAGTTTTTATGGAATTTTAATATCTTCACTTAATCTTTTAATTCCTCAATGTTACAAAAAAAAATTACTATTGGACTATGAGTGATCTCCTTATGATTTTTTTAATTTTTATGCTCTTTTCGTGCAGTCTACTCTATTGTATGGGATGTGATAAAATTTAAAGAAATGACGAAAAGTCCATTGCCTATATGCTAATTTTTCTGCTTTGTCTTTCTGTTTTGTTACTCTTGTATTTGCTTGTGGTAATCCTTTGGCCAGAGAAATTTTAAGGTTACTAAAAAACATATGAAACCTTCCCTATGGATTGAACTTGGCCTTTTTATTTCCTTGCTAGCAGTACTTAACAAACCCCTTGGTATTCATATCTTTAGGGTACTCGACAAAGAGGGAAAAACGCTTTTCGATCCTTTGCTCAAACCCTTGGAAAATTTTACTTATAAAATTTGTTCCATCGACAAGTCTAAAGAACAAAGCTGGATTGAATATGCATTTGGTCTTCTTGCTTTTAATTTTATTGGTATAATCTTTAGTTACCTCATTTTACGACTTCAGCATATTCTTCCTCTTAACCCCGAGAAAATTGGAGCGATGCCCCCTTCTATCGCCTTCAATACAGCCATTAGTTTTGGAACCAATACAAACTGGCAATCGTACATCCCTGAAAAAGCCGTATCCTATTTTTCCCAGATGTTTGCACTGGCTGTACCCAACTTTACTTCGGCTGCAACCGGAGTCGCTGCAGCCGCTGCTTTGGTTCGAGGCATAGTCCGAACTGAAATGAAAACCATAGGGAACTGCTGGATCGATCTCATCCGCATACACTACTATCTGCTTTTGCCCCTTTCCCTTTTAATAGCCTTGATTCTCATTTCTCAAGGAGTTCCCCAAAACTTCAATTCTTATGTTAAATATAACCCTCTTGATCATGGCGCACAGAACGAAACCGGTCTTTCCATAATTCCTCAAGGTCCAATAGCCTCTCAAGAAGCGATCAAACTTTTAGGGACTAACGGGGGAGGCTTTTTCAATGCCAATTCGGCTCATCCCTATGAAAATCCTACCCCTCTTTCCAACTTCGTAGAAATGCTTGCCATTTTTCTCATTCCCAGTGCACTTACCTATTTTTTTGGATTAAGTTGTAAAAAACTTAGCCATGGCTGGTCTATATGGCTGACGATGGTCATCCTTTTTCTCATCCTTGTTCTAAGCTGCTTTTATTTTGAGCAATCAGCGAATCCCCTTTTTAAATCCCTGAGTATACAAAATCCTTTAAATATGGAAGGCAAAGAAATGCGTTTTGGAATATTCGAATCCAGCCTTTTTGCTTCTATAACGACAAGCACATCCTGTGGCGCTGTTAACGCCATGCATGATTCTTTCCAGCCTTTGGCTGGAATGATACCCCTTTTTAACATGAGTCTTGGAGAAATCATTTTTGGAGGAGTTGGATCAGGCTTATACGGCATTCTTCTTTTTGTTATTCTTACGGTTTTCCTTTTTGGGCTTATGATTGGCCGAACCCCCGGCTATCTAGGGAAAAGAATCGGTAGCTATGAGATTAAAATGGCCGTCCTTGCTCTCATGATTCAATATGTACTCATACTAGGTTTTTCGGCTCTGGCTATACATTCTTCATGGGGAGTTTCAGCCTTAGGCAATAAAGGGCCTCATGGACTGACAGAAATTCTGTATGCTTTTACTTCGACTTCTGAAAACAATGGAAGTGCTTTTGGAGGACTAAATGCTAGCTCAATGCCCTATGCTCTTCTTCTTGGAGTTGCCATGTTTTTGGGAAGGTATTTTGTTCTTATTCCGATCCTTGCCATAGCGGGTTCTCTAGTGTGCCAGAAACGTTATGCAAGTCAAACCGTCTTTCCTACCACAGGCTTTCTCTTTGTTTTTGTTTTGGGCTCAACCATTTTTCTTCTCAGCGCCCTTAACTTTTTCCCCTCCCTTACACTAGGTCCTATCCTTGAACATTTCATGATGGGTATGGGAAAAACCTTTTAACCGATGAAAACTTTAAAAACTCCTTCTTTCTGGAATTATTCTCTTATCATTTCAGCTATTAAAGAAGCTTTCCTTAAACTCAATCCTCTTACTCTTTGGAAAAATCCAGTCATTTTCGTGACTGAAATTGGCGCAATAGTCACAACAATAGAAATAGGCCATTCTTCTGAACCCTTGCCTTTTACCATACAGATCTGTCTGTGGTTATGGTTTACCGTTTTTTTTGCCAATTTTGCCGAGGCCATCGCTGAAAGCCGGGGGAAAGCCCAAGCAGAGAGCTTAAAATTAAGCAGAACCATTACCGTAGCAAAAAAACTTGTTCAAGGAAAAGAAGAAATTGTCAATGCCAGAGCATTAAAAAAAGGTGATCTGGTAGTCTGCGTTGCGGGTGATACCATCCCCTCAGATGGTGAGGTCATTGAAGGGGCAGCTACAGTCGACGAATCAGCCATTACCGGAGAGTCTGCTCCCGTTATCCGAGAAAGTGGAGGAGACAGAAGTGCTGTGACTGGGGGTACAAGAGTCATCAGCGATAGGATTGTTATAAGGATTACGGCCGAGCCAGGCAACACTTTTTTAGACAGGATGATCGACATGGTTGAAGGAGCAAAAAGACAGAAAACACCAAATGAAATTGCCTTAACTATACTCTTAGCTTCCTTAACCTTCATATTCTTGTTGGTTGTGGTCACACTTGTGCCCTTATTAAAATACTCCCAAGCTCCCGTATCGATTCCAATCTTATCGAGTCTAACCGTTTGCCTGATCCCAACTACTATTGGTGGCCTTCTGAGCGCCATCGGCATAGCTGGGATCGACAGGCTTGTCCAACATAATGTCATAGCTACAAGTGGGCGAGCGGTTGAAGCGGCTGGTGATATAGATGTTCTTCTTCTTGATAAAACGGGCACAATTACCCTTGGAAACCGAATGGCCACCGAATTTATACCCGCACCAGGCATAGATCACTTTAGACTTGTCGATGCCGCACAGCTGGCAAGCCTTGCCGATGAAACTCCTGAAGGAAGATCTATTGTTATCTTGGCTAAAGAAAAATATGGATTGAGAGGAAGAGAAGTGCTCGACAATCGAGCAAAATTTATCCCTTTCTCCGCAAAAACCCGAATGAGTGGCGTCGATTTTTATTCAGCTGACGGTTCCTGCTGTGAAAGGAAAATACGTAAAGGAGCCATGGATGCCATAGAAAATTACTTGAAAGAAATAGGTGGATCTTTTCCTCAACCTGTAAAAGAAATTGTTGCCAGTGTGGCCAAAACCGGTGGTACTCCCTTGGTTGTTGTAGAGGGCCAGGAGGTTCTTGGGGTCATTCAACTTAAAGATATCGTTAAAGGGGGAATCCAGGAACGTTTTGCAAGACTGAGAAAAATGGGAATAAAGACTATCATGATTACAGGAGACAACCCTCTTACCGCAGCAGCTATAGCCGCAGAAGCGGGCGTTGATGATTTTATGGCCCAGGTTACTCCTGAACAAAAGCTTAAAAGGATTAGACAAGAACAGGCGCTTGGGCATCTCGTTGCGATGGCAGGGGATGGAACAAATGATGCTCCTGCTTTAGCTCAAGCCGATGTAGGAGTAGCCATGAATACGGGAACGCAAGCGGCAAGAGAAGCTGGAAACATGGTCGATCTTGACAGTAATCCGACAAAGCTGATCGAAATCGTTGAAATCGGCAAACAACTTCTTATTACTCGCGGTGCTTTGACCACATTTAGCATAGCTAATGATGTGGCCAAGTATTTTGCTATCATACCAGCCATGCTGATGTCTACCTTTCCCGAAATCGCTCCCCTGAATATCATGCAACTGCGGACTCCTGAAAGTGCGATTCTCAGTGCAGTCATTTTCAATGCCATCGTCATCGTTTTGCTTATTCCGATCGCCTTAAAAGGGGTCAAATTAAAAACGACTTCTGCCGAAACCTTATTGATTAAAAACATCTTTATTTATGGAATAGGGGGGATTGTGGCCCCGTTCCTTGGCATTAAAGTCATAGACGAACTCTTATTTTTCCTGCATCTTGTTTAATCCTTCAGCCATGAAAATCATGTCTTCGTTGATCCTCTCTTTAAAAATCACTTTTCTATTAACCCTCATTTTAGGTGGCCTTTATCCTTTGATGATTTATATCATTGGAAAAATTCTTTTCCCTTACCAATCTGAAGGGAGTTTAATCAAAGATCCAAGCGGAAAAATAGTGGGATCGGCTCTAATTGGTCAAAAATTCGAATCTCCCTGGTATTTTCATTCACGTCCTTCAGCTTCAGATTATGATGGGTTAAATTCCGGGGGTTCAAACCTTGCCCCTTCTTCCTTAACACTGCTGCAAACGGTTAAAGAAAGAATACAAAGGTACAGAAAAGAAAACAGTTTGTCCACTACAACCCTTGTTCCATCCGATGCGGTCTTTGCATCAGCCAGTGGCTTAGATCCCCACATTAGCCTTGCAAATGCTCTCCTTCAAGTTCCTCGAATATCCCATGAAAGGAAAGCGGACATAAAAACAATTGAACAACTCGTTTTCAAATATACTCAAGGTCCCATCGCCGGGGTATTCGGTGAACGGGTGGTTAACGTGCTCTTACTAAATCTTGAACTCGACAAGTTGTATCCAAGAAGATAGGCTTTTAAACCATGGGGAAAAAATACAGAGAAATTACTCCAGAACTTAAAGATTTTATTGAACAGCAAAAAATATTTTTTGTTGCCACAGCAACAGCTACAAGTCGAATTAATATCTCACCTAAAGGCTTAGATACTTTACGCATTTTAGGTCCACAAAGGCTCATTTGGCTTAATCTTACAGGAAGTGGTAACGAAACGGCTGCGCATCTTAAAGTTGACGGACGAATAACCCTTATGTTTTGTTCATTTGAAGGAGATCCTCTTATATTAAGGCTTTACGGAAAAGGCACGACTATACATCCCTGGGAAAAAAAGTGGGAAGAGCTCATTAAGCTTTTCCCTTCTCTTCCAGGATCAAGACAGCTCATAGAAATGATTGTTGATCTCGTATCGACTTCCTGTGGATTTGGTGTTCCTTTGTTTCAATTCAAAGCAGATAGAGAACATCTCATTCGTTGGGCAAACAAAAAGGGAGAAAAGGGTATTCAGCAATACTGGCAGCAAAAAAATGCAGTCAGTATTGATGGTATCTCTACAGAATTTTCTATCCCCAAAGATCCTCACATTCCACTTCCCCAACCATAATCCACCTTAAGAGAAGGGAATGCTTTCAAGGTCAAAGCGACATAATACATTTGGATAGAGGGGCTACCAGGAAACATGATGTTTTGAAAATTAAAAGAAAGGACCCAATCCTGGAGATCTCTATAAATGGTAAAGTTTTCAAAAGGAATATAACTTCCTGTACCTTGGTAGGTCAACATGCCCATCACCTGCCAATCCTTATTTATCCTCCAGAAATCGGATACAAAAACGGTGTTTTGCTGCCCAATAAAGGCCTGTGAATAGGCACTGAGTATCGATCCATTCAAACTGGGGACCCCATTGATAACAGCAGGAAACGCAGCGGTAAGCGGTATGGGAAGAAAGCTGATAGGCACTTGAACATTATTTAAATAGGAATATCCCAGCATAACATCATTAGATCGATGAAACTGATAAGCAATGGAGGTAGTCCAGTTTGTATATCCTAAATCACAGGTCGGCAAAGCGATATCAGAATGCAAGCTTAACCAGGGTACAGGATTAATATCTACTACCCCATAGACCTCATCGACTGTATCACTCATGGGAATGAGAAGCTGATTGTATTTTCTATCCCAATTTGCGTCAACAAAGGCCGTAAATTCGATAAGATTATAAGTACTTCCATTTCTTTTGGTTTGAATCCTTTGTTTTATTCCCGCCCTTAGATAAGTCATCCCAAATAGCGAGTCGATCGATGGATAATTCATAAGATTGATCACAGGGGGGGTAATCGTGGGCATAAAGTTATCAAATCCTAAAACTTGGTAAGGATTATCATAGGGATTAGGAATATACTGAAAATTCATAAAAGGCTGAACGACATGTCTTATCCCATGAATCCCCAAGGAAGATAGCTCGACATTCTCCCAAACATGCGAAAGCTTAAACGAACTTTCAAGTCCAGCAACAAAAAGGGCTCTACTAAAATCCAATCGGCTAGCGGTGGGGACAGCACTCAGTACATTTTGGTCGCTCCAATATGTGCCTTCAAATCCTATACGAGGAGTGACCGATAACCAATGGAAATATTCTTTAGGATAGCTCAGTTCTTGGTAGGTATCCCACCTGTAGCCCCCATAATTGCTTAGATAGTAGGGAGGAGGCAAGGAAAGGAGCTGGGCTGGAGTCAAGGTTTGAGTACGAGCTAAAGGGAAAACAAAACGGTTGAGAGGTTGCCAGGGATAAAAAAGGCCAAAGATATTGCCAGGAGTAAAATTGAGATTTGAAAATTGCTCTTCAAAATTAACCACGCTGTAGCGGGATTGATAAGCAATAGGGGTATTGAAAATACGGGTACGGTTAGTCAAAATGGAAAGTTCAGGCAGCCTGTTTATAGAATTGAAAAAAGGCATTAAATTATCCCTTACCAAAAGATCGGCAGTAAAATTCGGATTATAATAATTGAGCCAAGCCACATTGTCCGGTTGCCGGTTATACATGTAAGTATTCCAAAGAAAATCCTCCATTATGTAAGGATCAGTCCAATAATTGATATCTGTAGAAAGAGTAAATTCTTGAGTTAAAGGCATTTTCAGAGCCAGATTAACCATTCCTCGGTTGGGACCAACGTCAAATCGAGGAAGAGAGGTTGGATTAAGCTGGTAATCCAAGTCATTGGCATAATACATTCTCAAAAAACCGGTACCTCCCTCACTAGGAATAAATTTTAGAATTGCCCCCCCTGCCGCACCTCTCAAGGATCTGTAGTCAAGTTGAAAAGTAGCTGCCGCTTTTTCACTAAACTTATAGTTATAAGTAAAGGTTACAAACCATCCCCAGTAAGACCTTTCTCCTGGAATCACATTGTAAGTACTTTCTTCACTATTTAAAGGTTGACTAATAACAGGAAGCCAAAGAATTGGAATCTTGCCCATGTATACGGTAACATTCTTCATGACAATCTTGTCATTGGCATAAATATCGATCGTTTTAGCTTTAGTTTGAAAATAAGGATTTTCCCTATTCTCAACAGTAAACATTCCATTTTCTATATGATAATGATCTTCTTCAGGGGTGGTTAAAGTTTGACCGGAGGATAAAAGAGGAGTATCAAAAAGGGACCAATTTTGAGCCGTAATCGCCTTAGTATCCAAGTTATACACGATATGAGATGCTCTAAAGACTCGTTTTTCTGTGTAAACTCGGGCATTACCATCAGCTATGACTTCTCGTTTTTGAGCATCATAGCTTATCTGATCGGCATAGATATCCGTCTCTCCATAATGGGCCACCGCATTACCCCTAGCTACAGCGATATTGCCAACGAAATGAGTTTCTTCGGCAGTAATTTCTATGGGCATTTGTCCCGGAGGAACATTTTGTTCTTCAGTTACTTCATCGTCTTGGGCTGAAAGCTCAATAGAAAAAACAAAAAAAGAGAATATCAGAAAAACAATAATAAATAGCCCTTTTAGGAAATTGCAGCCCCTGGATTCCTTTTGATTAAAGAGAAGATCGGCCAAATACATATGGGCAATAGATATAAAAGTAAAAAATAAAATGAAGTTGTTTACAAGCTAATATTTCATTGACAAACAAAAAGCTTCTCTAGGGTAAGCTTTTATAAGGATGGCCAAAAAACTGACAAATAACCTTAACAACCCTTTCGATCTCCTCCTCTGTCAGTCCAGGGAAAATAGGGAGGGCCATAACTTCCTGAGAAAGCTTTTCAGCAATGGGGAAATCACCCTTTTGATAACCCAAGGAAGAAAAACAAGGTTGTAGATGCAAAGGCATGGGATAATAGATCTCGGTCTGGATACCCCGATCTTTAAGATAATCCCTAAGCTTATCTCTTTCTTTTTTTATTCTAATTACATATTGATTAAAGGTATGCCTTCCTCTAACCGATCGAGGAAGATAGATAGGATAATAGTTATCTTTGTCCCAATGGCTTAGTCCCTCATATTTTTTAGTCTGGCATAAGCAAGGATCAGGGCATAGTATAGCGATACCCGAAGAAAGGAAAGCTTGTTCATAAAGCAGAGCGTTTTTTATTCTTTGTTCGATCAGTTTATCAACAGCATTTAATCGAACGTGAAGGAAAGCCGCTTGCATTTCATCCATGCGAAAGTTCCCTCCAATTAATTCATGGATATATTTCTGCCTAAACGACCCATGTACCCTTAAAGCTTTTAATTTATAAGCGATTTCATCTGAAGCTGTCACAACAAGTCCCGCTTCACCGAGGGCGGCTAAATTTTTTGTTGGGAAAAACGAAAAACAACCCACATCCCCAAGAACACCCGCTTTTTTGTCCCCTAGCGATGCTCCAAAAGCCTGTGCACTGTCTTCAATAATAAAAATATCCTTTTTTTGTTGAATTGCCTTAAAGCCATCCATATCCGCACATTGTCCAAAAAGATGAACTGGAACTATTCCTCGAGTTTCTGAATCGATTCTGGATTGAGCTTCAAAAGGAGGGAGTTGAAAACAACCTGGACAACTATCAGCAAAAACGGGTCTAGCTCCAATCCGTGCAATGGAACCTGCAGTAGCAAAAAAGGTAAATGTAGGACATATTACTTTTTCAGCTGGTTTTATTCCCAAAGCTAAGAAAGAAAGTAAAAGGGCATCACTTCCAGAAGAAACTCCGATACAATGTCTTATATTCAGATAAGCTGAAAGCGATTGTTCAAAGCTTGCTACCTCCTGGCTAAGAATGTATCGTCCACTTTCAAGGACTCGGTTAAACGCTTCTTGTAAGTTTTTTTTTTCAAAATCTAAAACCCTTTTCAAATCCATAAAGGGAACGGCTAATAGCTTTTTTTCTTCCACTTTGTATCCTCCAGGAAATATCCTTATGAGATCTGTTCCTTCAAGATTGCCATCGCTTGAGATCTTCTTCTATAGCTTCTTCGACATGCCTAATATGAATACCCTTGCTCAGTAACTTTGTGTTATCCAGGACACAGTTTGACCGGGGAGCCTTAACATGCTTTAAAAACTCTTCTTCGTTACCAAAAAAAAGAAACTTTTTTCCCTTCTCCTTCAGTTGAGCTCCAAGGGGAGAACCAAGAATTTTTTCTACAATCTGTCTTGTCGTGATCGATCCAGTGTTGGTTATATGATAAATACCGTATGGCAATCTTTTCTCCCAACATTCGAAAGCAGCTCTAACAAATTCCTCAACTTCCGAGAGTGAATTGCGTGCATCAAGAAGACGTTGATAAAAGAGCAGTTTTGAAATGTAATTCTTAGGATGGTCTTGCCAGTGAAAAGGCATTCTCAATCTCCATATGTAACAACGACTAGCTGTCAACATTTCCTCTCCCAGTGCCTTACATCCGCTATAGAAACTAGAGTTTGAGGTTCTAAAAGAAAAATTGGGAGGGTCGTTTTCTTGAAACCCTATTATTGAGCCATCAAGCCCTGTTCCCTTATCCCCTTGGTATACACAGCCCGATGACACATGACCAAAGGCAATATTTTTTTGACTACAAATTTTTGCAAGAATTCCAGGAATAACAACATTGCCTAAAAGGCAATCTAACTTGTTGTCTTCGCAAGCATCGACATTGGGCTTTCCTGTATAACCGACAGCATTGATGATAAAATCAACGGAAAGCCGATCGAAAAAATCTAAAAGTTGTCGTTCATTAAGCAGGTCTATTTCCTTGTGGGAAGGTGCAACAAAATCAATGTTTTTTGATTGAAGCAGTTTTTTAAAAAATCCTCCGACATATCCCGTTGATCCAAACAAAACAATCATTATTTTTCTGTATAACAATCTCTATGCCCTTTCAAGTGCATTGTACGCCATTATCAAGACAACAGAAAAAAGCCTTATTAGATCTATAGCCCTGGTAAAAGATTTAGTGATCTGAAGGCCCTAAATCCTTCTTGAAAAGGGTCAAGTCATTGAGCTCAATTTCTTTTATCCCGATTTCTGTTTGGACAGTTCTTCCCAACCATTCAAGAAGCACTCTGACTCGCTCTTTTGCTGGAACATATCCCTGCACAATACCCGGAAAACCTTGAAAAGGACCCTTAGCGATAGTAATCGTTGAACCAACTTCAATCCTTTTCTGAACTGTCTTGATTCCCTCAGCCCCAAAATGCATTTTTAACTCATGGATAAAACACTCGGGAATGATGGGATAATTGAAACCAAAATGAACGACTGTTTTTATCCCTTTTGTAGAACGAACCAAAATAAGCTTGGAGTAAAGATTAAATTTAGCAAAAAGATAGCCCGGAAACAAGGGTTCCAATACCCTAGAAACCTTTCCACCCCTTGTTTTACTATAACAGAGTTGAGGAAAATAGATTTCAATATTTTCTTTTTTTAAATTTTCCACCGCAATTTTTTCTTTTTTGGGATGTATAGAAAGACAGTACCACAAAGATTCCTCAGACCATCTTTTCTCCATGGTAATTTTCAAAATTTAAGTTATAATATAGAATGTTTTCTGTTTATTCGATAATGGATTTAAAAAGTTCTCTAACTTTCTAAAAATAACTTCACCTAGATTTTAATTCATTGATAACCAAACTACAATATGTTACAAGCAGGCCTTGTCGGATTACCTAATGTGGGTAAAAGCACTCTTTTTAATGCCCTTACAAAGAGCAAAAAAGCTGAAGCCGCCAATTATCCTTTTTGTACAATTAACCCTAATGTTGGCATTGTTACAGTTGCGGATAATAGGCTTGAAGAACTGGCTCAGCTTTCAAAATCAGCAAATATCATTGCCGCTGCAATTAAGGTTGTTGATATTGCAGGACTTGTAAAAGGAGCAAGTCAGGGAGAAGGTTTAGGCAATCAATTCTTGAGTCATATTCGGGAAGTCGATGCGATTCTTTTGATGCTTCGCTGTTTTGGGGGTAGCGAAATTCATCATGTCTCAGGAAACATAGATCCAGTAGAGGATCTTGACATTATCCTTACTGAGCTTTCGCTTGCTGATTATGCAAGCGTAGAAAAACAGCTGGAGAAAGCCAAAAAAGGGAGTCTTTCCAAGGGGAAGGTACTTTGCGATCTTTCTCTTCTGGAAAAACTATCCTTTTTTCTGGCTCAAGGAACACCTGTCTTTTCTATAGGTTTAAAGGCTGAAGAGTTGAGCCAAATAAAAAGTCTTTGCCTGTTGACAGCTAAGCCTGTTCTATTAGTTTGCAATGTTCATGAAACCGAACTTCAGCTGGGAGAAAACAATCCATTTGTAAAGAAGGTTATCGATTATGTGGGAAAAAATCCCTTCTATGAATATGTCATTCTTTCTGCTCAACTTGAAGCAGAACTCAACGAACTTGAAATCCAAGAAAAAAAAGAATACCTGGCTTCTTTAGGCCTCACGGATTCCGGATGTGATAATCTTATACAGAGGGTATACAAGCTGTTGGGATTAAGAACATTTTTTACAACAGGGCCCAAAGAAACCCGTGCATGGACGATACGTGCAGGTGATACGGCATCTAAGGCAGCTGGGGTCATTCATTCTGATTTTGAAAGAGGTTTCATTGCTGCTGAATGTCTTTACTATGAAGATTTTATTAAGTATGGCTCTTTTGCTAAAGCTAGGGAAGCGGGAAAGATAAGGATTGAAGGCAGGGATTATATCGTGGGTGATGGAGAAATTATCGAGTTTCGTTTTAATGTTTAAACCTTTATAGAAGTTGTCCCTTCATTGCACAGCCTGAGGGACCAGATCGTCCAAAACGGCTTTCAATTTCTTTGTAGTTGATTTTTATCCAAGTTGGTCTTCCATGAGGACAGGTGTTGGGAAATTGACAAGAAAAAAGGCTTTTAACTAACTCTTCTTGTTCTTCTTTAGTCAATGGATCTCCCGATTTTATGGCTTGTCGACACACAGCTAGGGCAATGTCTCTATGCCAAAAAAAACGGGCCGTTTTATTTTGCCTGTCTGTTTCCACTAACTCTGCGATAACTTCTCGAAAAAACTGTTCATAGTCGGTTCTTTTTATTCCACTAGGGATGGATTCCAAAAGAAAAGTACAAAGCCCGAAGGGACGGATCTCAAAACCAAGCTTCTCAAACCAGCTAAGACAATTTGATAGCACCTCAGCCTCAGCTGAAGAAAGCTTTAAAAGACAGGGGGCAAGTAACTTTTGTGACTGTTTTTTAAAAGATTCAAACTCCAAAAGCATTTTTTCAAACAATACCCTTTCGTGTGCGGCATGCTGGTCAATCAATATAATCCCATCAATGGTTTCGATAGCAATGTAAAGGGAGCAAAAAAGACCGATAACCTTGTATTCAACACTGTTTTCTTTCCCTTGGTTATCTTCAATAGCCCTGGCATGAAAGCGGTGTTCCCTATCAAAGAGCTTTTCGTTCTCGGCTTTCGCCGTTATACAAGGATGTAATTGAGTAAAGCCTTTTGAATTCTCTGGGAGCATTTTTTCATCGATTTGTTCTTCAACAACCTGATTCGAAAAGAGCTTAGCTGTGGAAAGTTTTTCTAAAATAGCTTTGTATACAAAATCTCTAAAAGCATATTCCCTTTTAAAACGGACCTCCTTTTTTGTGGGATGCACGTTGATGTCGATCTCATCGGGATTGACTTCTACATAAAGAGCACAAAGAGGATAGAGTCCTTTCATTAAAGAGTTGCGATAAGCATCGATTACTCCCAGATAAAAACTTCTTGATTCTATTGCCCTTTTATTAACAAAAAAGAACATATCTTCTCGAGAAGGTCTTCCTACACCAGGTTTACTCACAGCCCCATAAATCCTAAATCCTTCCCCTTCCTTATCAATCCAGCAAAGTTCTTTTGCCCATTCCTCTCCTAAAACAGAACTGATTCTTGTCCAAAGATCTTCGCCTTTTTCCCATTGTCCTTTACCTCCTGGGCTATGGCTGTATCGAATGCCAATCTCAGGATGAGAGAGAGCTGCTAAAATAAGCTGCCTTTGAAGATGCAAAAGCTCGGTTTGAGGAGATTTCAAAAACTTGAGCCGAGGAGGCAAATTATAAAAAAGAGAACTAGCCGTAACTGAAGTTCCTGCTAATCCAGCAGTTTGCTCCACCCGAACAATTTTCCCCCCATGGACTTCAATAATCACTCCTTCTGGACTATCTTTTTCTTGGGTAGCTAACGTAAATTTGGTGACTGATGCAATGGCCGGAAGTGCTTCTCCACGAAATCCATAAGTCATAAGATTTGAGAAGTCATTCAAACTGTAAAGCTTGCTTGTTGCATGCCTTTCTAACGAGAGAAAAGCATCTTCTTTGTTCATTCCACACCCATCATCCTTGACCTTGATCCAGGATATACCTCCAGAACGAGTTTCAACATCGATTTGGGTTGCCCCAGCATCTATTGAATTTTCTAAGAGTTCTTTTAAAATCGAAGCGGGTCTTTCGATGATTTCCCCCGCAGCGATTTGATTCACTACATCTTCTGCCAAGATGTGAATTTTTCTTCCCATCTTTTACCCATTTTTTCTTTTCTACAAATTTTAATGCATTTTCTGGTCTTGTGATGACCCTCAATTTCCCTCATCATAGTTACTGCTCTATGAATGAAAAGAAAACACGATTTAGGACGGTAAGCTATAAAATATTTTGGTCTATTTTTCTTTTTCCTTTTTGTGTATGTGGACAAATGACCTCGGAAAATAGTCCTTCTTCATCCTTTAATTTGGAAGAATTTAGGCATAAAACCCTCCTTCTCATTAACCAATTCCGCCAGGAGCATAACCTCCATTCCCTGGCTTCTAATCCTGCTCTTGATAAAATCAGCCAACAGTGGGCAGAACATATCGCTCAGGAAAAAAAACTTGTGCATCGTTCCTTGAGCTCTTTAAAAGAAATTGTCCAAGAGGAAGGATGGGGTTCAATCAATGAAAACCTTCATTATTCAACCGAAGGTCTCGATCCAGAGGAAACGGTCAGGGCATGGCAAAAAAGTCCTGGTCATAGAAAAAATTTACTGGATGAAAGCATTCAAATAGCAGGCATAGGCGCAGCAGAAAATGGAAGGACCGGTTACGTCGTTTTTAACGGAGCATCAGTTATAAGTAGAGAAAATTCTTCTTCAGCTCGATTGCCTCTTTTTTTTAAAAAGTTATTCCAAGGAAAGAAAGAACCCGCTGAAGATCCTGAAGAGAATTGAAAGCAATCTCAATTTTTCCTGAATTTTTATCTCCTCTGATTTTCACTTTTGAACCTAATTTTGAACAGAGCTCTGTTTCAATAGTTTTAAATGGAACTGATTGATTCTCTTTGACTTGGTCATGTTTTTTTCTTCTGCTCTCATAGCTACCAACAAATTGCTCAGTTTTCCTTACCGACCAGCCTTCTTTAACTATTTTTTGAGCGATTTTCTCCTGCAGCTTTTGATCAACAATACCGAGTAAAACTTTTCCATGACCTTGACTGAGAATACCCTTTTCAATAAGCTCTTGTACAGGTTGCGAAAGGCTCAATAGCCTTAGAGAATTAGCTACCGTTACTCTATTTTTCCCAAGCCTGTGGGCTACAGCTTCCTGGGTCAACCCAAATTTTTCGATCATCAGGGCATAACCTCTGGCCTCTTCAATGGGGTTAAGATCGCTCCGCTGAAGGTTTTCTACCAAAGCCAGCTCTATGAGATCGCTGTCAGAAACTTTTCTTACAATCGCAGGGATAACTTCAAGTCCAGCTTTTCTTGCCGATCTCCATCTTCTTTCTCCAGCGATCAACTCAAAACAATCTTCTTTGAGTTGCCTGACAATTATAGGTTGGAGTACGCCTTTTTCCTTTATGGATTGAACCAACTCCTCCAATTCTTCTTCATGGATCTCTTTTCTAGGTTGATAAGGATTAGGGAGGATACTTTGCAGCTTTAACATGCTTATTTTTTCTCCTAATTCTTCGCTAGGCTGAGATGAAAAGAGAGATTTAGGATTAATCAAATCACTAAGACCTTTTCCAAGGCTTCTTTTAGACATACTCTTTTTTTGTTACTACTATGTTGACTTCAACAAAAGAGAAATCAAAAAGAATTTTCTTTAGTGAAAAAGACAATTCTTTTGAAAGACAAACTTTAATCTACTACAATGAGTTAAATATTTATTTTTTCTCCAGCCATAGCGCGGTTAGCTTAGTGGGAGAGCGCTCGCTTCACACGCGAGAGGTCACAGGTTCAATCCCTGTACCGCGCAGGCCAGTTAGTCCTTGGTTTTTCACAAGCAATCATAGTTCTTTTCTCAAATCCAGCTCTGCAATATATTCATGGGCAGATTCATCGAAATATAAACTAAAGCCTTCTTTATCGGCGATCTTTTTCATCGATTCATTCAAAGGCAGCATTCTGCCAATAATCCAAGATAATTTTTCTTTTCTTCCTATTTCCTTGAGTTTGCGAACAAGAAGAGTCCCAAGACCCTTATTTTGCCAACGGTCTTGTATAATCAGAGCAAATTCAGCCCCTTCAAACCCATGATATTTTCCTAGCCTGCCTACCCCAATTATTTCAGCCGGCTGATCTGCTGAAAGAACCTGGACGACTAGCACAATTTCAATGCTGTAATCCGAAAAGCATATTCGAGAAAGTCTTTGGTGATCAATTCGTTCTTCTAAAGATAGATTTTGAAAATAACGATAATAAACAGACTCCTGGGAAAGACCTTTATGAAATTCCCTCATGAGAGGTTCGTCTTCCGGTTTGATGGGCCGAATCAAGACTTTGGTTCCGTCTAGAAGGATCTCCTTCCAGATATATTCCAGGGGATAGGGCCTAATAGAGGCAGAAGGAATAGAGTTGTCCTCCAGAGAAAAAGGATGAAGAATTATCCTTGCATCCAAAGCTATAACCTTCTCTCCATGAACAAACAGGGGATTAACATCGATTTCTTTTATCCTTCGCTCGTTTACCAGCAACTCACTGAAGCGCACCAAGGTCTGATTGAGTTTTTGTCTATCTATGGGGGGTACTCCTCGAAAACCATCCAAAGCCTTGGCTATTTTGGTCTGTCCGATAAGAATCGAAGAAAGAACCGTTGTAAGAGGAGGCAAAGCAAGAGCTCTATCTTTATAAATTTCTACAAATACACCCCCTGAGCCAAATAGCATAACTGGACCAAATTGGGGATCTACACTTCCCCCTAAAATCAACTCTATCCCTTTTTCGGTTATCATTTTTTGAATCGTTATTCCCCCAAATGCATGTTCTGAAAACCGCTTTATGGTGTTCTGTCTAATCTTTTCAAACGCTCTCTTTAGGGAATCCTTATCCGATATTCCAAGGATTACTCCTCCAATATCACTTTTATGGGTAACCTGAGTCGAATTGAGTTTGGCGACGACCGGATAGCCAATTTCTTCTGCAATCGAAATGGCTTCTTCCGAATCTTTAGCCAAAAAGGTCTCATTCACATCAATGCCATAAAAACGCAGAATCTTTTTAGATTCATACTCGGTTAAAAGGGTTAGATTCTTTTCTTTTGCTTGATAAATAATAGCTGAGGAGTTTTCTTTAGCTTTAATCAGTTCATCAGTCTCTCCCACAGGCATGGGAGTCTCGTAGAGCGCTGAGAAGCTTTTTCTATGAAGCCAACCAAAAGAAAAAGCCTCTGCAGCTTCTTCAGGGAACTCAAACGTAGGTATTGCTTCTTTTTCAAGTATGACCCTTCCTTTATGAACAGACTCTCCCCCCATCCAACAGCATAGAATAGGCTTAGGGTAGTTCTTAGCAAAAAGAACAACTTGCTTAGCCGTCTCTTCAGGATCGGTCATGGCCTGCTTGGTAAGGATAACCAGAATGCCATCTGTATTTTTTTCCTTAGATAAAATGTCCAAAGCCCTATGATAACGCTGGGCATCAGCATCCCCTATAATATCAACCGGATTCCCATGACTCCAAGCCTGAGGAAGAAATTCATTTAAATTTTGAATAGTCGTTTCTGAAAGATTGGCTAGTTCGCCTCCAGTGATTACTAACCTGTCCGTCGCAAGCACACCCGCCCCCCCTGCATTGGTTAAAATGACCAGTCGAGGGCCCGCTGGAAGAGGTCTTTGACTAAAAAAAGAAGCCAAGGAAAAAAACTCAGAAAAAGAAGCTACTCTCAAAACACCTGTCCTCAAAAATGCCGCATCTAAGACCTCGTCACTTCCCGTCATCGATCCTGTATGAGACAACGCTGCTCGACTGCCTTCTTTTGATCTACCGGCTTTCAAGACTAAAATGGGCTTCTGAAAGTTAACCTGCCTTGCTGCGGAAAGAAAAGAGGAAGGATCGCCTATAGACTCCATGTAAATAAGGATTACTCGGGTCAGGGAATCCTCAGCGAGGAAAAAAAGGATATCCCCCCAATCCACATCAGCCATAGATCCAAGTGAAACAAAAGCACTAAAACCGATATTTTTGCTAAAACTCCAATCTAAAACAGCGGCCCCAAGTGCTCCACTCTGACTTAAAAAAGCAATATGACCCGCTTTGGGCATTCCCGTTAAAAAAGTGCCATTAAACCGAGCATGAGGTAAAATAAGGCCGATGCAGTTAGGACCAATTAACCTTAATCCTCCCTGTTTGGCTATTGCCACTACTTTTTCTTCCAATATCCTTCCAGATTCTCCAATTTCCTTGAAACCAGCTGATAACACCACTGCCCCTTTAACCGAGGCACGAACACAATCTTCTATGACGGCTGGGACCGTTGAGGCAGGAGTCGCTATAATAGCTAAATCGACAGATTCTGGTAAGCTCTCAATATTGGGGTAAGATTTTCTACCAAAGATTTCACTATGATAGGGATTAACAGGATAAAAAACACCCCCCCATTTGATCAAATTCTCCATTACAGCTCTTCCTACGCTTGCAGGTTTTTCCGATGCTCCCACAAGGGCAACACGCTGGGGAGGAAGAAAATTTCTTAACCCATAAGTTCCCCTAACAAGCTTAGAACTTAATCTCATCAGCAGAAGTATTGTTGGACCAACTGATTATCCAAAAAGAGTTTTTTCTAATTGCAAAATATTTAAAGTTGTCTTGATGATGGCATCGGCACTCAAAGATAAGCTATCAATTCCTTCTTTGACAAGGAACTCAGCAAATTCAGGATAATTGCTTGGAGCCTCTCCACAGATACCGATTTTTCTTTTTTTCATTTTAGCTGTCTTAATTACAGAAGAAATCATTCGTTTTACCGCTTCATTGCGCTCATCATAAAGATAAGCAACAATTTCTGAATCCCTATCCAATCCAAGAACTAATTGTGTCAAGTCGTTAGAACCGATGGAAAAGCCATCGAATAGTTCACAAAACTCTTCTGCAAGAATAACATTGCTAGGGATTTCGCACATCATGTAGATTTCAAGCCCATTTTCCCCTTTTTTGAGCCCGTTTTTTTCCATTTCAGCAATGACTTTTTTAGCTTCTTCTACGGTCCTCACGACAGGAACCATAACCTTAAGGTTAACAAGACCGAAGCTTTCTCTTACTTTTTTAATGGCCTGACACTCTAAAGCGAATCCTTCTTGATATCTTGGATTATAATAACGGGATGCCCCTCTAAAACCGATCATTGGATTACGTTCCTGTGGCTCAAAATCCGCACCTCCAATCAAGTTGGCATATTCGTTGGTTTTAAAATCGCTAAGTCTTACAATCACATCTTTTGGATAAAATGCCGCCGCGATCATGCCTATGCCTTCGGCCAGCTTTTCTACAAAAAAATCGGTTTTGCGAGGATAATTTTCGGTCATCGTTTTAATTTTTTCCTTATCTTCCCCTTCCCTGAGTTTATCGAAATGGACCAACGCCATGGGATGGATTCTGACATAATTGGTTAAAATAAATTCTTCCCTAGCTAATCCCACTCCATCATTGGGAAGAAAGGAAAGCTCAAAAGCCTCTTCAGGATTACCTACATTCATCATGATCTTTGTTCGAGGGCGAGGAATTTCCTTAAGATTGACCTTTTCGATCTCAAAAGGAATTTCATCCTCATAGACTTTTCCAATCTCTCCTTCTGCACAGCTAACAGTTACAGTCATACCGTCTTTGAGGATTTCTGTTGCATTTTCGGTCCCTACGATAGCCGGAACACCTAATTCCCGGCTAACAATCGCTGCATGACAGGTCCTGCCTCCACGATTGGTCACAATCGCTTTTGCCTTTTTCATGATGGGCTCCCAATCAGGATCTGTCTTTTCGGTAACAAGGATTTCTCCCTCTTTAAACTGGTCAATCTGTCCAATATTCCTAATTACCTTTATTTTCCCATGAGCAATTTTATCTCCAACACTCCTTCCTTCGACCAGAACGCGACCTTTGCCTTTTAGCCGGTAAAACTCAATATAATTGCGTAGCTGGCCCCTATACACTGTTTCTGGCCTTGCTTGGAGCATGAAAAGCTCACCTGTTAATCCATCTTTTGCCCATTCCATATCCATGGGTGTAAAACTTCCTTTGAGCTCCGAATAGTGTTCTTCAACAATGCAGGCCCACCGGGCAAGGGTCAAAATTTCTTGCTCGGTTAATGAAAACTTTTTCCTTTCTTCAGGAGGAACAGGGACATTTTTTACAATTTTTTCACCCCCGATATCATAAACAAGTTTGATTTCCTTGCCGCCTAACCTTTTCTGTAAGATTGGCTTATATCCTTTCATCAAGGTGGGTTTGAAAACATAGTATTCGTCAGGATTAACAATTCCTTGTACGATATTTTCTCCCAATCCATAAGAAGCATTGATGAGTACGGCATTACTAAATCCAGATTCAGTGTCTATCGAAAACATCACTCCTGAACAAGCAAGATCCGACCTAACCATTCGCTGTACCCCCACAGATAGAGCTACTTTGGAATGTTCAAACCCCATATCTGTCCTGTAAGAAATAGCCCTATCGGTGAACAAGGAGGCAAAGCATTTTTTGATTGAATACAAAAGGTTATCTTTTCCCCTGATATTCAAATAAGTCTCTTGCTGGCCAGCAAAACTGGCACCCGGAAGATCTTCAGCTGTGGCACTTGAACGTACGGCTACATCTACGGCTTTGAGGTTCGCTTCCTTGCTAAGTTGCGAGTAGGCATCCAATATTTCTTTTTCAAGCTCTTTGGGTAAGGGACAATCTATGATTAGAGAGCGGATTTTCCTTCCTTTCTCTCTTAAACTCTCCAGGTCGTGTGGATTTAATTCCGAAAGGATATGAGATATTTCTCCTTCAATCTTGTTTTCAGACAGGAAAAACCGGTAGGCCTTGGTGGTTGTAGCAAAACCATGAGGAACTTTTATACCTTTAGAAGAAAGACGGGAATACATCTCTCCAAGAGAAGCATTTTTACCCCCTACAAGGGGAACATCTTCAAGGGTTATTTCATCAAACCACAGTATCAAAGCGTTTTGCTTATCAGAGGAATGAGACATGAGATTCATTGATAACCTCTTTTGTTGATTTAATGTTTGAAGAAATCCAGAAATAGGCTTGTGTATTTTAATACTAAGCTTTATTTTTTTCAAAAACAACCTGTTTATTTTCTAAACTGGCTTTAGGGATTATTCTATAACACAGACAAAAGGCTAAGGATTCTATTATGGATTTGTCAAAATTCAGCCGACCTAGACCATCTTAGTTTTGTATCTGCAAGAGCTGTATTAATCGATTTTCTGAGCAAGAACTCCTTTGAGATACTCAGTTTCAGGGATATTGAAAAGAATAGGATGATCTGGACTTTGCGGTAAACAGCCCAAATAACGAAGCCTTGAGCTTGTTTCCCAACAAGCTCTAGAGATTAACTCCTTCCATTCTTCCATCGTAATGTGATGAGAACAACAAAAGCTAGCCAAAAAACCTCCAGAGTCGAGTAATCTTAAGGCACGCAAATGAATTTCATGATATCCACGGAAAGCCGAATCTTTTTGGGCTTTTGTTTTTGTAAAAGAGGGAGGATCAAGGATGACCAAATCAAATTTTTCCCTTTCTCTTTCTTTTTTTCTAAGCCAATCGAAAGCATTTTCACAGACCCATTCAATTTTCAATCCAAGCCGAGAGGCATTTTCTTTCCCTATATCGACCGCTGTTCTAGACTGATCTACTGCTACACAACTTTGTGCTCCTTGTTGAGCACAAAATATCGAAAATAATCCCTGATAAGAAAAACAATCAAGCACCCTTTTGCCCTTTGCTATCTGCGAAATGAGTTTGTAGTTTGCAGCCTGGTCTAAATATAAACCCGTTTTTTGCCCATTAAGAAGATCGACTAAAATTGGAATCCCCTCAATACAAACCGAATAAAGAGCAGGAATGTCTTTGCCCAAACATTCTTTTCCCAAAGGCAACCCTTCAAGAAGCCTTACAGGAGCATCATTGCGAAGGATTATATTTGAACTTTTGGTGATCTCTTTCAAGACTTCTATGACTTCATTGCGTTTAAGATCAGCTCCAGAAGTCAGCAATTGAACGACGTACCAATCCGCATATTTGTCTATCACTAACCCGGGGAATCCATCCGATTCAGACCAAAATAGCCTGTAGGCATTTCTATCTTTAGCCTGAAAAAGCTTTTCTCTGTAACTAAAAGCCTTGGTTAAAAAAGAATAGATAATCTCCTTATTTAAAGGAAGCCTTTCTCTAGCATAAATCCGTACAGAAATTTGGGATTGACTATTCCATATGCCCACACCCAAGCTCTGACCGCTGGCAGAAATAACCTCTACGACATCCCCATCTTTAATATGCCGATCGTAATGATCAATCTCGGTTCGATATATCCAGACATGACCTTCTAAAATCCTGTGCTTTCCCTCTTTTAATAAATACACTTTGCCAGCAAAAGGAGTCGGCTCCAAAGACATGATAAAACTAGTCCGATCTATAACTTACGATTTTAAACCCCCGCTTCGGATTGCCTATCATAGTTTTCCTCTCCTTTGGCATTATTTTGACCCACGGGATAGGAAAATATTTTGCCTTCATAATTACGTAACAACACTTTATCCTCATAATATCCTATGACATAGTCGGGATTCAACGGAATTTTTCCCCCTCCTCCTGGCCCATCTACGACATATTGCGGTACGGCAAAACCGGTAGTGAAACCTCTAAGTCTTTGCATTATCTCCAAACCTCTTTTAATGGGAACGCGAAAATGGTGTGTTCCCTGGATAAGATCACATTGATAGAGATAATAGGGTCTTACACGACAGCGGATAAGTTTTGTTAGCAGTTCTAAAATGACCTGATGGTCATCATTGACTCCTTTCAAAAGAACCGATTGATTCCCTAGAGGGATTCCCGCATCAGCTAATTTTTCAAGTGCAGTTTTAGCTTCCAAAGTCAACTCCTTAGGATGATTGGAATGAATATTAAGCCATAAAGGATGATAAGTTTTCAAAATTTTGCATAGATTATCGGTTATCCTCTGCGGAAGAAAGATAGGGATGCGACTGCCTATTCTGACAATTTCAATGTGAGGTATTTCTCTTAACTGCCTGAGGATCCTTTCTAATCGTGCATCCGAAAGAAGCAGGGGATCACCACCAGAAATGAGGACATCTCTTATCTCTGGATGATTTTTCAGATAATCGAAAGGCAATTTGTCATCTGTTTCAAGTTTCTGTCCTCCCACTCCACTGACAATTCGGCTCCTGGTACAATACCGACAGTAGGATGCACACCTATCCGTAACCAAAAGAAGAACCCTATCTGGATAACGATGCACAAGCCCTGGAGCTACCATGTCTTTATCTTCACCACAGGGATCCATCATTTCATAGGACATACTCACTAATTCTTCGGACCTGGGTATAACCTGACGACGGATCGGGCAGTTGGGATTGTGGGGATCAATAAGATTGAAAAAATAAGGAGTAAGGGAAAAGGCGAGCTTTTCTTTTGCAGCGAACATTAATCCGCGACGTTCTTCGGGACTTAAAAATAGAAGTTTTTTAATTTGATCAAGGGAATGTATGCGGTTTTTCAGCTGCCAATGCCAATCGTTCCAATCCCTATCGGATACTGATGCCCAACAACCTTTCCCTGGAGAAACAAAATCTCGATGGGAAACACTCAAAGCAATTACCTTATTTTTTTGTTATTAGCTTAAGGAAATGTCCGTATATGTCAATAAAGAGAGTCTAAAAAATTGGGCAGAGCTGGATTCGAACCAGCGAAGGCGTAAAGCCAGCAGATTTACAGTCTGCCCCCGTTGGCCACTTGGGTATCTGCCCACCTTAAAAAACTCACAAAAAGCGTTATGCTCTCTTTCAAAATTCATTAAAGGTCACACCATAAATTTCTTGGCTATCAAAAACAACAAATTTTATCTGAATTTTCCTTTTTCTGAATCGACTTCAAGTGTTTTTTTCGGCTCACTCTTTTCTTCATCCTCTTCTTCTTCCTCCCCCTCCTCTTCGATAGCTTTTCTCAAGGGTTTCGAAATAAACGGTCTAAAAAAGCCATACAAAAGATATCCTAAAAAATCAATCGCCAACATCCATTTATAATAAACTATCGTCAATCCTAGAATGGAAACCACAAATAAAAACTTGGGCACTGTCCATTTTGTTTTCCAAGTAATCCCTTTAAAACTGGGATAGAGATTCTTGCTAAACATCATCATTGATAGGAAAAGCAACAAAATGACCAAAATATACTTTCCCCATCCTTTTTCAAGCTCCCTATCTGTTTCATAAAAATAGAGCATAAGCAAAGTGATTGAACAGACAAGACCAGCTGCGGCAGGAATTGGAAAGCCTGTAAATTCCAGGTTAGTTCCCTTATATTGAGTGGAAAGAACATTGAATCGAGCCAGCCTTAAAGCACCGCATACAAGATAGATGGAAGCTACAATCCAGCCTATCTTATGGGGAAATTGATACAACACAATTTCAAACACAAGCAATGCGGGGGCAACACCAAAAGAGATCAGATCAGCTAAGGAATCAAATTCCCTACCAAACATGCTTTCTTTTCCGCCAAACCGAGCGAGCCTACCATCCAAAACATCAAAGACAAAGGCCGCTAAAATAAAATTAAGGCTGTTTTCATAGGTATGAATCCAACCTGCCGAATCACTATCCCTCAGAATGCTTCCTTCCAGGATTTTTAGAATAGCAAGAAAACCGCAAATCAAGTTTCCAGCTGTCAAAAGATTAGGCAAAAGATAAATTTTTTCATTTTTTTGAGGATCCCAATTGTTCATGGCCATTTCGCTACAACTGATTTTCCTGCTTCCACTCTATCCCCGATCTTTACTTCTAGCCTACAAACATCAGGCAAATAGAGCTCCGTTCTAGAACCAAACTTTATCATTCCTATTTTTTCTCCTGCATCAACCCTTTGTCCTATTTCTTTCCAAGAAACCAACCGCCTAGCAATAAAACCTGCAATCTGCCTTACTCCTACAATATAGCCTTCTGGGGTTTCTATCCACCAATCTTGTCTTTCATTCTTTTCAGATGAAAGAGGATTGCGAGCATCCAAAAAAGTTCCCCTAGAGTACTCTTTCTTTATAAGCTTACCCCTAACAGGAGAACGGTTGACATGAACATCAAAAATTGAAAGAAATATGGAGATCTTTTTTGCCTTGCCTTCAAAAAAAGGAGACTTTTCTTCGATTTTGACTTCTACGATTTTACCATCTGCAGGAGCTAAAATATAATGAGGGTTCGTCGGAATAGCTCTTTGGGGATCTCTAAAGAAGTAAAAAAGAAAAGAAAAACTTAATAAGAAAAGAAATCCTATAACTTTTGCAGATTTATAAGGCAACATCAAAAAAAGAATAGAAAGAGCCGCTAGGATTAAAGCCAAAAAAGAGGCTTCACGCAAAAGAAGGGGTAGTTTCATTTTTTTCTTTTTACAAAGAAATTAGGGCAATATGTGGTATCTCAAAATACAATAAAAATAAAACAAAGGTGCACTTAAAAGAAGACTATCAATGAGGTCTAATATCCCCCCAATCCCGGGAATAACATGACCCGAATCCTTGACATGAGCATCTCTTTTGACAGTGCTTTTAGCCAAATCTCCAATCGCTCCTACTATACCTATAACCACGCTTAATAAAATAGAGTCGGCATAGGGAAACCCTTTAAAAAAACTAGAAAATCCAAAGGGTAACATTATCCCAGCTAAAAAGGAAAAAAGAATGCCTCCGCCCAATCCTTCCCATGTTTTTTTGGGACTAATATGGGGAAGTAGAAACCGTCGTCCGAAGTTTTTCCCTATTAGAAAAGCGCCTGTATCGCTGAGTTTTGTCACCGCTATAACGTAAAAAAGAGCTGCATCAGCATTAAAGGGAAGGCCCTTGCAAAAAGAAATCCGCTCAAGAAAACTAAAAAGAAAGGCTACATAAAAAAATCCTAAAAGAGTCAACGCTATTGATGATACTGGATTTTCCAATATGTCCCAGTTCCAAATAACAAGGGAAAAAAGGCTGGCTATAAACGCAAAATAGAGTACCTGTTCGAAAAAATAATATAAAGTGGATCCGTTAGGTAGAAAATTCCAAAAAAACCAAATACCAATATAAAGACAAAAGGCAGCAGTCAGTCCCGCAGTTCGAAATACTCTATTGCCTTTGACCTGTTGCATCCGATAAAACTCTTCCAAGGCCAATACTCCAAAAAAAGTAAAGATGATCATCTCGATGATTTTCAAACCATATAAGATAACAAAAAGGAGAACACCCCACAGAACGAGGGATGAAAAAAAGCGGGCATAAAAATTGGATTCTTTTTCTAACATTTCAATGGTCATCTGTTATAATCGATTAAAACAGAAAGAATAAAAAAAGAAAAAAAAGAGTTATCAATTTTTTGCGAAAATTTGACCAAATCTACGTTGCCTTTTAGAAAAGTTGCATAGGGCTTCTAAAAATTCTTTCTTTCTGAAATCAGGCCAATAGGTATTTGTAAAATAAAACTCTGTATAAGAAGATTCCCAAAGAAGAAAATTACTTAAACGCATCTCCCCACTTGTTCTTATTAATAAATCAGGATCAGGAGAAAAAGAAGTTGAAAGATGGGATTTGAAAAGTTTCTCGTCTATATCTGAAATCTTAATCTGACCTAAAAGAGCTTTTTTTACAATTTCTTTCACCCCATTAATGATATCAAGTCGCGACCCATAACTTAAAGCCAACGTTAAAATCAGCTTAAAATTGGATTCTGTCTTTTTACAGATAGAAAGCAACTGCTTCTGAAGTCCTCTTGGTAGATCTGATCTTCTTCCTATAGTTAGAAGTTTTATCCCTCTTTCAACTAACTCTTTTTCATTCTTGCTTAAAAAATCTTCAAACATCTCCATAAGAGCTTTTATTTCATAATAGGGCCTTTTCCAGTTATCAATGGAGAAAACATAAAGGGTTAAATAATGAATACCCACTTCCAAAGCTGTTTGGACAACTTCTTTTGCAGCATTGAGCCCTTCCTTATGCCCTTCGATTCGAGGTAAACTTCTTTTTTCTGCCCAACGACCATTCCCATCCATAATTATTGCAACATGTTCAGGGATATTACGCCTATCTAAAAAATAAAAACTTGGGGATTCAGCAATCCCGTTTTGTCCTTGCTGTTCAAGTCCTAAGTCATTATTCATCTAAAACTGTCTTGATTTTACCCTAAATATTACTCCCCTATTCTCATATTTATATTGTGGGTATTAAAATGAAACATGAGAAAATGGATTAAAAAATAGAAAAAAAGGAAGAATTTTTTATAACCATACATAAAGATAAAATCCAGTTATTTTGTTAGGAAATCAATCAACAAAAAAAGTCTGATCCCTAGAAGCTCCAACAGAAACGATCCGCACTGGAGCTCTAGCAAGCATGCCTAATTTATTCAAGTAATTTTGAGCCGCCTTAGGAAGTTTTTTAAAAGAGCGAATCCCTCCCGTAGGCTCTAACCACCCAGGTAATTCTTCATAAATAGGTGTACATTCTGCTAGCTGTTGGACTGAGTTAGGCGGATAATTAAGGATTTTGCCTTTTAATTCATAGGATACACAAACAGGAATCTTTGCTACGGAGTCAAGGCCATCCAGATTGGTCACAGCAACCTCATTAAACCCGTTAATCAAAGAAGCATATCTGGCCAAAACACCATCGAACCAACCGCATCTTCTTGCCCTTCCTGTCGTTGATCCAAATTCCCGGCCAGAGGCATGAAGCATATCTGATAGTTCACTGTTTTCTACAGGAAACGGACCTTCCCCTACCCGTGTTGTATAAGCTTTCATGCAACCAATGACCCGGTCGATTTTATGTGGAGGCAGTCCGCTTCCCGTAATGGCTCCCCCTGCTGTTGTATTCGAGGAGGTTACAAAAGGATAAGTTCCAAAATCAATATCGAGGAAAGTGCCTTGTGCACTTTCAAAAAGAATATCTTTACCTAAAGATAAAGCCTCATAAAGCCAAACGGCAGTATTGACAACCATCGAAGAAATCTCTTCGGCAGCCTTTAAATAAGCCTCGGCAATTTCTTTCCAAAAGAGAGGTTCTCCACCTAAATATTGAATATAACGATTTTTTTCTTCGATTAGCCCTTGAAGCTTTTCTAAGAAGCATTTCCTGTCGAGTAGGTCAAGAATACGCAACCCTGTCCGACTGACTTTATCTGCGTAAGCTGGTCCTATTCCTTTTCTTGTTGTCCCAATGCGGCTTTTCCCTCTTTTTTTTTCAAGAAGCTCATCAATAATCCTATGGTAGGGGAAAACCATGTGTGCGGTTTCAGAAATAAAAAGCCGGTTGCGAATTTCTATTCCCTTCTTCTCTATATTCTTGATTTCTTCAACCAATGAAACAGGATCGATAACCATTCCACTTCCAAGCAAACAGATCTTGTCGGGCCATAAAATACCCGAAGGAATGAGATGGAGAACAAACTTTTCATTGTTAACTTCAACCGTATGACCTGCGTTATCTCCTCCCTGACAACGCACAACGACATCCACGTCTTGAGTGAGAAAATCCACAATTTTCCCTTTCCCTTCGTCCCCCCATTGAGCACCTACAAGAACAGAGTTCATAATCGAGCTTTCAATTTCCAATTCCAATATAATGAAATCCCATATTAATCATCTTCTTCTTATCTAGGAGATTTCTCCCATCGAAAATGATGGGACTAATCATTGCCGATTTCATCGACTTCCAATCTAAATTTATAAACTCTTCCCATTCGGTAGCAATGACTATACAGTCTGAATCCCTGGCTACCTCTTGAGCCGATGAACAATAATGGATTGAAGGGAGCTTTTCCTTTGCTTTTTCCATGGCCCTGGGATCAAAAGCCTGAACTATTGCCCCTTCTTTTAAGAAAGCCGTGGCAAGATCCATCGCTACGCTACTTCTAATGTCATCGGTGTTATTTTTAAAAGCTAAACCTAAAAGGCCTATTCTTTTTTCCTTTAATACCCACAAAACGTTTTTTATTTTTCGCAAGAAATGTTCTTTTTGGTCGACATTGATTTGAGAAACTTCTTTGAGCAGTTTAAAATCGTAGCCCAGTTCCTGAGAGATCTTGATAAAAGCGGCAACATCTTTGGGAAAACATGATCCTCCCCAACCGATGCCCGCTCTTAAAAAATGTTTTCCAATTCTATGATCTAACCCCATGCCTTCAGCTACCATTTGAACGTTAGCCCCTGCCGCTTCACATATTCTTGACAAGGCATTAATGTAAGAAATTTTTAAAGCTAAGAAGCTGTTGGAAGCATGTTTGATGAGTTCAGCGGAATTAAGATCGGTTATTAAGATCGGTGCTTTAAAAGGAGAATAAAGCTCCTTCATTATATTAATCGCCCGGTCGCTCGTTGCGCCTATCACTACCCGATCTGGATGAAGCAAATCATGAACAGCTACCCCCTCTCTGAGAAATTCGGGATTACTGACCACATCAAAATCAATATTGTGACTATTGTAACGTTTAATGGTTTGATATACCTTTTCTCCAGTTTTGACCGGAACAGTACTTTTATCCACAATGACTCTGTATTCTTTTAATACCGCCGCTATTTGCCTTGCTACCCTCTCAATATAAGTCATGTCTACACTGCCATCTTCTAGGGGAGGAGTGGGTACAGCGATAAAAATGACAAGGCTTTTTTCTACGCCTTCTGCAATACTTTCTGTAAAATGGAGAAAGCCCCTTGCTAAATTTTTTTTAACTATTTCCTCAAGACCTGGTTCGTAAATGGGAATTTGACCTTCCCTGAGCATTTTTATCTTTTTTGCATCATTATCAACACAAATGACTTCATGTCCGACATCAGCAAAACATGCTCCAGTAGTTAATCCCACATATCCCGAGCCAATAATTGCAATCTTCATATTTTTTCAATACGATAACAGTTATTTAAGGCAAATTGCTTAAAATATTAAGGTTTCCTTTAATGAACAAACCTTTATGGGTTTTTGATAAACTTTCTGATCTTTTGTAGAGGACAAAACAAAAAAACGATATAGTTATTTTTAAAAATCTTGCAATTTTAATCTTTTAAAATTTTTCATGCTCATTTGATTTTGCAATTAAAGTTTTCTATTTTCTTAGCTTCTTGGCTTTGCTCTATCTTTAAAAATCAAATAGCTATATTTATGATTTTTTATGTATGAAGAGCTTTTCGAAGAAATTCTTCGTTCAAAAAAAGGGGTATTAGGAAAATTCTGGGAACATACTTATCTCAGGTTGACTCATGCTTATGGAGGATGGCCAGAAGGAACGGTTTTTCTTAAAGATTTAGCGGTATCTGGCTTTCCTAAGATAGGGAGGATAAACGCTCTTGTGTCTGGACTTAAAAAACAGTTTGCTTCTTGTTCTTTCTGGATGGAAGAAAAAGTTGACGGATACAACGTTAGGATTTTCCACTATCAAGGGAAGATATTATGTGCTACTCGGGGTGGTTTTATCTGTCCATTTAGTACGGATAGAATCATGGATCTTATGTCAGCAGACATTTTCAATGACTATCCCACACTTGTTTTATGTGGAGAAATCACAGGTCCAGAAAACCCCTATATTGAAGGACCATCTCCATTAGTGGACGAAGATATAAAACTTTTTATTTTCGATATTGCTAAGCTGCCTACCTTCGAGTTTTTACCTCAACAACAAAAACAAGAGCTTCTTTATCGCTATGGTCTTCCTTCAGTCAAGAACTTCGGTCTATTTGAGAATCGGCAAGAAGATTTTGAGAAAATAAAAAAGATCCTCCTTAATCTCCATTACGAATATAGAGAAGGAGTGGTATTCAAAGAAGAACCTTCAGGACGTCGTGCAAAATATGTGACAGCTAATTCCGATTTAAACGATATTGCTGTTTTTTCTCGCAAGATCATGGATATTAGTCCTAACTATTTTATCGATAGAATTTTAAGATATGTTCTATTCTTGATCGATATGGGAATTATCGAAGAAAACGGATGGGAGGAGAAATTAGGAAAGGCTTTCGTATCTTCAATCAAAGAAGTTTTAAACTACCTTAAAGAAAATGGCAAATCAAGCCGACTCTTTCGTTGTCGATTCAGAAATCCTCAAAATGCTCAGCATTTCATCGATCATCTTAAGCATATTCCTAGACATGAAGAACACATCGTAGTAAAAGGTTTTTTTAAAGATAAAGAGTACTGGATTTTAGAATTTGAAAAAATATACCCTTCAACAGGGGATTCTTTAAGGAACTGGCTCTCCGGAGCCCTCAGGTTTGATTAGTTTTTTCAAGCAGTCTCTTAAATAACTTGCGTTTAATATTTCTACGCCCATTTTATCAGCCCATTTTTTCATACCTTCATCCGCAGTTACAAGAACAGCTTCAAGTTCGTAAGCAAGAAGAATGACATCAACATCTTCCCTGCTATCTAATATGCCTTGCCTTAAAGCTTCACGGTAACGATTTCTTAGTCGATTTACCAGTTGATCAAAAGGAATTGGATTTTCTCCGTTTGGTCCAGCAAGTTTTAGATGTTCTTCAGCAATTCTTAATCCATGATCGATTCTTTTTCTTATTTCATCGATAAAATCATAAAGAACAGAGCCAGGGATCAGAAGTGTAAATTTCCTTGGTGACCGGATATGTACAATTGATTCAAAATCAGCAGAAAAAAAAACAGATCCTTTTATCTGTTTAAGTTCCTTATAAGCGGACAAGGGCATATAGAAATGAGCATCTGCTTGGGATGCTAAAGAAAGAAAGCCACTTAATACGGTACTATCATCATCTCCAAATTGCTGAGATATATCTGGATTAGTAAAAACGCTCGTATCTAAAACAAATTTTCTCACATTCTAAAAAACTACATAACGGCTACTTTTACACACTCCATTCTAACATTTGTTGAATAGGAATAAATGCCTTCTTGCAGATCTCAAGTGGAACCTCAATTTCATATTGATCAGATTCAAGGGAATAAATAACCTTATCCAGTGTAATTTTTTTCATAAATTTGCACTGGGCACAAGCACACCTAGCTGTTGTCGCTGGAATAAATTCTTTGTTTGGAATTTCTCTTTTAAGTCGGGTTATCATTCCCGCCTCAGTAACGATTATAAATGTCTGAGCAGGATGATCCTTACAATATCCGATCATCTGTTCGGTTGAACAGACTACATCCGAAAACATTCTTACCGCCCTTTCACATTCAGGATGGGAAACAATGGGAGCATCAGGAAACTTGTTTTTTAATTCCAGCAAAGATTGATAAGTAAACTCCACATGAACATAGCATTCACCAGGCCATAAATCCATTTGTCTTCCCGTCTTAGTTTGTACCCACTCCCCTAAGTTTTGATCAGGTACAAAAAGAATATTTCTGTCCAAGGGAACTTTTTGTACAATCTTTAGGGCATTGGCAGAAGTACAGATACAATCACTTAATGATTTTACAGCTGCAGAAGTATTTACATAGGTGACGATGAAAGTGTCAGGATTTTTTCTTTTGTACTCAAGAAGCTCTTCATAACTGCAGGAATCTGACAGGGAACAACCCGCTTCCAGATCGGGTAAAAGGACCTTTCTGTTAGGATTTAGGATTTTTGCAGTTTCAGCCATAAAATGAACGCCGCAAAACACAATTCTTTCTTGCGTAGCCTCTCTGGCCTTAAATGATAACCCTAATGAGTCCCCAACATAATCAGCTATATCTTGGATCTCGGCTTCTTGATAATTATGAGCTAAAATAAGGGCATTTTTTTCTTTTTTAAGTTTCAATACCCTCTCTTTTTTTTCATCTATACCCATTTTTAAACCTATTTCGGATTAAATATTCTTTTGATGGGAAATTTGCTTAACTTTTATTAAATGTAAGAAGACACCAATAAAACCGATGGTCAAATAACAATCAGCAAGATTAAAGGCGGGCCAATGGTATTTAAAAAAATGAATATCAATAAAATCAATAACATGCCCATGGATAATTCGATCTAACCAATTTCCTAAAGCCCCAGCAAAAATCATTGCGCTAATTATCCTATTAAAAAAAGTTTTAAAAATTTGTTTTCTAAAACCAAAAAAACCTATCAAAATTAATAATAATGTAAATATTTCCCAAAATCTATTATTTCCAGCAAAAAGCCCAAAAGCTATTCCCGTATTTTCTACATAAACAAAATCTAAAAAGTCGGGGATAATTGTCTTGTCGTAAGAAGCTCCAAAAAGAGAAGAAATCCAGGATTTAGTTATAAAGTCAAGCAGCAATAGAAAACCAACAACGATAATAAAAAAAAAACTTGGAGTAACTGCATGAATAATTGTTTTGCTATGAAATGTTAGAAAGAATAAAGGAAAAAAAGAAACCTAAAGATATATGACAAAAAAGATTAAAAAAACCCTTCATCTTCAAGTTCCTTTAATCTTTTTTCGTTTGTTTCTTCAACGACTTCGACAAGATTAGGTAATTCTAAAAGAACCTCTAGACTTAATGGAATCTGGTCAGAGTAAAATCCAGAAGTTTCGATAATCTGCCGATTATAAGACAGATACACCCAGCTAAAATCATCTCCTTGAATAACTCGAAATTGAGGATGTTCTTCATAAAAAATATCTTCGATTTTTTCTATCAGCATGGTCGAAGTATAATTATTTTGTCCAGGGATAACTTGTTCGACTCGATCAAAGCGATTGATCCAATGAACAACCAATTTTTCGACTTCTTCTTTAGTCAGGGGCTCCAAAAAAACACCAATATATCCAGTCCGTTGTATCATAACTTAATAAAATTATTGATTCTTAATAGGCATTAATACATATACAAAATTAGTTCCTTCAGTAATTAAACAGGGATTACCTTTTGTTGTTGGGTTCACAAATTGCAAAGTAACATCTTCTTTTTCCATCTCCCTCAAGGGTTCAATTAAATAAAGGGGATTGAAAGGAATAGAGAAAGGTTCTCCTTCAAATGCCTTGAGTGAAAGAGTTTCTTGAGCCTTTCCAATCTCTGAAGCCTGACAGGAAAGAACCAACTCTTGAGTTTTTAAAAAGTCTAAAAAGATAGGCGGTGCGCTCGAACCACTTATGGCAATGGATGATACCCTGCGTATCGCATGGATAAAACTATTACGATCTATAACCGCTTTTTGAGTAGTCGTTTTGGGAATGACCTGTTTGAAATTTGGATACTTTCCTTCAGTAAGTTTAGAAAAGAATAGAATATTTTCAAACTGCAGAAATATTTTATTCGAGTCTAAAAACAACTTCAAGGTTTTGTCAGATCCCTCAAGGATTCTTGAAATTTCCAATACAGCTTTTGCAGGAACAATGCCTTCTGCTTCAATCCCTTCATTATCAATTTCTTCAAAAATATAGGCCAGTCTTTTACCATCTGTAACAGCAACTTCGAAGCGTCCAGATTTTATAGAAAACCAAGCTCCATTCAAAGCAGGTCTACTCTCATCGGCCATAGCATATTGAACCATTCTTAGCATTTTGCGAACTTTTCCTTGAGATAGGGTTAGGCCTTCTATCCCGTTTTCTGTTGTAAACTTGGGATAATCATCGTCGGGTAAACCGTTTAACTGAAAAAAAGCCTTCCCTGAAGAAAGAGTTGTTTGGTGACGACTATCTGTTTTTAACAATAAGTGGTCAGAATCAAGTTCTCTAATAATAGTTAAAAGCCTTCGAGCTGGTAAAGTTGTTGTTCCTCCTTCTTCCACAGTCGCAGGAAGAATAATTTTTAATGTGGTTTGAAGATCGGTAGCAAAGAGCACGAGTTGGTCAGGAACTTGGGCTGTTAAGTGTACATGACTAAGGATAGGTAAAGTAGACCTTGGGTTTATAATGCTTTGGATAAGAGTTAGATAATCAATAAACTGTTTCCTTTCCACTGAATATCTCATAATGTTTATCTTATAATAAAGCTTCTTATTTCATAACAGTAAAATTCATATGGAATAAGTTGGAGAAAAACTTTTTAACTTCTTTGTAAGGAAGAAGATATTCTTTTCACTCCAGTTTTTAATAATTAGAAACTATCGTTAATAATTTTATTGTTTTAGCAAAATAAAATATATATTTCTCTCTTTTTTCCATTTTTTTCACCACTTATTGAGAAGAAGTTAACTTTTCGGTAATTTTATTTATCAACTGAGCTAAATCAGGATCTTTGGACATTTTTTCGAATATTGTCCGTTGAGCATGAAGGACTGTACCATGATCTCTTCCTCCAAAACTTTCACCTATCTGTGATAACGAAAAATTTGTTAACTTCCTTGCCAGAAACATGGCAACCATTCTAGGAAAAGCTATAGCCGATATCCTTCTTTTTGAAACCATGTCTGAAAAACGAATATCATAGGCTTCACAGACCATTTTTTGAATCATTTCAATGGTTATTGTCTTTGAGGGTTGCAGAGAAACGAGATCTTTTAATAGAGTTTGCGTTTCTTCCAGGGTTATTGTCTTGTCCTGTCGAATTGAGACATAAGCACAAAGCCTGTTCAGTGCTCCTTCTAACTGTCTTACATTTGTTTTTACTTTTTCAGCAATGTATTCGAGGATTTTTTCATCAAGAGAAATCGGATAATTTTTTAATTTGTTTTTTAAAATAGCCAACCTAACTTCTATTCCAGGAGGCAGAATCTCTGCAATAAGACCCCATTCAAATCGGGAGATTAATCTTTTTTCTAGATTTTGGAGTGCACTTGGGGCTTCATCCCCACTTAAAACAATCTGTTTGCTTCCATCAAAAAGACAATTGAATGTATGGAAAAACTCTTCTTGAGAACGTTCTTTTCCTGCTAAGAATTGAATGTCATCAATAAGAAGAACGTCTATTTGCCGGTATTTTTTCCTGAATTGAATGAGACTGCCCTTTTGCACAGCTTCAATAAAATCGTTAGTGAATTGTTCAGTTGTCACATATTGTACAAGGACCTTTTTGTTTTTTGCTAAGATATAATTGCCAATAGCTTGCATCAGATGGGTCTTACCCAAACCGACTTTCCCGTAAAGAAAAAGGGGATTGTAAGCTTTTGCAGGAGACTCTGCAACAGCTTTTGCTGCTGCGGCGGCAAACTCGGAGTTTGGACCAACAACAAAATTTTCAAACGAAAATTTAGCGTTTAACCCTTTAGATTCAAAAATAGCGATTTTTTCTTCTTTATTAGATTGCCTGATTTTTTTTTCTAAATCTTTGTTTTCTTCTCCCCCATTGGATTCAGTGTAAAAAACAATTTTAAGATTTTTTCCCAAAATTCGACAAGATGCTCCAATAAGCTGATTAAGATAATTTTCTTCAATCCAATATTGATAAATAGCATCGGGGGCTTTTAATAATAGATGATCATTTTCTATATCAACAAGTTCAATAGGAATAAACCACTTTTCTATCGCTTCCTTAGAAATGACTTTTTGAAGCTCTAAACAGATACTATTCCAGACTAGATTAAGCTCTGTTGTCAATTTATTCACAAGTTATTAACATCTCTTAAAATTTATTTTTAGATCTACTTGTTTTTAAAATCTTTTGTAAGTTATTGGATATCAAATAAATATAATTTTATTCAAATGCTGTATTCTTATTTTATGAAAAACCAAGGCTTTTATTTTTAAAGTTATTCACAGAGGTTTTGCTGCATTTATTTTTGTAATCCAATGTAAGTTCTTATTTTTTTAAAATTTTATTTTTCTAACAAGCAAATTGATCATTTAAAAAAATAAATGTAAAAAATATTGACATTAATTTTTTTTTAAATCTAAAAAAAAAATTAATATTAGAACTCTAAATAAACTGATTTTCTCATTGTTTCTATAGGAGCATTTAGACCAGTCCAAATTGAAAAAGAAAGAGCTCCTTGTTCAATAAGCATTCCCAATCCATTGGTGGCTTTACAGCCGATCCTTTTAGCTATGGACTCAATTGGTGTAGGCATTGGAAAATATAAAAGATCATAGATGAGGATGTGAGGATGTAAGATCTTTTCCCATTGAAAGTTTAGAGACTTGAATGGGAGTAAAGGGAGAGACTGGATGAAGAGGTCAGTTTTGATTATTGAATTTTTTAGATTTTGTTCGGTTAAAGACAAAACCTGGACTTCAACATTAAAATTTTTTTCTATGTTCCGTGCTACAGTTAAGGCGTTATCGTAAGTTCTATTGAGTAAAATAAGTTTTTTTGAACCTTCTAAAGCTGATTGCTTGGCAATAGCTTCACCTACTCCTCCTGTCCCAAGAACAGTGATAGTCAGCTTTGAGAAGTCAATAGAAAATGTTTTTTTTACATCAATTGCCCATCCACTGCCATCAGTATTATATCCAACTAGAAAATTATTTGGTTTTCTTAAAACAGTATTTACAGAGCCCAGTAAGGTAGCACTCTTATCAAGAGCGTTGCATAGAGAAGCCATCTTTTTTTTAAGGGGAGATGTACAATTCCAACCCAAAAATCCTTTTTCAACTAAGAGATTAACCGCTTGCTCCAATTCTTCTTCTGCTACTTCTACCCGAATATAAACCGCATCAAAAGATAATTTTTTAAAGGCCGCATTCTGAAAAAGGGGTGAGAGTGAATGGGCAATAGGTTTACCCAAAACGGCATAACTGGGTTTATTGGGCTCAAAATCCCTAAGATCTTTGAGGCTAAAAAAACTTTTTTTATTTATATTCATCGCAAAGGTTCTAACTCATTCAAAGGATTGAGTTGAAAAGCCTGCATTGGCTTTTCTTCTATTCTCATGCTTGTTTCTTTCTTCTCGTCCGATACCGATTCTCGTCGTTCCATAGTAGCTCTTTTGATCATTGCCCTGGTAGCTATTTCTATACCATTTGAGGGACTCCATACTTTTATCTGATCAATTAGTTCTAAGCTTGTTTTAAACACCAACTAGGCCGCACAAGCAGCAGAAGCTGGGGAGCCAAAACAAGCCCAAGTAAGCTCAACTTACCTTTAATCAAAATAAAAGTTATATTTGAATATAATGAGTAAGGACTTGATAATCGAGAATAAGTGAGTTTTCATTAAAAAAGTTGGGTTAAAAATGAATCAGGGTTAAAAGATGAATCTTTTTTTCGATTCTATTGTTAATGAGCTTTTAGATTCCTATTACCATGATGGAGCAATTAATTGTTCAGATGGAACCAATCTTCCTTCAAAAAGAGCTGTATCAAAATTAACCGAGGATCTGTTAAGCCTAATTTTTCCAGGCTTTTATTTTTCTCTCTCTCTTTCTCAGGACAAAATGGCTTCCTTTTGTTTGGAAGTTTTAAAAAGAATCTATCATTCTTTAGTTCAGGAAGTAGAAAAAAGTTTGCTTTTCTGTCCAATTGAAGATAAGACCGCGGTCTCCATTGGACAAGCATTTTTGTCTAAACTTCCCGAGACAAGAAAAATTTTGGCTACAGATCTCAAAGCTACATTTGAAGGAGATCCCGCCTCAGCAAGTATTGAAGAGGTTCTTCTTGCTTATCCGGGAATAGAGGCCATTGCGGTCTATAGACTGGCCCATATCCTTTATTTGGAGAACGTGGCTTTGATTCCCAGAATGATGACCGAATGGGCTCATGCCAGAACAGGAATTGATATTCATCCTGGAGCAGAAATTGGCTCAGACTTTTTTATTGATCATGGAACAGGAATTGTGATTGGTGAAACCTGTAAAATTGGTCATCATGTTAAAATTTATCATGGAGTAACATTAGGTGCTCGTTCTACTCGTGGGGGAAGAAAACTAAGGGGCCAGAAAAGACATCCTACTATTGAGGACTATGTAACGATATATCCGGGAGCAACCATTCTTGGAGGAGAAACGGTTATTGGCGCAGGCAGTGTGATTGGAGGTAATGTTTGGCTTACTCATCCCGTTCCTCCTAATTCCATTGTTACGCTTGTAGACCAAGAAATTCGAGTAAGAACAAAAAATGAATAGAAATTTGAATAATGAAGCGTATTTATCTTGACTACAATGCATCAACCCCCTTGGATCCAGAAGTTATCAAGGAAATGGTCTGCTGTATGGATACTTGGGGGAATCCATCAAGCATTCATGAAGAAGGCAGAAATTTGAGATTTATTATCGAACAATCTCGAGAAAAGGTAGCAAAGCTTTTAGGAGTTAAAAGTAAAGAAATTGTTTTTACTTCTGGGGGATCGGAGAGTGACTCCCTTGCCTTGATGGGTTTAGTTTATGGAGACAACCAGAAAAGGACTCATATTGTCGTTTCTGCCATGGAACATCATGCAGTCTTGGAGACTGCAGCTGCCCTAAAAAAAAGAGGTTATGAAATCACCTATGTTCCTGCATCCAAAGAGGGTATCATAGATTGTGAAAAAATAACTTCATCTCTTACCGATCGTACTCTTCTTGTTTCTGTACAGTCTGCAAATAATGAAACAGGGGTATGTCAACCTGTTGAACAGATTGCTCAGCTCTGCAAGCAGAAGGGAATATTTTTTCACTCCGATATAGTCCAGAGTGTTGGCAAAGTGCCTTTGGATATAAAAGAATTTTCTTTGGCAAGTCTTTCAGCGCATAAATTTTATGGACCAAAAGGAGTGGGAATACTTTACGTGAAGGATGGGATCCCTTTTGAAAGAGTTATTTATGGAGGTGGTCAAGAAAAAGGTAAACGTGGAGGGACAGAAAATGTTATTGGAATTGTTGGTCTTGCTAAAGCCCTTGAAATTTCACTTTCTGATATGGATAACCAAAGGCAACGACAGTTTCAACTGATTGAAAAACTTTGGGATAAAATAGCTGATCTTCCTGGTATCGAGCGCGTGGGTAATCCTCTACGGCGTGTTCCTAATACCCTTCTTGTTACCTTTTCAACACTCCAAGGTCACGATCTTCTTATAGGTCTTGATCTTGCTGGAATTGCTGCTTCGAGTGGTTCAGCTTGCATGTCTGGAACAATCCAGCCTTCACATGTCCTTATGGCTATGGGCTATGATCGTCAAAGAGCGGGATCATCGATTCGATTTTCTATCGGAAAATATACAACTGAAGAAGAAATTGATGAGGCGGCACAAAGAATAAAAAAAGTGGTAAATAACCATCTGAAGATTTCTTCTTTAATGATCTGATCGATCATTAATAATGCAGGGACTCAAGGATATCTGGAAGGACCTTTTTTAAAGAAACCAATTTGAGATCGAACTCAGATACGGCTTCAGAACTGTCAGCAATGTTATCTTCGAGCATCATCAGAAGCATATCGTGAGTTAGAGGAGGATTTTTCATCCATTTTTCTGTTATACCGATAAAAGGAGTAGCGATAGAGACGGGCAAATGAAAGAGGATCCTCCTTTTCATGTCCTTTTTTAAGAGCTGGAGAAAGAAAAGCCATGAGACAAAATAAATTGCCCAGAACTCTCCATTGCTGTTTTGGCCAATAGCCTTAAAACCCAAAAAGGGGTAAATTATAAAATTTAATAAAACTAGAGCAGTTCTTAGCAGGGCATGAAAAGGAAAAGCTTCAATTTTATAAGCCAAATGAGCTTCTTCCATAATAAGCAAGATTATTTCTTTTAAAGAAAATATTTCAGGACCGGTTAAGGGGTAAGTTTTATGAAAAGTTTTTTGATTGGGTATAGCTCGAACGAAGGCCTCTGCCACATTTTCTACAAAAATAGGTTGGAGTTTACTTTTAGCCCCTTCTATTAAAGGAAAAAGTAGTAAGGGGTTGTTTTTGATAAAAAACATTTTATACAGCCTTTTAGTAAAATCATCTCCGATACCAAAGACCACCGAGGGTTGGAATATAGTCCAATCTAATTCACTCTTTCTCACCATCTCTTCAGCTGTCCATTTTGTTTGATGGTAGCGACTTTTTGCGTTAGGGCGTGTTCCAAGCGAGCTCATGTGAATGAAACGGCTTACTCCGTTTTCTTTAGAAGCTTGAATCATGTTTTTTGTTACTTGGACATGGACTTTTTTAAAGGTATCCTGTCCTTGTTCGACAAGGATACCGATGAGATGGATGACCGCATCTATTCCTGAACAACATTTCCGGGCAAAAGATAAATCTGAAAGATCTCCTGTTAAAAATTCATGGCAAAAACCTTTTATAAATCGCTCTTTATTAGGATTTCGGCTTGCTACTCTTACTCTATAGCCAAGCTGGCAAAGGAGCCGAATAATGTGTCTGCCTATGAAACCGGTACCCCCAGAGACAAGAATGGTGGCCATACAATTCTAGATTTTATGTAAAAGATAAAATTATAAAAAAGACAGAGAATCGATAAAAATAGTTTAAATCAAAAAATGAATAAAAAAGAAACTTTTCTTCCCTTAGATTTTTTGGTTATCCTTCTTTTTTAGACCTTTTTCTTTTCTATGATTGAAAAAAAAGAAGGCATAACCTTTGGTAAGGAAAGTAGAATGATTCGGTTTTTTTTCCTATCTGTTTTATTATTTTATCCCTGTCTTCTCGTCGCCAAAACCCCTACAGCTTTTGAAGCCCTCAAAGTAGCTGAAAAACAGCTCGATCCAGAATCCAAACAATACCTCTATGGAATAATTGGAGAACGGAGTCCTACGACATTGACTCCAGTAAGTTGGCAGTTTATTTATTGGAATCCGCATACTTGGTCTCATTCTCAACAGGTTACTGTTGCGGGAGGACAGGTGACACAAATAAAAGATGGGCTTTTTTCTCTTGGCAACTTACATCTATTGCCTTATAAAAAGGAAAACACTATACAACCCTCCAAACTAAAAGTTGATTCTAATAGGGCCTTAGATATTGCCATTAAATCCAATGAAATGTTTAGAACGGTTAAATTGAGTACCGTAACCTTTCGTCTCGCTTCTCTAAAGGGATATGAAGAACCGTGTTGGATTATGGATTTTTTTGCGGATAAAAATGGATTTGAGCATTCTATTGGTTATGTCATGGTCGGAGCAATAACAGCAAGAGTCTATAAAATGAAACTTAATTTTTCTAAAGTTTTACATTAATTAAACGCTTTGACATTTGAAAGACATATGCAAAAAGGGCTTTCCCTACTGATCCTTTTTTTTTTCTTGAATGTCTCCCTGAGCTGTCTTTTTGCAATGCAAAAATTGTCCCCTTTAGCTCCTCCTCCTGATTGGTCAAAGCTCGATCAATTCCAGGAAACCATCACTAAAGATGAATTTGTTCAATTAATCAATACAATCTATTCACCTAATGGATCTTTTTGGCGCTACACCATTATTAATGGGAATGAGGTAACTATTTATTCCGATATTGAACATAATGAGTTACTCTACCGGTTACGCCTTGCTCCAGATTCAGAATCGCAGGTGCCCTTAAAGGCTAACTGGATATCTAACATCAAAACCAGAGGCGAAGGTCCTACTGAGACTAAACCTCTTAAAGGATTTTTGATATGTCTTGATCCAGGTCACATCGGAGGGCAATGGGCAAAAATGGAAGAACGTTATTTTCAAATAGGCTCTGATCCTCCAGTGATCGAAGCTGAACTAAATATGAATGTATGTCGAAGGGCAGCTCATTTTCTGGAAGATGCAGGTGCAAAAGTAGTCTGGACAAAGAAAAATTTTGAACCCGTTACTGAACTGCGGCCTGCAAATTTAAGAGCTGATGCTTTGGCCCTTCTTTTCCCCTTTGAAAATCAAGAAAGTCTTCCTGATCGATTCTCTGATGAAATCGAAAAAAAAATTTTATTAACCGCCGAAAGGCTCTTTTATAGAAACGCTGAAATTAGGGCAAGGGCCGAGATTGTCAATCGAATAAATCCAGATTTAACGATCTGTGTACATTTTAATGCTGATAAATGGTCTGATCATCCAACCCGCAAGGAGCTTGTTCCACAGAGTAAGCTTGTGATTTTTGTCAATGGGAATTATTCCGAAGAGGAACTTGTTTTTGATGATCAGAAATGGGATTTGCTCTATAAGCTTTTATCGCGGACTTCGGTCCCCGAAGTAGAAGTTTCCGAAGCCGTATCAAAGGAAATGGAAGTCGTATGGAATTATCCTCCTGAAAACTATAATAATTGGTCTACAGCCTATAAGATAGGCAAAAGCCCTTATGTTTTTGCAAGAAACTTGTTGGCTAATCGCATATATCATTGTCCAGTCGTTTTTGTTGAGGGGCCTTACATGAATGCTGTTGATGCCTATGATCGGATTATTGCTGGGGATTATGATGGAAACAAAAATATCAACGGAAAATCTCTAAAAAGTATTTTTGTCGAATATGCTGAAATCATAACCCAAGGAGTAATATCTTGGGCTACATCGAAAGAGGGAATAGTCGTCCAGCAATAAAAAACTATTTTATACCAATCCTAAAATCATTTTCCCTTCTTCGCTGATCATGCTCGGATTCCATGGGGGATCCCAAACGAGATCGACTTGAGCTTCAGAGACAGAAGGAATTTCAAGGATTCTTGATTGTGCATCTTGCGCCAAAATCGTTCCCATTCCACAACCTGGAGCTGTAAGGGTCATCTTGACAGCAACAGCATAGCTGCCGTCTTCTTTTCTGTTTATTTGACAATCATAAATTAATCCAAGATCAACAATGTTTACGGGGATTTCTGGATCATAAACTTCTTTTAGTCGATTATAAATAACTTCTTCGGTAATTTCTTCATTTTGATTTAAAGTCTCTTTTTGAAGAGCGGGTCCTATATCAATCCCAAGGGCATCGCAATCTTTGGCATCAACCCTGACAAGCACACGGTTATCATAAATAAGAGTATAAGAACCCCCCATCGATTGAGTAATGTGAAAAGGTTTATCTTTTTCAAGCTGTATTTTGTCGCCACTTGGAATGAGCACAGCTTCAACATCTCTTGTTAACTTAGATTGGGGCTCTTCTCCTTTCATATTCATATAAATATTTGCTTTCCCTATATTTGCAGTGAAGTATCAAGAAAGTCAAGAAGTCGATCGACGACTTGAGGATTTTTTATTCGTTGGATACACTCAGAAAGAAAACCGATTGAATAAAGTTTTTCAAAAACCGCTTTAGGAATTCCTCGTTGTTGGCTGTAAAAAAGTTCTTCTTTAGCTATGCCTCCAGTCGTTGCACCATGGGTACATCGGACATCATCAGCCATAATTTCGAGTCCGGGTAAAGAGTCTGCTTCCGCATTTTCTCCTAGAATTAAATTTCTGTTGCTCTGGTAGGCATCTGTTTTTTGGGCTTCAGCAGATACATCAATCATACCTGAGAAAATCGTTTTGGCTGAATCAAATAAAACATTTTTAAACAAAAGATCGCTGGTCGTATAGGGAGCTGAATGGATCTGTAGAGTTCTTTGATCAAATTCCTGGCTATTTTTTGCAATAGTTGCTGAGAGTATTTCTGCACTTGCTCCAGCACCACTCAGATGGGTCTTGCCTTCGAATCGATTGTAACTACCTCCAACATTGACATAAAGAGAGGTACATTGGGCATCTTGACCGACAGTCGATGAACTAAACATAAAAGAGTTGACTTCATCAGCCCATTGTTGAACGCAAACAAGTTCGAGAAAAGAGGATCTTCCGAGATAACTTTCTATGGCTGAACAACTCAAACCACCCCTTGGATTGAGTGATCTAAAATTAAGTTGGATTTTAGCTTTGCTTCCTTCTTCAAGCACAATAAGGATATGGGGATAAATCGCCGCGAAAGGTTCAGTTATCCAAAACCCTAGCTCTAAAAACTCCTGGATTTCTATGTTTTTCGGAACATATAACACGGCTCCCGACTCTGTTTTCGACCTATGAAGGGCTTCAAATTTCTCTGAGCCCATACAGAGAGTTTCCTTGAATAAATGCTCTCTTAACAGATTAGGATAGAGAGCCAAGGCTTCATTTAAAGGGCTAAAGATAATCCCCAGTTTTTGGAGTTTTTCTGGAATGGGGGTATAAAAAAGAAGATCATTGTTCCCATAGACGATAGCCCCAAAGGAATTTTCAAAAGGGAAAAACGAGCTTAACTTTTCAATATCAAAAGGAGAAACTTGGACCTTGGAGGAATAACCATCCCATTTTATTTTCTCTAGGCTGGAGAACCTCCATTTTTCATTTTTTCTCTGGGGAAAGGGAAGACTTTCAAATTCCAATAATGACTGCTTGCGTCTGTTTTCAAACCAATTCGGATAGGGTCTTTCTATGTCCTTTGGCACTACAGAGTTGTTTTGTATGAGTTGCATGGGGAACTCCTGTTAGTTTATGGGAAATTGAAAGCTTCAAGATCTTTATCCCACAGAACCTTCCATCTCCAGATCGATAAGTCTTTTTAACTCCACGCTATATTCCATGGGAAATTCTCTAACTAGGTCATTGATAAAACCGTTGACTGACAGACTCATGGCTTCGTCTTCAGGCAATCCTCTTTGTTGCATGTAAAAAAGTTGTTCAGCACTAATTTTACTTACACTGGCTTCATGTTGGGTGGCATTCCGATTGCCCATAACGGTGATAGCGGGGTAGGTGTCCGTTCGAGAAGTGGAATTGATAAGCAAAGCATCACACTCGGTATTGTTTTTGCAATTTCTTAAGTGGTCAGGTATGCTGACAAGTCCCCGGTAGCTTGCTCTTCCCGATCCAATACTAATGCTTTTAGAGATAATATTGCTTGATGTTTCATCTGCAGCATGATACATCTTTGCTCCTGTATCCTGATGTTGACCCGTGTTGGCAAGAGCAATACTAAGCACCTCTCCCCTTGCCTTTCTACCCTTGAGAATAACTCCGGGATATTTCATGGTCAGCCTTGAACCAATATTGCAATCAAGCCAGCGCACTTCCGCTTCTTCCATGGCGATAGCTCTTTTTGTCACCAGATTAAAAACATTCGAACTCCAATTTTGGACAGTAATGTATTGAATTTTTGCTCCTGGTAGTGCAACAAGCTCAACTACTGCACTGTGTAAAGTGGAAGTTTCGAAACGGGGAGCCGTGCAACCTTCCATGTAGGTCACTTCGGAGCCTTCATCAGCGATAATCAGTGTTCTTTCAAATTGGCCAAAACTTTCAGCATTTATTCTGAAATAGGCTTGGAGAGGTTGCTGAACTTTTACCCCAGGAGGAACATAAATGAAGCTTCCCCCGCTAAACACTGCACTATTTAAAGCAGCAAATTTGTTGTCAGCTGGAGGAATAACTTTAGCAAACCATTTGCGGAAAATCTCAGGGTATTTATGAAGACCTTCAGTACTTCCAACAAAGATTACTCCCTGTTTACTCAAGGACTCTTTTATGTTCGAATAGGCCGACTCGCTATCAAATTGAGCTTCTACTCCTGCAAGAAATTTTCTTTCCTGTTCAGGTATACCCAATCTTTCAAAGGTTTTCTTGATCTCCGCAGGGACTTCGTCCCAACTCCTTTGGGCTTTCTTATCGTAAGCTAAATAGTAGCGGATTTTATCGAAGTCGATCTTTTCAAGTTCTTTACTCGCCCAATGCACAGGCAGGGGTTTTTGTAAAAAAATTTGCAGAGCTCTTTTCCGGAATGCACGGATCCAATCTGGATCATTTTTTATATCGCAAATATAATCGATTGTTTTTTCATTGAGCCCTACCCCCGCGTCATAGGTGTAGTTTACATCGTAGAAAAAATCCTCAACTAGGGAATTAATATTTATAACATCTTCCTTATGGGTTTCTTTTACACTCTGCATAGGCATTATCCCCTTTTTAATGGGTTAAAAGTTCAATCTTTTTTTACTCCGCATATCCCTTTTAATGAGTTTGAGCAACAAACTCTTCTTCAAACTGGCTATATCCTTTTTCTTCCAAACTTAATGCAAGCTCTTTTGTTCCACTGGCTACTATCCTCCCTTTGACCATCACATGAACATAATCAGGAATGATATAATTCAGCAGCCTTTGATAATGAGTAATAAGTAAAATGCCCATATGAGGACCTTTCAAGGCATTTACACCATTGGCAACAATTTTTAAAGCATCTATATCTAAGCCACTGTCTGTTTCATCAAGGATCGCATACCTTGGTTTTAATACAGCCATCTGGAGGATTTCATTTCTTTTTTTCTCCCCGCCAGAAAACCCTTCGTTAACATATCGAGAACTAAATTTCCTATCCATGGATAGTTTTTCCATTGCGGCATAAAGTTCTTTATAAAAATCCGTGACATTAATCGTTTTGCCTTCTGGAAGTCGAGCTTGCAAAGCTGCCCTAAGAAAATTAGCTACAGTCACCCCTGGAATTTCACAGGGATATTGAAAAGCCATGAAAAGCCCCTTTCTTGACCTCTCGTCTGGTTCCATCTCTAGAATGGACTCTCCATCCATCCATACCGATCCAGAGTAAACTTCATAATCGGGATGTCCCGTAAGTAACTTTGAAAGCGTACTTTTCCCCGATCCATTAGGTCCCATTATGGCATGAACCTCTCCAGGGTTAATCTCCAAAGATATGCCCTGAACAATCTCTTTTCCGCCTATTCCACCATGTAGATTTTCTATCTTTAAGCTCATAATCTTATTTTTATACTAGAGCTAAAACTATGCCAACATTTTCCTCTCTATATTCGGGAAATTTCTTAATTATTATTGAGAGAAATGCTACAATTCTGTACAGAAAATAACATTGCAAAAATTTTGGCTTATTCAATTTCTTTTAATAAAAATTTCGGCTTTGTTAGCCTTTTTGTAAAGAACAAGTGGTTTTTTTCTTGACGGCAAAACGATATAAAGCATGCTTAGCTCATTGTAAAAATTTTTTCTGGGTTCGGCCGATTGTTATTTTATTTAAAATAGTAACGAGATGATATTACCTGTTTATTCCATATCCTCTGAAAATAAATTTTCAGAGTTATGTTTCCAGAACTAATACTTTATCCATTATTATGATCATGTATTGGCGGGGCGTAGCTCAGCCTGGCTAGAGCACCTGCTTTGGGAGCAGGGAGTCGCAGGTTCAAATCCTGTCGCCCCGACCAGATAAATCTTAACGGGTTTTACGCAGAGTTTGCCTACTTACCTTGCTTTCCAGTAAGCTCGCTTCCTACTTTTTACACTGGACGAAACAGAAGTGTGGAAAATCTTTGAAAACACAAAAGCAGCCGCATTGATTAGGATGGTAAATATTCAACCCAACAAATGCTTTCATCCGCTACAAAGACTACCCAACCGAATCAATAAAAATCATTGGCTCGACACTGAGGCGGGAATGGCGGGCAAAAAGAAAAGCGAGTCTGGGGGAAAGGATTTTTTGCTCGCCTGCCTCGATTGTGGGTGGAAAAGCCTTTCTGCAATTCTTCCATTTGCAGAAGGACAAGACAGATAAATTTTTGTTCCCTTAAATGAAAAAGAATTTTGTGGCTGATCATTAAAGGGGAAAATATTGTGAACTTTGTCAGCCCTTAGGTGGCGAGCCGAAGGAGTGGGTCCCTATCCTTCAGAGCAGATAATTTTGTTTCACATATCCTTCAGAAATGATTTCCTGAAAATAGAAAGTCTCTTTTTTTCGATTTATTCAAGGTTCTTTTTCTTTTTAATTTGAGAGGAATTAAAGGTTATATTTTTAGCGGAAGTTGAATGACTGACTGTTTTATGAGATCTAGAGTTTCTTTTTGTGTGGGAACTGGATTTTGTTAAAGAAGTTTTTGATTCAGTGGAAGAATGAATGGCTCTTTCAGTAGCACTTTTTGTCATTTGAGTTGATACTCTTTCTTTAGTGGAATTCTTTATGGGTGAGTGACTCAAAGAAGCCTTTTTAATTACTGTTTCTTTTTGTTCATTGGTAGTCGGTGTTTTTTGAGAAGAGTTGAAAGAAACGGGGGATGTTGTTGAAAGGGGTATAGCCTTTGGGGAATATTCATTAAAAACTAGAGTCGGTGAAGAAAATTGATTTGTGGAGGAATAAACTGGAGAATGATTGAAATGGAAACTAGCAAGAACTTCTTTCGGTATGGGTTTTTTAAGCGGTTCTTTTTGGATGTATACTGGAGTATATTCAGAGACAAGATCATAAAGTTGAACAACATCCTTATTTTTCATTCTTATACATCCATAGCTAACAGGTTGTCCCACAAGCGCTTCTTGATTTGTTCCATGGATAAATATCCCTCTATTAAATGAATTTTTGTTCTGAGAATCCAATCCCTTAAGCCACAAAATTCTTGTTAATATACTGTCATGATTAAATGCGGGTTTCGAGGGATCATAGGAAGCCAATTTGATCACATCACCTGTAAATTTTCTATGGTAAAATTTTCCTCCCAAAGGTATCCCATCGCCAATTTTTTTGGCGATAATGAAACGACCTATAGGCGTTTTGTAACTGTTCCATTCATCTCCAATACCATATTTAGAGGTGGATACGGGATAAAAATGGTGTGATTCAGTTGTTTTGCCCACATCTTGAATTAATTCCATCTTTTGATCATGGATGCTTACTCGAATCAGATTAGAGGGCAAAGCCGAAGAAACCTGTCTTGTTTGTCTATTGTTTAGAGCGCAGCCACTACTAAGAACCACTAGCACGACCGATACAAAGAGAAGGTTTAGACGCATGGATTCCGATTTTCTTATTCATTTTATGGAACAAAACATTGTATGCAATCAAAATTAATCGGCTTTTTCCATGACTATCTAGTTGACAACTCGTTTTTAAAAACTTAAAAAAGCGCTATGGCTAAAGTCAAATGTCCTTTTAAAGCTTCTGAAATACCCGAAGGGGGAGGAAAGTGTTTTGATCTGCAAGGAAAAAAAATTGCCCTATTTTGTTATAAAGGGGAATATTTTGCCTTGGATGATACTTGTCCTCATGAGGGAGGGCCCTTGAGTGAGGGTTTTATTGAAAACGGCGAAGTGGAATGTCCGTGGCATGGAGCTCGGTTTAATCTTAAAACCGGAGAAGTACTCTGTGGGCCCGCGACAAGAGGAGTCAAGGCCTATCCCTGTACAAAAACAGGAGATGATATTGAATTAGATGTTTGAGGCGGATTAAGATAAATAGCTAAAAATTGAATAATCTGGATAAGAATCAAATTTATTTCTTTTGTGCATTTTTTTTAAAGCTTATTAGCATGGAGCCGAGATAACATATACAAAAAAGCTATTATAGTTTGATGAATCATGATAAAGGGGTAACCCGGTTTGAGTAGCTGGATTGGAAAGGCTAAATCGGTTAGATTGGCTAGAATAGCTTAAAATCATTCATGGCAAACAAAGTTGTAGTGGGGTGTCGAATTGGAGGTTACCCTTTTTATTCTGTCGGAATACATTTTGTTTTTCTCCATTGGGCATGTGGATTTCGCAAGCTTGGATGGGAGGTCGGACTTTTAGAAGAATTATCCCTTAAGGACTTACCCCAAAGTAAAACATTGGGAAGAGATCAGACCCTTCAGTTGTGTTTAAAAGAGTGGGAAAGTGTTCTCTGCCGTTTTGGTTTTGAAGATCATTCTGCCCTATTTATTGATGGATCGACAACTCATTTAGAAAAATTCCTGCTTTTTGCTAAAGAGAGTCGTTTTCTTTTAAATATTTCGGGATTGATACGAAACCGCTCTCTTCTCTCCCTTTTTAAAAAAAAGGTTTATCTTGATTTGGACCCGGGCTTTACCCAGATATGGGCCAAGGGGTATGGATGCGATATGAATTTGGAAGGCCATGATCTTTATTTTTCTGTGGGTTTGACCTTGAAAGAAGACAATGTAAAAGTTCCTTTTACAGGAATAAAATGGCATCCTACTTTTCCTCCCGTCTGTTTGGAGTGGTGGCCTAAAAAAGAAGGAGGGATGGAATGGTCAACGATTACTCATTGGTGTGGTTATCCAGAAGTAAAATGGGCTGGGAAAACTTATGGTAACAAGGCCGCTGAGTTTGACAAGTTTATAGATCTTCCCCTAAGGTATAAGGGGAGAAGCCGATTCCAAATCGCCTCTGATCTTCAAGATGATCATGAAATTCGCAAGCGGTTTTTATCAAAAAATTGGGATATGATCAGTAGTTTTTCAATCGCTGCGGATTTCGACAAATACAGGAATTTTATTGGGCAGTCTCGTGGAGAATTTTCCGTTGTCAAAAGTGGCTATAGGCAAAGTGAAAGTGGTTGGTTTAGTGATCGCACCGTGTGTTATCTGGCCATGGGAAAGCCTGCTGTTATTCAAGATACAGGATGGTCAAAAATCATTCCCACGGGTGAAGGGCTTTTTTCATTTAACTCTTTAGACGAGGCGATTGAAGCCATAAATAAAATTGAACAAGATTATTCTTTCCATTCAATGAAAGCCCATCATCTAGCAGAAACTCTTTTCGACTGTAAAAAAGTAGCTTGGAATGTGGTTGAGCAGTTAGAAAAATACGAAAAAAAGAACTAAATTTGCCTATTTATCGAATAGGTAGGGTTAAGGCTTTGTTTTTCTTCAGTTTTAAAAGTAAATCAGTTTTATTGGATTTGTGAGTTTCTCATTTATACTCAGAGCAAATCCTTTGGATGATTTATGAGGGAAAATTATTACAAATTTTTTTGAAGGCAATGAGAAACTTCTGAAGTGCTTAAGGTGGAAAAATAGAAAGATAGAAAGGCTTTTCTTTAGGTGGAGCTAATTCTTGAGGAGGCTTATAAAAAAGGGTAACATTTTGGGATCTGATCCAACCTTTCTGGCCATTGATAAATTCAATCATATACCATCCCAAATAGGTTTTCTTAATTTTAACAACCGAACCGGCTTTTACAGGCAGATTCTGTTGCTGGATTTCCGTAGGAACAGAACGAATGAAACTGTCTTGCACGATAATTCCAGAAAAAGGATCGGTGAAAATTCCATAGGAAACAAACTCCCAGAAAGACAGACAACTTAGGGTAGAAAACATAATCAACCCGATCAAAACAAAAGAATGTAGAGGGATTTTGCGAAAAGCGCTCAAAAGCGCTAAGCCAAAGAAGAAGAAAAGGGAAAAAAGGCTTAGGGAAACTATTCTCTCCCATTCTCCAGGTGAAAAAAAGGCCTTTATTTTATTTAATAAATTTTTTTTACTTAGCGTTAGAAGTTGAATGTCGGCCCCTGGATTTTTGCTTAACGCCAAGTTAAAGTTCCAAGCCACTACAGGATCACGAGGTGCAAGCAAGAAAGCAGCTGTCCATTCTCCAAGCGCTTTTGGCCATTGTTCCTGTTGTGCAAAGACTAACCCAAGGTTATTCCTTGTTTTCCAATCTAAAGGTTGAAGGAGAGCTTTTTTTCCCCAAGTTTCTGCAGCTTTAGGAAAGTCTCCGTTTTGATATTCGGCAATTGCCTCCTCGCTTGAGGGAAAACGGGCCAAGGATCCAAACAAAGAATATATTGGGCAGAAGAGGTTGGAATGGGCAAAATAAAGAGGAGCGGTGAGTTGTTTTCTACTAGGGTTATCTTTTAGAGGGATAAAAAAAGGAAATCTGCCTGAGTCTGAGAGCTCTTGTCTTGCAGGAGAACAAAATATGGGGTTATTCTTAAAGGGTATTAAAACAAAAGTAAAGAAAAGAGCAGCGTAGAGGAAAAAAGGGAAAAGATTGGATGGGCTAAAAATTGCTTTTATAGGGGGGGTGACCCTTGGAAGTTTTCTTGCAAGCTCCAGGGCATCATTAATCCATTGAGAAGAGGGCGAAAGAGTTGGACTATACAAACAGAGCTGTGATTCATGCCAAAGGGATATCCACTTTTTTGCCAGGGTAAGATTTCTAGGAAATCGATTGACGAGTTGTTTTTCAATTATGTTTTCGTCAGGAAAAGCATGAGGAATTTCCCAAAATTCTTTGAACGCTTTCTGCCAAAGAAGCATGATTTGATATAATTCTTCAGCAGTTTTTACTTTAGCTAGGGACTGTGCCGTAAGCTTTAAAGAAAGAGCTGCCCTTTTTTTCTTGGTAATCGCTGGATCGCAGGATGCCTTTTCCCAAGAAAGATAGATCCATAGTATAAGAAATAGGCTTGTCAATAGAATGGCTTCTTCCCCAATTGCATAAGGGGAAAAGGGAGCTAAGCCGGTTGTAGATCCAAAAAGAGGTCCTATAGGCATCATATCCCGAGGATATCCAGGATTAGTTAAAGAAAGATTATTCAACGACTCATTTTGTTTATTATCTGCTAATTCCACTGTAGAGGAAGATTTTTTTATAGAAATGTGGAAGGGGTCTGATTTTAAAGTTTGATATTCACCCAGTGTAGTGTCAAAATAGGTAAAAGAATAAGAAGGAATGTCTATTTCTCCGTATATATCAGGGATGAGGACTAATTCCATTTTTAAAACCCCATTAAATAGAGATTCAGGATCAATTTGACGGAAAGGTTTTGAATTAATTATTCTCAAACCTTTACATTCTGGAAAATCCTTGAGTTTCCAGGGAACAGCCCAATTGCCTATACCTTCTATTTTTATAGTTATCGATATGGGTTCACCTTGAACAGCATCAATGGGATTAACCTTGCAAGAGAGTTTGAAGTTGCCAATAGCTTCAGAAAAATCTTTGGGGATTGGAGCGGGTAAAGGAGAAATTTCAATTGTTTTTGGTTCGGTTGTAGCCCTAATCGCTTTTACAAGAGGTTGAGAGAAAAGGCCATGACCTAATCTTTCAATTTCTAAAGTCAGCTGCTGAGTGATTGAAGGTAAAACGATCTTTCCCGATTTGAGAGGAAGAAGAGTTGTCGTATAACGTAACCCACTGGCATAAGAACCGTTGGAATTTAAGACGATTCTTTGAGGTTTGCCCCACCTGTTGGCCAAAAAATCTTTCGGGTTCCATTCTGGCTGACTCGTAATGTCCAAAAATGTTCCTGAATGCGCAAGAAGTCTGTACTCGATAGCAAAAGGCTGGCCTATCCACAATATTCCTTGTGGAACAATGACGCGGGCATCTATAGCATCTGCTGGAAGAGCAAAAAATTTCTCTTCGGTTACATTTAAGGACATCGGAGCGGCTTCAATAAGTCCATGATCGGTGGCGATTAAGAAAGGGGGAATAATGTAATTGCCAGCTTGTTGGGCAATTACAGGAAACTCATATATTAAATGGGAATGGCCAACCCGATTTACGACGGGATCCCCAAATTCCAAAAATGAAATTTTAGGGGGTCTTACTTCTTCTTGAGGCAAGCAATCTTCAAACAAAAGGGAAAGATGACTTTCTTTTCCCACTTCGATTTTTTCGCTTATCGGAAGCCAATGAACCGAAAAGGCCATTGCCCTTAAGACACACCCAAAAAAGATCAGCAAGGTAAGCAAAAGAGAAGGAAAATCCAGCAGTTGATTACCAATCTGGATCTTCCCAAAAAGTTTCATTTGTCTCACTTTCTATTTGACGCATCCTTTTAAAGAATGTTGAGGGGCTATCCAACTGCTTAATCTGCCTTAATTTTATTGCCCATTCAAAATGTTCGCTACTTTGGTTTTGATTAGTTTCAGACGGATTTTCCGTAGAGGAAGAAGAAGAGTTTTTTGGTGCATAAAGCAGTTTTTCTTTTTTCTGTTCTTTGATCAAAGAATTCAAAGAGGAAGAATGTTTATTTCCAGTTAGATTTCGAGGATCACTCGGATTTGATATGGAATTCAATGTTCCTTTTCTGAAGTTAGGTTCGAAGGAAGACATCTCTTGCATGCCTTCCCGACTCTGCCCTTCTTTTTTGTTTTTGTTTGAGGAAGCTGAAGAAGAATTTTCTTTAAGAAGTCTTAAGAGTTCTTGGAGATAGTCTTCCCATGGAGCAAAGTGTGGATCCAATCTTTTGCCTAGCTCTACGGCTTTTATTCCATCTTCAATAACTCCTGGGGGAATCTGGTTTTTTTTCCCTAAATCGATAGTCGATTGAGCAATGGATAGACAGTCTTCCTTGCTTAATTCTGACTTTTTACTAAACTCATCTATTTTGTTTATGAAACTTTCTATTTCTTCTCCCTTTGCTGAAGTAAAAGAAAGATACAAAAAGAAAACAAAAAAAGGGAGAATCCTCTTAAGACTTATCTTTTGACCCAAGCTTAACCTCGCGATTTTCATATAAAGGAAATTCGAACAAAAAACTGGCTAATGCCAATACGATGGCGGGCAAAAGAAAATAAGTATATTTTTCTGCATGAGTTTTCATTTTTTCTTTACGTTTTGTATATCCTGGATTTTTTATCATGCCCTCTACAACGGTTGAGATGTCAAAGTATTTATCCGCCTGGATATAAACTCCGCCCGTAGAACGGGCAATAAATTCAAGGGAAGCCGGATTAAAAATTGTGACAATGGGCTGTCCTTTATAATCTCTATAAAGAGAACCATTGGGATTTCTTATAACCGCCCCATGGGAAGCTCCAATGCCAATAGATAATACCTGGATAGACTCTTTTTTGAACTCAGCTAGTTTTTGTTGCCATCCTCCCCCATGATCTTCACCATCGCTTAATAGAATAAGCATATTTTTAGCTTTTTCATTGGAAGAAAAAAACTGCAGCGCTTCATCCAGCATCGCAGCAAAATTCGTTCCCTCATTGGGAAAATCGTTGGGCGAAAGTTCTGTAAGAATTTCTTCTAAAAGCTCATAATCAGTGGATAAAGGAGCTTCAATAAAAGCGTTTTTTGTAAAAGCGAGCAAACCCACTCTTTCACCATGGAGCTTAGAGATGAAATTTGTAGCGAGCAGCTTTGCTCTATCTAATCGAGTAGGAACGATGTCCTCAGCTAACATACTTTTGGAAACATCTAGAGCGACAAGATAATCGATGTTTGACTCTAGCAGTTCAACTTCTGACTTTCCCCATTGCGGTCGAGACAGGGCGATAAAGAAAAGAATAGAGGATGCAAGGAATAACCATGGCAAAGAGGCTTGTTTTTTTTCTTGTTTTTTTAACTCGATACCCTTGGGCGAAAAAAAAACTTTAAAAAGATGACTGAACGTGGCCTTTGCTTGTACATTTTTGCGATAAAAAAGAAAAAGAATAAGGGGTAAGAAAAGCAAACCTAAAAGCAATTGAGGACTCATTAAATTCATAAGAACTGCATCATTTTTGAAAGAATCCGGTAGAAGGAAGAAAATGCGGCCGTCATGATTGCGAAGATTGGGAGTTGGTTTGTTGTTTTATTCTTAATTGTTTAATATATTGTAGTCTTTCTTTGAATTCCTTTTCTTTTCCATGATCTGTAGGGGAATAAAAAGTTCCTGGCTCTATTCCATAGAGTTGGGGGCTTACGGCCTCTTTAAAATTATGACTGTAAAGATAACCTACTCCCTTGCCCAGTTTTTTTGCTCCCGAATAATGACTGTCTTTTAATGCTTGGGGAACTTCGACTCTTTCTTTGTTGTTTATCCATTCCATAGCTTTTTCAATGGCTTGATAGGCCGAATTGCTCTTGGGGGATAAAGCCAAGTATAGGGTAGCAAAAGCAAGTGGAATTCTTCCTTCTGGCATCCCTATTTTTTCTATCGCATCAAAGGCAGCTACAGCAACAGCTAGTCCCTCTGGATTAGCCAGGCCGATGTCTTCAGTTGAGAGGATGACGAGTCTGCGAGCAATGAACCTTGGGTCCTCACCGGCAGAAATCATCTTGGCTAGCCAATAAAGAGCCGAGTCGGGATCACTGCCTCGTACAGATTTAATAAAAGCTGAAATGGTGTCGTAATGTTCGTCTTCAGCGCGATCGTAGCGGGGAATTTTTTTCTGGAGCAGATTTTGGATTGTTTCAACTCTAATGGTAATCGAGGCCTGCTTGTTCTCTTGAAGAGAAGAAAGAACAGCTATCTCCAAATAATTCAGAAGCCGTCGAGCATCTCCTTCAGATACATTCAACAAAAGCTCTTTTGCTTCTGGGTCAATACTCACTTCATAGTTTCCAAGCCCTCTTTCTTTGTCACTCAAAGCGCGAAAGAGCAAGCTTTCTAAGGATGTTTTTGATAGAGGTTTAAATTCAAAGAGATGGGATCGAGACAAAAGGGGGGCGGTCAAGTAAAAACAAGGATTATGGGTTGTTGCCCCTATGAATTTTATGATTCCTGTTTCTAATTCAGGAAGCAGAACATCTTGCTGAGATTTGTTGAACCGATGAATTTCATCAATAAACAAAAGTGTATATCTTTTTTCTTTTTTCCATCGCAGGGTAGCTTGGCTAAGAACCTTTCTTATCTCTGATACCCCTGCTTCTACAGCGTTTAATCTTTCAAAAAAACTCTTTGTTTTTTTGGCGATAATTTCAGCCAATGTTGTTTTTCCTGTTCCGGGAGGGCCGTAGAAAATTAAAGACTGTATTCTATCTGCATCAATGAGCCTTCTTAGGGGCTTTCCGGGTAACAGAATATCATCCTGGCCAACCAACTCTTCAAGGGTTGTTGGCCGCATTTTTGTTGCAAGAGGTGCAGTGGGACTGATAAGCTGTTCGGTATTGTTAGGATACCACTCGAATAATTCTTGCATTAATCGAAATAGAATTCAGAAGTGAGGGTAAGTAAAATTCTTTTCAATTAAACAAGCTTATTTGCGAATTACCCCGGTTTCGACTCTTCGATTTCTTGCATAATCGGCCTCTGTATGTCCTATGGCTATAGGACGATCTTTCCCATATGAAATCGTATGGATTTTTTCAGGTGAAATACCTAGTCCTACAAGATATTCTCTTACAGCAATTGCTCTTCTTTCTCCAAGCCCCCGGTTGTATTCTTCGGTCCCTCTCTCATCACAATGGCCAGCGAGGAGTATGGATGTTTGAGGATGTTGGTTCATCCAGTCGGCTATCTTTTCAATTTTTCCTCGTTCACTTCCTGGAATAGCGGCGCTGTCAAAGGCAAAATAAATAATCTCTTCTTTTAAAGGCGAATAATCGACATCAAAATCAGGATTAAATTCTCCTCTGCTCGGTAATGGAGAGCTTTCTAAAGTTTCCTCTTCAGGTGCTGGTTTTTCTTTGCCTTTGGGATGTTTGGCGCAACCAAGGCTACTGATGACAATAAAGGTGAAGGAAAAAAAAAGAAGAATGCGCAGGGCATTTAACTTCAACGGGTGGCTTTTCTTTTTCATAGTTGACTACGAGATAAAAAGGATTAAGGATGATCCATTTAAAGTTTTTAAGATTTTTATTTCTAAGCAGCTAAAATTGTAAAGGGAAAAGATAGTTTTTTAGGTTAAGGAGAAACGGAAGGCTGACTGCAATTTTTAAGTTCACAGTTAAGTTTAGTGGTTTGCCTGCTCACCGTATCCATTAAATAAAGAGAACCTTCTGAAGCATAAACCAAGTGCCTGGAGTTGGGGGTCCAAGAAGGGTCTTCTCCTCCTTGAGTGGTAAGAATAGAGGCTTGATTGGTGCTCAAGTTGTATACGCCGACTTGAAATTGCCCCCCTATTCTTGCACTAAAAGCTATTTTTTGGCCATCGGCTGACCAATCAGGCTCAGAACTATAAGTATTGCCCGTAATTAATCTTTTGGGATGACCTCCTTCAGCAGGAATAACAAAGAGTTGAATGCTACCTCTTTCATCTGAAGTATAGACGATCTGCTTGCCGTCTGGAGACCAACAAGGAGAAGTATTGGTCGCTCTATTTTGTGTCAGTTGTCGGGGAGTTCCTCCCTCTAAATCCATGATATAAATTTCAGGGTTTCCGTCTTTGCTCAAGGTAAGAGCTAAGCTTTTGTCGTCGGGAGAAAAGCAAGCACCGGAATTAACTCCAGGGAAAAAGGAAAATCGGATTCTAGAATGCTTAGCCAGTTTGATGATGTAAACGTCGGGGTATCCACTTTTATAGGAGGTATAGGCAATCATCGAACGATCGTGGCTCCATCGAGGATGGGCACTAATGGTCTTGTCAGCCGTTAGTCGGGCTAGACCCGCTCCATCCATATCCATAATGTAAAGCTCTTTAAAACCCGTTTCGGAAGATATGAAAGCAATTTTACAGCTTGAAAAACCTTTTATACCCGTTAAGGTCTCTAAAATGGCATCTGAAAAAAGGTGTGAAGACTGGCGCAAATCTCCTCCAGAAAAGCTTTTGTGAATGAGTTCGGTTTTTTTGACTTTATCGAGCAGACTGCCTTCAAGAACTTTATCGGTAAGATGAGCGTTGATCTCGTAACGTTCGCTTTCTTCTGAACTGACATCAATAAGAAGGGTTTGAAGTAGGTCTTTTGAAATGATTTTACGGCAACTTTCAGCGTCTTTACCTTGGAAATGGCCTAAAAAAACTCTTACTTTTCCACCGGTCACTTCGACTTGACCATAAAGACAAATGCTAGGTAGAAAAAGAAGACAAGAAACGAAAAATAAAACAGCTATCATTTTTTTTGAAAATATTATATTCTTTTAATTTCCAAAACAGGACCTTTAAATGGGTCATTTTTCCATTTGAAATTTTACAGTAATGACTTTGGGAATATCCCAAGGTCTACGTTGTCCAATACTTTCAAGCCTTTCTACGGCAAGCAACGTACTTTGGTCAAATTTTTCGTTTCCAGAACTTTGGAGAAGCCTGTATTTAACAATTGCTCCCATATCATCAATGGTTATCTCTACAACAGAGTAAAGTCCTAGGCCTAATAAGTCTACTGGTTGGTCCCAAACAGAATACAGCTTTTCACGGATAAGGGCATAGTAGTGTTCAGGGGAGTCGGCGCTGTTTTGATCATGAGCGTCTTTTTCTTCGGAAGAATGGGATTTGGCTTCAGGAGGAATTTTTCGACTCACTTCTGTCAGATTAGGAATTACGGTATGCTTCTGTTGAGCTTTGACCTGATTGTTTTTGAATTCTTTTTTAGAGACCGAGACTGACTTTTGTGAAGTTTTTTGAGCAAGACTCTTTTGGGTCGATGGATGAGATTGGATATTTTCCATGGGAGATAAAGAAGAACTTCTTGAAGCAGCTTCCTTCTTGGGTTGTTCTGCGAGAGGAGTTTTGCTTGAAGAATGAGATGAATCATTCAAAGGAGTGGAAACGATATTGAAAGAGGAAATTTTGGGTTTTCTTGTTTTTTTTAAAGCAGAGATCATAAAAAAGGCTAAAATGAGGATGAAATGGAGGCTAAAAACAATTAAAAAGACTTTCCAAAAAAGATTTCTACCTTTTAATTCTCTGTTTTGTTGTGTAGGCATCAAAGACATAAAACAATTTTATCCATGAAATCCATGGTTAATAGGGCAGCAGTCAGAGAAAAACCGATTCGCAAAGAGAAGAAAAGAGAAAACTTGGACTTTCTTATTTTTCATTGGGGACATGAACAAGTCCTATTCTTTTTATTCCCAGCTCCTCAAGAAATTCCATAAAAGGTAAAAATTCTTCATATTTTAAATCCTTATCCATTTTGAGGGATACGGTTAAATTCGGATCTTTTTTTATTCCTTCAGAAAGAATGCTTTCGAGTTGTTTTTTATCTACAAGCCTGTCATTGAAAAAAATTTTACCCGTTTTATTAATCTGGATCACGAAAGGATTAGGGCTAGAGGTTGCTTTTTTTGATTCAAGGGAAGGAAGAGCGATATCCAGATTCTGTTCCAAAAGAGGAGTGGTAATAAGAAAAATAATTAACAAAGTAAAAGCGAAATCAAGCATCGGTGTAACGTTTAGTTCTGAAAACCCAGAGTAACGCCATCTATCCGAAAATTTTTTCATCGTCGCTTGATTCGCTCATTAGTCAGATTCTGCCATCACGAATCTCTTTTCTATTTCACTGAGCACTTCAGTTCCAAAATTTTCCAAATCAATCGTTAATTCCTTGAGGGTTGCTACGATAAAGTTATATCCAAAAAGAGCAGGAATAGCAACTATAAGCCCCATGACCGTTGAAAGAAGAGAACCAGAAACACCTGGAGCCATCGTTGCTAGGGTCGCTTTTCCAGAAAGAGCAAGATCTCCAAAAGCATCCATTACTCCCCATACGGTTCCCAACAACCCTATAAATGGGGCTCCGCTTGCCGCCGTAGCAAGCAGAATCATTTGATCTTCAAGAAGGAGTATCTGGTTTCCTATTTCTCTCTCTATGGCTGATTGGATTAATTTTAATGATTTTTCTGAGATTTTGATTTTCAGGAGAGCTTTTTCAGGATATCCTTCGGCTATCGGTTTTGTTCCAGGATATATATTCATTAATTCCTTGCAGCCAGTCACATAAACAGCATGATGGGGTGAACCGGGAAAGGCTTCCCTACTTAAAAATAGCGCTAACCATTTAGTTGAAGCTTTAAGTTTACGTAAGAACTTTCTGCTCTGTTTCTTGGCTGACTGAATCTGTTTGAGTTTTATTAAAAGCACTGTCCAGCTTATAGAAGAAACGCCCAAAAGGAAAAATAGAATAAGTTTAGTAGCCAAGGTTGCTTTTTCAAAAGAAAAGACCAGTCCAGAGGATAGGAAAAAAAGAGCGTTCATTTGTCTTTTGAGCAAAAGGGAATAATCTGGATTAAAAATAATCGGGTTTTTAAGAAGAAAAAAGTTAAAGCTAAACTTTTCTTTGGGTTCAAGGTATCTCCGTTATAATTGTTTGATTTTTTAATAAAAAAATCATAACCTCTTTGACTCGGAGGTTGTTTTACAAACCTCCGTTGATGAAAGGGAAAAAGCCATTACTACGCTCTCTCCGTAAATCAGCAGTTTCTGCTTCTTGCAAATCTATTGAATCCTCTTTTCCCCTGGTTTGTGTCGATAATAAAAAAATCAGGCAAAATTGGGAAACTCATTATATGGATCTACAGCAAAAACTAGAAGAGGTGCAAAAGAAACTGCAAAATTTTTTAGCTTATGAAAAGCCAAAATATATTATATGGGTTGAATCAACCTTTCCCAAGGAAACAGCAGAACTAAAGAGAGTTGAATCCGCTATAGCCGAAATCAAGCAACTTATTTTTGAAATAGAAATTGACAGCCTTTTACATAACCGAGGATTAGCCATTTCTTGCCATTTTCTTCTACAGAAAAGAAAAAAGAAAAAAACGGTTTGGAGTCCGGAAGAAAAAATAGATTCTTCTTTCGATGACGTTCTTCAAAATGAAAAAAGGATCGATACCTATAAGAATAGGGGGAAAAAACCTTTGCAGGAAAACAAACTCAAAGCGACTTATAGAGCTATTGCCCGGCTTCTTCATCCGGATATTAACAATAAAGTCTCAGCCGAAAAGATGGAGAGATGGTATGCTGCCCAACTGGCGTATAAGGCTAAAGATTTAGACTTGCTGGAATCACTGTATTATCTTGAAGAAAAACAATTGGATAATCTTCCTATTTCTCTTTTGCAGAAAAGAATCGTCATTTTGAGTAAAACGTTACAAAAAAAAACCAAAGAGTTGGAGAGTTGTTTAGGCGATCCTGCTTGGGGATTTTCACAGTTGCAGATTGATGCAAAATATATCCAAAAGATAAAAATCTGGGTGAATGCAAAAATTAAAGAAAAGAAAAAAGAACTCCTTGTATTAAAAGAAAAAATGAAAGGATGGAAACAAGAGGCTCGACGAGTTATGGCTAAAAGAAAGGGATATAGGAAAATCAAAAAAGGGGGTCTTGAAGAAAAATAGGGCTAACACATATTTTCTAGACATTTTTCTTTAGATTATCCAAATTAGAAAGAAGTCTGTAGTTTTTTCTTTTTTAAAAAAGGAAAGAAACAATTCAATGTGCTCTCAAGCTCATTGAAAGTGTTTTTATTTTCTCAAAATGGTTTCTGTTTAAATGGCTGTTATAAATAACTTTCCTATAGAAACTAAAAAAAGGCTACTTCTTGCCTCGATCCTAGGGTTTTTATGGGGATCAGCAGTTGGTGTTTTCTTTTGGGTGGGTTTGTTAAATGCTGTTGAAGAGAAAATAATACGTTTGGAGGAATTACTGCCTACGCCTCAAAAAGCAAACCAATTTGTATTAATTGAAATAGATAGAATTCCAGTCGACAGACCTTGGCCGTGGCCTAGGCTAGAATATTCTCTTTTTCTAAGAAGCTTAATTCCTCTTACTCCTCAGAGTGTAGTCATGGACATTCTTTTTACAGAAAGGGGTCCACGATTAGATAGTTTCGATGAAACATTCCGCTCTCTCATAAACAGGCTCAATCGTGTTTGTTTTGCAGGTGCAGCGCTTAAGACGGAAACCTTAGCTCACCAGCAGATTCTTTTTGAAAAATTTCTTGTTAGAGGCGATCCACGCTTTTTACCTAAGTATGGATCAGCTTTTTGGCCTTCAACAGATTTGACGGAAGGTAACCCAGTCGGGATTAACAATCTGGGAGTGGGAACAAATCGAGGGTTAAGATCAGTTCCTCTTTTTTTTCAACTTAACGAAAACTTTGTCCCTTCTCTTTCTTTGGTTGCAGCAACAGCCAAAATGGATGCTTCGATAAAAAAATCCGAAGCCCGTTTAAATAAAGCTTTCCTGTTGCGCAATGATAGTGGTCAAATTTTAAGAAGAATACCCCTGGATGCTGAAGGAAGAATGCAACTTAGGTTTAAGCATTCCCGCTCCGGAGTAATCCATATCAAATATGATGATTTTTTACTCTATGCAGATCAATTGGCTAGAGGAATAAAACCCGCTTTTGATCTTCAGTTGATTCATGGCAAGCAGGTATGGCTTGGTCTTACTGATCCAGCGTTTACCAATTGGCTAGATACAGATATAGGGAAAATGAGTCCCGTAGAGATTAGGTTAGAAGCTACAAGACAAATAGTTCAGGGTGATTTTCTAAGAAGAATACCCAAAGGGGCGGCGTTTGCCTTTCTTTTTTTGCTCGCTATTTTAGCCCCTCGATTATTTGTTCGGTTTTCTTTGCTCAAGGCTTTTCTTTTCTTTTTTATTTTATTGGGAACCATTTTATGCCTATCAGTCGGAGGCTTTATCTTGTATAATCTAGTTTTCCCTGTCGCTTCTTTCTTTCTGCTTTCTGTTGGTATTATCTTATGTGGGCTGTCTGCCCGATACTGGAAGTTCCATGTTATAATTTTGAAGTCTCCTCATCTAGAAAGAATGGAAGCTGTCTTAGAAAGGATTGAAAAAAAATTATTACATGATGGAACAAATAAACCTGATTAATGAATAACCCTATTATAACGATTCGAAACGTAACTAAATATTATAACAATGGAGAAGTTCAAACTGCTGCTTTGAGAAAGGTAAATCTGGAAGTATATCCTGGACAATCTGTTGCCTTGGTTGGACCCAGTGGTTGTGGGAAAAGTACCTTACTTCATCTGATTGCGGGAATAGATAGTCCATCCGAAGGAGAAATATATGTAGATGGGCATCCTTTTCATTCTTTAAATGAGGGGAAATTAGCCCGCTTAAGAGGCAGCATTATTGGCATTGTATTTCAATTTTTTAATCTGCTTCCTACTCTCTCTGCAATAGAGAATGTGATGCTCCCAGCGCTTTTGCAAGGGGTTGCCGACTCCGAAGCTTCCCAAAGAGCAAAAGCATTACTTGAAGAAGTGGGACTTTCTCATCGATTATGCCATTATCCTCATCAGCTTTCTGGAGGTGAAATGCAAAGAGTGGCTTTGGCAAGGGCGCTGATTATGAAGCCAAAGATTATATTAGCCGATGAACCTACAGGCAACCTCGATTCAGAGACAAGCCAAAGAGTGCTTTCTTTGATCCAAAAGCTCGTTTTAGAATATCATTTAACTCTTTTGATGGTTACCCATAGTCTTGAAGTGGCTAAATCAACGGACAGAATATTAAACATGAAAGATGGCTGTCTTTTCTGTTGAAAAGAAACTCTAATCAAAGCAGTTATGACCAGGATGAAAGGGTTTGGCCTTTACAAAATTTTTTTTAATCATAGTTTTCGGTATTTTTCTCAACATCCCTTTCTTTTGATTCTGAATATATTTTGTATTGCTTTAGGCATTGCCAACTTCATTGCCATCCAGCTCATTAATCATTCCGCTTTGGAATCATTTCGAGCTTCAATAGATCTCGTTGGAGGGAAAGCTAATTTGGAGATAGCTGCTGAGAGTGCCCCTTTTGATGAGCAGATATTATCAAAAGTAGTGAGCGATCCTGATGTCCTTGTTGCTACGCCAATTCTAGAGCAAGTATGCATGTTAGAGAATCATCCCGGTGAATATCTAGACATAGTAGGAGTGGATTTTCTAACCAATCGTCCTGTAAGAAGTTTTGAACTTTCATCCACGGTTAACAACAAAGAAGACATCATCGATTTTTTGAAAGACCCTCAGGCTGTAGGACTCAATAAAAAGCTTGCACAGCGGCTGGGAATAAAAAGGGGCGATCGGTTAAAACTACGCACTCCTGAAGGGATTGTGGAGTTAAAAGTACATTCTTTTTTGGAACTTGAATCAGGAGCCATAGGTTCTGATGAGCATATGGCGGTCATGGATATCAGCAATGCCCAAGAGCTGTTTCATAAGGTTGGTCAATTATCAAGAATTAGCTGTTTGGTAAGTAAGAAAAAAGATCGGATGGAGTTTATTCGATCTCTTCAAGAAAAATTGCCTCCCACAGTTATTGTCCAGACTCCTGAAAAAAGGAATATGAAGATAGAAAAAATGCTTGGATCTTTCCAGCTCAACTTAACAGCTCTCTCTTTGATATCTCTCTTTGTAGGGATGTTCATAATTTACAATACGGTGCTTGTGGGAGTCGTAAGGAGAAGATCAGAAATTGCCCTGCTGCGTTGTCTTGGCTTAGGATCTAAATCGATCATTGCAGCTTGTCTTGGAGAATCTTTGATTGTAAGTATCATAGGAATAGTTTTGGGTATACCCGTTGGTTATGTCGTTGCTTCTAAACTAGTTGGATGGGTTTCCTCAAGTCTGACTTCACTTTATCTGCTATCGAGTATAGAAAAGATTTTTATATCCCCTTATCATTTAGCTTTGGCTTTTATTGTCGGAATGGCTGCAAGTGGAGTAGCTTCTTTTTTCCCTTCGATAGAGGCATCCAAAATTGTTCCCGTCCAAGCTTTTAGCCCTGCAACCCTTGAAGATAAAGTCCATCGGTTTGGTCCTTTTTGGTTTCTCTGTGTAATCGGTTTTATACTCCTTGCCCTAATTTTGTCCTTTTTAAGTCTTATGGGAGGGTTGCCGGTCTTGAGTTTTGGAGCAGCTCTGTTTTTGCTCTTGGCTTTTTCGTTTGTTTCTCCCTTTGTTTGTAAGATCGTAGTTCAACTGATCAAACCTAAGCAGGTTACATTCAAATTAATTCTATCTCATTTTCGCCGTTCTATCCATCGCAATGCCTTGACGATATCGGCTCTTCTTACGGCTCTTGCTATGGTCATCAGTGTTTCGGTCATGATCAAAAGCTTTCGCTATACGGTAGATGGATGGTTGAAACAAAGCGTCAGGGCTGATCTGTTTGTAACGACTGCAGCCAATCTTGCCAGTGGAATTCATCAAGTGCTTTCTTCTGCAGCTGAAGAACTCATTAAATCCGATAGCAGGATTGAGGCTGTTGACCGCTATTACGAATTTCGATCGGAATTTAGGAATTCGCCAATAAAAATATCAGCGATTTGTTTTTCTGTTGCGGCTGGAAGAAATAACTTGGAGTTTAGAACAGGGAAAGCAGAAAAATTATTGAGAGAGGCGGTAGGATCAAATCGCGTTTTTATAAACGAAAGTCTTTCGAGAAAATTTAAACTTAAAGAAAAAGATATTATTTCTCTTAAAACAGATAAAGGGAGAGTTGATTTTGAAATTTTTGGAATTTTTAAGGATTATACCACTGAATTTGGATTGGTTTTAATGGATTGGCAAACCATGAACAAGTATTGGAGCCAGACGGGAAGCAACAGCCTTGCCCTTTATTTGAAAGATTCCAGGCAGGCTGAGGAGATTAAAAAAGAGCTTGATCAAAAACTCCAATTGCTAGGCGATTATATTGTTTATTCTAATGCTCAGTTAAGAAATGAGATATTCCGGATATTTGATCAAACTTTTTCTATTACTCAGTTATTAAAAATTACCAGTTTGCTGATTTCCGCAGCGGGTATATTTTTCAATTTATTGATTCTTTCTTCTGAGAGGAACCGCGAAATTGCAATTTTGCGTTCAGTGGGTGCACCAAGGCAAGTGGTTTATGCTCTTGTACTAGGGGAATCTGGTCTTGTGGGCCTGATTTCTTCCTTACTGGGATTGATAGCGGGTTTAGCCCTAGCCGTAGTCCTTACTTATGTCATTAATAGATCTTTTTTTGGTTGGACCATTGATTGGTCAACCCCTTGGTCAACGCTTCTTTGGCTTCCTTTAATGGTCATTTTTATTTCTTTATTAGCATCAATTTTACCTGCCTTTCAATTAGGCAAAGCAAACATATCGCAAAATCTAAGAGTTGAATAAAAAATGCCATTGATGCTTATAAAGAGATTAAAGAGCTGTTTTTTGTGTTTTCTTTTCTCCTTTTTTTTCCTTTTTTATGGCAAAGGGCAATTTTTGTTGTATGCCCTTCAAGATTGGGCAGTTGTTGACCGGCCTTGGTCATGGGTGTTTCCCCGGGATCATGGCAATCATCCCGAGTTTCAGACAGAATGGTGGTATTTTACAGGTAATCTCTATGGCCCTCAACAAGAACCTTTCGGGTTTCAATGGACATTATTTAGGCAAGGCATTTTCAGTTCACAGCCTCCAAGGACAACTCGGTGGGCTTTGAGAGATATTTATTTTGCCCATTTTGCTTTGAGCGATATCCCCAAAAAAAAATTTTATGCTTTTGAGAAAGCCGATCGTGGGGCTTTAAAACTTGCAGGTACAACCATTGGGGATATGGGGGGCTGGATTCGAGGATGGGAGCTTAAATCTTTTGGTAGCCCAAAAAAAAGATTTCATATTTATGCCCAGGAAGAGGCCGTAGCCATAGATCTCGATTTGGAACCTCTGAAACCCCCTGTTTTACATGGTGAAAACGGCTTAAGTAGAAAAGCCGATCAAAAGGGAGCTGCTTCTTATTATTATTCCTTTAGCCGGCTCCAAACAGAGGGTTTAATTCGAATATCAAATAAAAGTTGGAATGTTAAAGGAACATCTTGGTTTGATCATGAGTTTACCACAAATTCACTAGGGAAAAATGAAGTGGGATGGGATTGGTTTGCAATCCAATTGGATTCTGGTGAAGAACTTATGCTTTATTGCCTCCGAACAAAGGATGGAGATTTCGATCATAACTCAGGTGGAACCTGGATTGGGAAAGAAGAAACTCGAAAGCTTACGCTTAACGATTTTATAATCTCTCGGACAGCTTTTTGGAAAAGTCCCCATACGGGGGCTATTTATCCTTCGGGCTGGAAAATTAAACTTCTAGATCCCTCCATTGAAATTGAAATCAAGCCAAAAATGGCTGATCAGGAGCTGGTATTAAATCAACTCGGTTTTCTTGCCTATTGGGAAGGAGCGGTAAGTGTTAAGGGAAAAAAGGGGGAAAATCCAGTTCATGGAGAAGGCTATGTTGAACTGACCGGTTATGCTGCACCCTTGCAAGATTATTTAGGTTATTCCTTTAAAAAATCAGAATCTTCTTTGCTTAAATAAAAAATATTCCTCTTCATCCCTTAATAGAGGAGCTTTCTTTATCTTAAGAATGATATTTCTTTTTTTGACATTCTAGAATATAAAAAGGGAAGAAAAAAAGAGGGGTGAGCTGGGAAGTGAAAACTTTGAAAAATCATGAATAAAATTAGAGAACCTTTTAATGCCTATACTCACGTTTTTGGAGCTGTTTTATCCATTATAGGCATGCTTTTTCTAATTTTAAAAAAAGCAAATAAGGGCACCATACCTCTTGATATTTTAATCTACGGATTGGGTCTTTTCCTTATGTTTTTAGCAAGCAGCCTATACCATTCCTTGAACTGTTCATCTAAGACCTTGTCTTTTTTAAGAAGGTTAGATCATTGTTCAATTTTTGTTTTGATTGCTGCAACCTATACTCCGGTCATTGTAGAAGCAGCAAATAAAGAATGGAGAAGTTTTCTTTTGATCCTTATATGGACAATCGCAGCTGCAGGGATCTTTTTTAAAATATTTTTTTCTTACCCCTCTCGTTTTATCTATACCAGTCTCTATATAAGTATGGGTTGGGTAGGCATATTCTTTTTGCCTAAAATTCAGCTTCCTAGGGTTGCTTTGTTTTATGCCTTGGAAGGAGGGGTTGTTTATACAGTGGGGGCATTAAGCTACATGCTCAAATGGCCAAATGCTTCGCGCTCCCTTAATTTTCATAACCTTTGGCATATCATGGTTCTTCTTGGCTGCTTTTTTATGTATTTGATGGTTTATAACTTATGAGCTTGATCATAAGAAGAAACTTTTTTGTTTCTAAAAAATTTCCAGATTTCAATAAAGGCGTTGGAGAAAGATTGAGGTTCTGTAGCCAGTTTCAAATCAATCCATGAGTGAGAATAAAAGCAGCCTTCGGATATTTCTATTGGATTAAGAAGAAAGGGTCCATTCGAAAAACCTAAATAAACCCATATAAATTCATTTCCTGTTTTTGTATCTGCAGGTAATTTAAAGAGTTTGATTAAAGGTTTATCTAATTTTACCCCTAACTCTTCGACTAACTCTCTTTGAGCAGCCGTATCATAATCCTCACCAGACAGGACATGTCCACTGCAAGAAGAATCCCAACAGCTTGGATTGATATCCTTTAAGGGTGATCTTCTCTGAAGAAAAACCTCTTTATTCTGGTTTTCTAAAAGGATATGGACAGCCCGATGTTTGAGATTTTTTAAATGAACATTTTTTCGAGTTTCTTTCCCTATGACTTTATCTTTGTCGTCTACGACATCAAAATATTCTTCCATGGTTGTAAATAGATCCTTGAAGCTGGTATTAAAAGTGCTTAATAAATTATCGAAATGAGCAAGAGTAATCTAAACATAACCCAAAAAGATATTGAAATTTTAGCACAAAAGCTAGGGAAAACCCAAAAAGAAAAGATGGCTTTGAGTCATCTTCTCAAAGACGAACCCCAACAGATTGAGCAATTTCTCGATCTCGAAGCAGTAAAAAGGTTTATCCTCGAAGAGCCCAACGTTATTCCCTTTTCTCCTCAACTCTATTTTCAATGTTTAGGAAGGCTTGTTTTAGGCAAAAGAGGACTGAGTAACCAAGAGTTAAACCTATACATATCAAGACTGCTCTTGCGCTTTTTGAAAACTGAATCTTTTCATGCTTTCGGTCGGTTTGAAAGCCGAAGACATTTTCTGAGAATATTCGATCTGCTTGTGCAAATGGAAAAATCTACCACTTCTCCTTTACAAGCCTTTCGACTCTATCATTTTATTGCCGATTACTCCTTGTTTGTTTGTGGAATTTTTAAAGAAAATGTGGAGCGTTGCTGGAATGGTTCTGCGGGTATTGAATTTTACGAAGACATTGGGAAAAGAAGTTATGCTCGAGCGGCAAGTTATCCCGAAGCTAAAAAGCACAGTTTGCAGGGTATTTTTTCATTCCTTTCGTCAGCCTTTAAAGAAGTACGATTTGCTTTAAATGAAATTAAAGAAAATTTTTTCCATTTTTCTCAACTCTCTCTTCCATTGTCCGAGTAGGCACGATGAAAGCGACTTTTTTTAAGTATGCAATTTAGGCTATCTCTAACGATGATCGAGGGCTAAGGTTTCCTAACACGTTGAAGATCACTATCCGATGAATATTCCGAAGGTGCAGTAACCAAAGCATTGGTCAGCTATTGGATCCAACTGGCAAGGGTTGTCTTGCTGAAGCATGAAACTTTAGCACCATAGAGTTGTAAGTGATCTTAGGTTAGACCCCTAATCTGTGTCAGTGGGCAAGAAGCTTGTTATCCCTTTTGGTAGGCAAAGAATGTTACAAGCTCTTTTATTCTTTTCGATTTGCCCTTTTTAAAAAGCCAAAAGAATATCCTCTTGCTTCAAAACATCGCTTCCGATAAAGGGATAATAATGGGTGGGACAAAAGATATTAAAAACATTAAAGTCAAAATCCTTTTTGGGAGTTTGGCTTTAGTTCAAGTCCTGATAACCTCAAGTTGTCGATCGGTGCATATGGTTCCCCAAAAACCCGTTCTCTACGATGTTAACGTTTCAGTAGATGTAAAAAGTCCACCGATGCAACAACCTTATTATTCTTACGGTTCTATTCAAGAAAGAAGAAGAATGAGAATGGGGCAAGTGCAGAGTCTTAAAAACAGCCGAATCATTGGGGAAGGCAAAGATGGTTACCTACACATTCTGAAATCCCCAGAAGATGAAGAATACAGGGATTATGTTCATAAAATTGTCGATGGAGAAAATCGAGACAGGCAAATCCTTTATAACCTTGAGGCCAAAAAAAATGGCAAAGAAATTTCCCAGGTCGAAAAGGAATATGGTCAAAAATGGCAGTCCAGGGCTTTCAAAGGTGAACTCATTGAAGGAGAAGAAGGTTGGCAAACCAAAAATGAGGACCTTTTTTAGGGATTAGAAAAAATAATTTAAAATCATTTGAATATTTTACTGACTTGCTTAATAAGGTAGAGAAAAAACGGCTACCAAAAATGGCTTTCCAACGGGTTTTATATTCATTCTTTGTTGGCTCTCTTTCGTTTTATACCCTTGAAAAGGGGATTGCCGTTGGCCAGCAAATTGAAAACAACCAAAAAGTTCTCTTGGCTGAGTGGTTACAGAACAGTTCCTCAAAGTTAGCTTTAAATACAGCCCCTTTGTTATCCAAAGACAAGGAGGAACAAAACGGCGGTAGCGGCAAGGAAGTATTTAGCCGTAGCTGTGCGGGCTGTCATCAGCAAACGGGGGCTGGTTTAACGGGTGTTTTCCCTCCCCTTGCAGGGCATATCCCTGAAATCATGGGCTCAAAAAAGGCTAAAGATTATCTCATTGATGTTGTTCTTTTTGGCGTTGAAGGACCCATTCAAGTCGGTGATCAAAGATACAATGGATCAATGCCTGGATGGGCCAATGTTTTTAATGACCAGCAGATTGCTGATGTGCTCAATTACGTGATCAACAGGTGGGGTGCTCAAGAAAAGCGTTCTTCAAATAATCTTTATGTGAGTTCAGAGGATGTCAAAATGCATAGGAAAAAATCCATGACAGCTTATGCTGTCTGGACTTCAAGGCCTAAGGAACTGTCTGTTAAGTTGGCCAATGTGCCTGAAGAGGATCTGAATTCCCTGATAAAAGGATATGATCAATCCCATCCAGCTAAAGGCATTTATGCCCAATATTGGGAACCCATTCCCGTGGAAAGGTATTGGAATCCAAAGACTTTTTATCATCCTCCTCAAACAATTAAAGGAGAAGTCAGCCGAACGGATTGTATAACTTGTCATAAATCAGTGACTCCAGGAGTATTCCATGCTTGGGAAAAAAGTACCCATGGACAAATCAGCTCTATCAGACAACTTTCTGATCAAGATCCCAAAGCATATAAAAAGAAAGAACTCGAAGCGGTAGAAAAACAACTCCGTGATGCTGGAGTTCTCAAGATAAATGAACACCTTAAGGAAGTCTCCTGTATCGATTGCCATGGAGCAATTGGAGCACAGAAAATCCGGCATGATGTAGATCTCCATATGCCTGATAGGGTCACCTGTGGAAGTTGTCATGTTAAGCAGTTTGCTGAATCTGAGGCTGAGAGAAAACAGAAATGGCCAAACAATGAATGGCCGCAAGGACATCCTTCTCATGCAGTAGATTGGGAAGCAAATGTCAATCTTGCAGCTTGGGCAGCTATGCCTGAACGTGCTGTTGCTCAAGGTTGTGATATGTGCCATTACCAGCAGAATCGCTGTGATGGTTGTCATACTAGGCATAGCTTTTCGGCTGCCGAAGCCCGCAACCCCTTATCTTGTTCAACCTGTCATAATGGAGTGGATCACAATGAATTTGAAAACTACATGCTTTCTAAACATGGAACAATTTTTCAGGTTCAAGGCAAAAATTGGAACTTTGAGCTGCCTTTAAAAGAGGCCATGACAAAAGGTGCCTATACGGCTCCGACCTGTGCAAGTTGTCATTTTGAGTATCATGGGGAGTATAGCCATAATCTTGTAAGAAAAGTCCGTTGGGCATTTAATCCTACCCCTGAAATAGCTCAGGGAATCAAAGAAAAACATCCTTGGTATCAACAGAGAAAAGAGGATTGGATAACTACTTGTTCTGCTTGTCACTCTGCTCGTTTTGCCTCAGATTGGTTAGACACCGCCGATCAAGCCATCTTTGACGGATTAAAGGTCCAAGAAGAAGCTAAAAAAGTGGTTGAAGCCCTTTATAAGGATGGGCTTCTTGTAGGGCAAAAAACGAATAGACCTGCTCCCCCTCCCCCCGAAAAAGATTCTCCTGGTGCGTTTTCCCAGCTTTTTTGGGCTAAGGACAACAATCCCAGTCATGTCGAAAGAGTTTATGCCAATATGTGGGAGCATGATATGATACAACATTACAAAGGGGTAATGCATGAAAATCCAGGTGGATTTACCTATTCGGCGGGATGGGGAGTATTGCTTGAACGATATACTGAAATAATGGATGAAAATACCCGGCTGAGAGGATGGGCAAAAAGTAAGCCGCTTTCTGACAAAAAAGATTCGCCATCCCCGTTTGCTAGAAAAATAAAACTTTTTGTAGGTATTGCGGGATCGGGTCTTGGAGCATTCCTGTTAAGTTCAGCTTTTCTTTCGATCATGATGGGCAAAAAGAAAAAATAAGTCTTTCTCTTTTATTGCAATGATCTATTGAATATTGCAGAAATAAAAAAATTTTTGAGCAAACTTAATCTCAAAATTATCTTGGGCCTGGTCCTTCTCATTGGGGGAATATTATTGGTTGTTCAGAGTTTATTTGTAGCCAAGAGAAATTCCTCCCCGCCCTTTACTGTCGAAACAAAAGAGGGTAAATATTTTTCAGTTCCTACCTTTTTCCCCATTCTGAAATATTTCCATTATACCTTTAGCAAAAATGGAGATTTTTGGATTGCTCATTATTTGGACGAAAAAAAGAAAGAATCTTTAGCTAGGATATATCCTCCTAAACCCATAGGTACTGAAACAGATGATATATTGTGTCGATTATGGGAAGATCTAGCACGAGTAGTCAGCAATCATGCTCCCCCCAACTCTCTTTTTATTGGTTGGTGGGATATCTCCCAGCGATTAAAACTTTTTACTGGCCAAGAAGTATGGATTGAAAACTATGATTCAACGGTTATACCCCAAAAGGTTAATTTTCTTTTTGAAGAGATCTTTGGTGCTCCCCTAGAAACTGGAAAATTGGCTATTTTAGCTAAAGCTTACAACTCTACTGCATCTGAAGGGCTGGAAATGCTCAAGCAAGCTTTACCTAAGAACCGTGCTTTGTTTGTCTGTGTAAGTGCCGAAGACATTTCAAATTTAGCCCTGGCTTTTGGTAAAACACCCTATGAAATGGGTTTTGAGATGAGGATTTTCCCTCTTTCTGGATCAGATATTCATGGATCTATCCCCACAGTTATGAAATGGGTAAACGAAAAACAGTCCGCTAGTTTTTTTCTTCAACAATTACCTACCCAGGCCATATTAGCCTGGAGGGCAGACAAAAGAGCCCAAGAAACTCTTCTTGGCAGACTTCTTCCCTTAACTTCTTCCCTAAAGAATCCTCTTGCTGGGGTAAAGCTTCTCTATCAGTCAACTTGGGGAGGATATATACAGATTTATAAGATTGAATGAACTACTCCCGCCAACCTGATGGTATGGCGTGAGCTTCGCGCTTCTACGGGAGTGCCGGGTTGCCTGGAAGGCTTGCCGGTCTTTCCTCCCTCCACGCCTTGGCCGGTTCCTGGCCACCAATCTGTTTCATGACCCAGCTCATAAGCACCTTGGCGGCGTTCTCATCACGTAGACGCAAGGTTGGATATGAAAGCTTGCAAATCCTATTGAGAGGTTCTCCTTGTAGTCCATTCTTCCGGAATATGAGAAAAACGGGACGGAGGACCGGGTTTCATCGCTAAAGGTTTTGCTGGTCCTATGGGTACGATCATTTCGGGAACAAAAACTTCTAGTAATTCGTTTGTATGAGGGTCGTAGACTTTATAATCGGTTATGTATCCTTTCATTCGATATTCAAAATTATCATCAGCAGTCTTTTTTTTAAGTTTTCTCCAGGGAGCAACTATTCCTCCGGGAGTCTCTTTTAAAGCTACCCAATGGGCATCTTTCCAGTCCTCATTTGGTCTTTTTACCCATCCCCATCCACTGCCATTTTTGTCCACAGCTCTATGGCCAATGTATTCTTCTACGGATATCCCAGGAGGTGGGTTTAAAGGTTCAGTGGCATATTGAGCGGGAGGTAAAAGAGGTTTTTCTTTTTCAGTGTTCGCTCGATCAGCCGTTACAACCGAACTCTGTTGTTGGGGATCATTAGGGGGAGATGGAATGGGCAAGCGAGGAATTTCTGCTGTTGCCGAGGGTTGACCATACAGTGTTCCGAAGGTTAAAAAGAAAAAAATGCTAAGCAGTTGAAAACCAATTGTTCTTATTGAGTCCATTTGCCGTTTTTAGATAAATAAGGGAGGCTTGCACTTGTATAGTCAGTTTTACCAACAGCTCCTGTCATAGGTATACCAAATCTTTTTTTCCATTTCTGTGAAAAAAACTCTCCCGAATGACATCCCCAGCTTTTGATAGTCGCTTTTTTAGTAAATATTTTTTTTTCAATTAAAGCTAATTCCTTCTCGTGGAGAAATTCCTGGGAAAGATTGTCAAACTGCGAGCTGTAATCAAACATAAAACAGGCTTTGTTAGAATGGCCAAAATAGTCGAAATTACCGATTGGTTCGTATTTTCGATCTTTGCCAAAATTAAGATAATTGATCAACTCTTCTTTTGTGTCGAACCAGAATAGTTGAACTCCAAGAGCATTAGCTTGATTAACGATCTGAGCAAGAATATCAAGCTTTTCTTCCTTGCTGCGTCTTAAGTATCCGGGACGAAAAACAAGCCAGCTTATTTCAACATTTTGAGGTTGAGATAATTGCAGCTGCTCAATCCTTGCTACAGAAGCCCGGATAAAATTTCCCCAATATTTATCATGGGAATCCGCTTTGCCATGTTCAAAAAAGCGCAAAGCAGGCCCACCACTGACCACTATCCACTCCTCTAATTTCCCTTGATTCGAATTTCCATAAGCGGATGAATCGACCAAAAGAAAGATGACATTATCCATGGTAATAAAAAGAAAAAGACTAAGGATTACCTGGAGAATACTGCAAAAAAGATTTTTTAAATTTTTTTTCCCAGCCATCTTCCCACAACCTTATTTATCATCGGTCGAATCTATTAATTCTTTAGGTATTAAATGTCCCAGTTTATCAACCTTTGTCCGAAGATAATTTCTGTTGTAATCGTTAGCTTTAACGTGTAAGGGAATTCTTTCAACAATTTCCAACCCATACCCTTCCAGTCCAATACGCTTAATGGGGTTATTGGTGAGAAGGCGAAGACGACGGATCCCAAGAGATCGTAAAATCTGGCAGCCTATTCCATAATCCCTATTATCCGCTGCAAAGGCCAAAGCTAGATTTGCTTCTACAGTATCCATTCCAGAGTCTTGTAATCTATAGGCTTTAAGTTTATTTAAAAGGCCGATTCCCCTTCCTTCCTGTTTGAGATAAACGATTACCCCTTTACCTTCTTTTTCGATAGCTTCCATCGCCATTTCTAATTGTTGCCGGCAATCACAGCGAAGGGAATGAAAGATTTCTCCGGTAAGACATTGGGAGTGTACTCTTACTAAAACAGCTTCATCGGGATCCCATTTTCCCTTGACCAGGGCTAGGTGTTCTTCATGGGTTAAAATATTTTTAAATGCCAGTAACTGAAAAGAGCCAAATTCTGTAGGAAGATTGACCGAAATGAGCTTTTCAACAAGCGATTCATTTTGGATGCGATAAGAGATGAGATCTTTAATGGTAATGATAGGCAAACCATAAGTCTTTGCCATTTTTTGCAGATCATCTAATCTAGCCATGGTTCCATCATCTTTCATAATTTCGACAAGAACCCCCGCTGGATTTAAGCCACTTAACCTCGCTAAGTCAACCGCTGCTTCAGTATGGCCAGCACGCATTAATACTCCACCTGGAGAAGAACGAAGAGGGAAAATATGTCCAGGCCTTCTAAAATCGGAGGAACGAGATCTTGGATGGGCTAAGGCTCTAATGGTTTTAGCTCTATCTTCGGCAGAAATCCCAGTGGTCGTGCCCTCAATGTAATCTACTGATACGGTAAAGGGTGTACCATAGAGGGCCGTGTTATCCTTGGGTTGAACCATCAAAGGAAGGTCTAGTCTATCTGCCTGCTCTTGAGTCAACGCGACGCATATCAGACCCCGGCCTACCTTTGTCATGAAATTGACTGTCTCTGCATTGCAAAGTTCGGCTGCGCCAATAAAGTCGCCTTCATTTTCTCTATCTTCGTCGTCGACGACAATGACGAGCTTACCCTCTCTTAAGCATTCTAATGCTTCAGGGATAGAATTAAGTCTATTGTGAAAATTTGGCATCTTTTGAACTGAAACTCTTTATTAAAATCAACTGATCATTGTTTTTCAATTTTTCTTAGGTCAATGAAATTTGACATCCTCCCCGGCCTGAAGGCCGGAGATTCCTACGGCGCTCAGGGGTGGCATGGCGCCTCTCCTGGGTCGCTTCGGTGGGTTCCTGCTTCCGACCGCCAGCGCGGTTCGATCCACAGGCCATCCGGGCTGACGGCTTGCGCCATCCCGCTGCAAGCGTGCAGCGTGCCCTGCCCTTCGTCCCGCAACATTTGCATCCCGCGAGAGAAGATGTTGATTGCACCGACCACATCGGCGTTGTCCTCGAAACCACATTCCACACACGCAAACCGGGCCTGCGTCTGGCGGTTGTCCGCCGAAACGTGTCCGCAGCACGGGCAGGCGCGGCTCGTATTCTGCGGCGGCACGGCGACCAGCCGGCCGCCCCGCCATGCCAGCTTGTAGTCCAGTTGGCGACCGAACTCGAACCAACCTTGATCCAGGATCGACTTGTTCAGGCCGGACATGGCCCGAACGTTTCGGCCTGGAGCCTCGACAGTGCCCGCCGCCGACCCGGACATGTTCCGTAGCTGCAAGTCCTCGACGAAGACTACAGCGTGGTTTTTGCTGATCGCTGTCGAGGTCTTATGCAGGAAGTCGCGGCGGACATTGGCGATGCGTGCGTGGATGCGCCCAACTCTTGCTTTTGCCTTCCTCCAGTTGTTGCTAAATCTGACCCTGCGGCTCAATGACTGCTGCGCCTTGCGCAACGCCATCTCATGCCGCCTGAAGCTGTGGAGCGGGGCGTAGAACGTGCCATCCGAAAGCGTAGCGAAGCGGGCGATCCCCATGTCGATGCCAACCGTACCCCCTTGCGGGACGATCTGCTCAACCTCCCGCTCGGTCTGGATGCTCACGTACCACTTACCGCATGACTGGCTTACGGTGACGTTCTTGACTACACCGAGCAGCTCCCGGCTGTTGCGGTAGCGCAGCCAGCCGAGCTTGGCCAGAAAGATGCGGTTGTTGTGCTGCTCCAGCTTGATCTGCTTCGGGTCGGGGTAGCGGAAGCTATCCGACATGCCTTTCTTCCTGAAGCGTGGGAAACCAGCCCACTTGGCAAAGAAGTTGGCGTAGGCTCGCTCCAGGTCTTTGAGGGATTGGTGCAAGGGATGCACCGGAGCGTCCTTGAGCCATGCCGTTTCCGCGCTGTTGCGCCACTCGGTGAGCAGCTTGCACAACCCAGCGTAGCCAAGTTTTTTCTCGCCTCGCTCGTGGCGCTCCTTCTGCAACGCCAGCGCCCTGTTGTAGACGAACCGGCATGAGCCAGCGAAGCGGCACATTTGCCGCTCTTGCTGGCCGTTTGGCATCAATTCGTACTTGAAGGCTTGGCGGATAAGCATGGAAACATTATACTTAGCCTATGGCGCAAAATCAAGATATAAGGCATGGACGGCACTGTGTTTTCAAGATGCATGTCCATCTTCGTGACGAAATACCGCCGCAAAGTGTTCGACGACGCCATCACGAGATGGACGGCGAGGACGATCACGTCCATCTGCTCGTGGAATATCCGCCCAAGGTCGCCGTCTCCAACCTCATGAACAGTCTCAAGGGCGTATCCAGCCGCTTGCTGCGCAAAGAGCGGCCCGACATTCAGAGCTGGTACTGGCGCGGTGTGCTGTGGTCGCCGTCGTACTTCGCTTCAAGCTGCGGGGGCGCGCCGATTTCCATCGTGCGCCATTACACCAGGGCAGCTGCAGACGCCACACTGAAACCAAGGACGGCTACGCCCTCCGCGCTATCCTTCCCCGCCCCAAGCGGCGGGGCAAGCCCGCGCACTTGGTCAAATAAATTGTTGATTATAGAAAGAAGGAAAGAGAAAGCTTGCTTCTTTTGACATAAATAGTATTTTGTTTATTTACTTTAAATACTCAATTACTATCTTTTTACTATCATGATGTCCAAAATGATATTGAGGGTAATTCTGATTGTTCTCTGCATAATTCCCCCATCCTTAGGAGCAAAGGAACTGAACCAATTTTCTCAGATAGCTATTCAACATGCGGGCAGAAAAAAACCCTTAACAGTTTTTGCTCGAGAAATATTGCTTAGCTTGAGTGGTAAAGATTCAATAAGAACTAATGAAGGTGAAAAGATTGGAAGTACAGATTTTGTTCTATCCCTATGGTTTCATCCTGAGGGATGGGAAAGGCAACCGGTGATTCTTGTCGATAGTCCTGTATTAAGAAAAGATATTGGATTAGATTTGCATCGAAAACTTTTTTCTTTTCAACAACTCCAAGAAAACACCCTTTTTAAGGACTTTGCCTTAAGACATCTGCATAGGAGTAGTACTGAAGGTTCTTCGTTAAAACCTGAGGAAAAAGAAGCAATGGCTGTTTCTTCACGAATGAAACTCTTCGAAGAGCTGTATTCAGGGGAGATTTTTGATGTCATTCCCGACTCTTCAGATCCTACTAAAAAATGGGTTACGGTTGAGAAAGCCAATCTTTATTATCCTCAAGGTCTTTCGGATGCCTTAACGGCCATTTTCGATTCGATGAAAAGGTCTTATCTTAAAGGCGAGATATCAAAAGCTCAGGAAGAGGCCGCTCAATTTGCTAAACAGATCAGAGATTACAGTCCAAGGATATATCCTGCAGTGGATTCCCTCCTTTTTGAGCATACTTATTCGGTTTTGGATCCTTGGAAATGGACTCTTGTCTGCTATATATTGGCTTCTGTTGTTTTTCTTGTGACTAGCGGTTGGAAGAAAGAATTAGGATATAGGATTGGTTGGGGGTTGACGGTTTTCGGTTTTCTTTTCCATGTTTACGGGTTTATTTGCAGAATACTTATTGCGGGTCGGCCTCCTGTAAGTAATATGTATGAGTCGGTTATTTGGGTTTCTTTTGGGGCTATACTTTTTTCTCTTATTTTTGAGGCCATTTATCATTCTCATTTTTTCTTGGTCGCATCCACTCCCTTTGCAGCGGTATGCATGCTTATAGTTGAATCTCAACCCTTGATTTTTGATCCTACCATTCAGCCCCTTGTCCCGGTACTGCGGAATAATTTTTGGCTAACTATTCATGTATTAACTATTACTTTAAGCTATGCTGCTTTTGCCCTTGCTCTTGGGCTTGGCCATATATACTTGTGGAATTCATTCAGAAATCCTGAATTTGGAAATTTCCAAAGAGGGATTTTGGCAAAGTATATTTACCGCTCTCTTCAAATTGGAGTGTTTTTGTTGGCTACAGGGACCATTCTTGGTGGGGTTTGGGCAAATTATTCATGGGGAAGATTCTGGGATTGGGATCCTAAAGAAACATGGGCTTTAATTACTCTTCTTTGTTATTTAGTTGTCCTACATGGCCGCATAGCTCGATGGTGGGGAGAATTCGGATTGGCTATAGGTTCCATATTCTGTTTTCTGAGTGTTCTTATGGCTTGGTATGGAGTTAATTTCGTATTAGGGAAGGGCTTACACAGTTATGGATTTGGCAGTGGTGGACTGGGCTATGTTCTGGTTTATGTTTTATTAGAAATAGTTTTTGTTTTTTACAGTGTGGTACAATATAGGTTAAGAAAGAAAGAAGGACAAAATCCTCCCCCTTCTCCTATTGAGGTTTGAGCTTTTTTAAGAATTCTGAAACTTTTTTAATTTTTCTTTCCAGAACTGAATTCTTTTCCTTACAAAATCTGGATTAGGTGAGCCGAGAGTTTTTTTCCTTTCCAGGGATTTTTGGGGATCAAAGAATGTTTTCCATTGCTTTGGGAGCTCGGGATGTATGGTTTCTAAAATAGACTCTGGAACAGCGGACAGCAAAAGGGAGTTTTTTTGGCAATAACCCACCAACTCACCCACTTTATGGTGGGCTTCCCTAAAGGGAACCTGTTTTTCTACAAGCCAATCGGCGATGTCAGTGGCATAAAGAAGAGGATCTTGAGACTGATGCATGCAACGGTGTTTTTTGATCTTTAGATTGGGTACCACAGCTATAAGCATTTCAAGACAGAGCTCAACGGTGTCTGCGGAATCGAACAGTGGTTCTTTATCTTCCTGCATGTCCCTATTGTAGGTCAAGGGCAGTGATCTGAGGAGAATAGATAACCTGGTTAGATTCGAGATCAACCGAGCCGATTTTCCACGCAAAAGTTCAAAGCAATCCGGGTTTTTTTTGTTGGGCATCAAGCTTGAACCAGAAGAAAACGAATCAGGTAATTCCAAAAACCCCCACTCGCTTGTAGACCAAAGAATCATATCTTCCGCAAACCGTGATAGATGAACACCCAATGTAGATGCTCCATAGAGAAAATCTAGAACAAAGTCTCGATCGCTGACCGCATCCATTGAATTTTCGGCTATCTTCTCAAAGCCTAACAACCTGGCCACATACTCCCTGTCTAAAGGGAGCGTGCTTCCTGCCAAGGCACCACTGCCCAACACTAAAACATCCGCATGCTTATAGCATTCTTGAAACCTTTCCTTATCTCTCTCTAGCATTTCAACATAAGCCAGAATCTGGTGGGATAAACAGACAGGTTGAGCCCTTTGAAGATGTGTGTAGCCAGGGATAACGACATCCAAATTGTCTTCAGCCCAAGAGACCAAAACGGCTTGCAGCCGGCTAAGAAGAGTTAGTATTTTTTGGACTTCTTCTTTTAGCCACAAACGCATCGTTGTCGCAATTTGATCATTTCTGCTCCTAGCCGTATGGAGTTTGAGACCTGCTTTTGTTTTTTTAATAAGAGCGCTTTCAATATTCATGTGGATATCTTCAAGCTCTGTTGACCAGCTGAATTGTCCTTGCTCTATCTCTTGAAGAATCTCCGTTAACCCTTTTTGAATTTCTTCACTTTCTGTGGCATTAATAATGCCAATTTTTTCCAGCATTCGAGCATGGGCGATGCTTCCCCGAATATCCTGGCTGTAAAGCCTCCAATCAAAGCTTATTGATTGACTAAATTCTAAAAACACTGAAGAAGGCTTTTCATTGAAACGACCTCCCCATAGAGGGTTGTTGCTATTCATACTCGGTTTCTCTTTTTTGTAGTTAAAGTGTCATCATAAAAGTTCGCAAGCTCTATAGAGGGATTTTTTTTCTTTTTCTGTTAAGGGACGTAGCTCTCCCGGCTTCATTTTTCCAAGAGTAAGAGGGCCTATAGCTATTCTTCTAAGCCTAATGACTTTGTATCCAAGAATCGATAACATTATCCGGATTTGTCTCTTCATCCCTTGAGTTAATACAACTTTTAACTTGTTTTCCTCTTGAATGATTACCTCTTCTGCCTTAACTCTTTTTCCTTCGATATACATACCTTTAAGAAGATCTTTTTTATCTTTTTCGTCAAAGGCTCTTCCAAGGCTAACAATATAGCTTTTTGTAAAGTGATATTTGGGATGAAGAATTTTGTTGGCTAACAACCCATCATTGGTCAAAAGGAGAAGCCCTTCACTTTCTTTATCAAGCCTACCCACATAGAATAGCGACTGAACAGAGGGAGGTAAAAGATCGTAGATCGTTTTTTCTCCAAAGGCATTCTTTCGGCTACAGACTATTCCTCTTGGCTTGTAAAACAAAAAAGTTTGTTTTTGTTGTGGGCATAATAGCTGGTTGCCGTCTAACTCTACTTTGTCTTCAGGATAGATTCTTTGTCCAAGAGTTCTGACTATAAGACCGTTTACCTTAATCCGTCCTTCACGGACAAGGGTTTCACAACTTCTTCTTGAACCAAGGCCGCAAGAAGCCAGATAACGATTAATCCTGATTGGGAATACAATTCCAAGATGGGCTTTCATTGCGTGGTTAAAAGGAGTTCACCTTTAGTTAATATGACAGCAGCTTTTCTGCTTAAATTGCATTTTTTTTTGCCCTGTTCTTCGATCAGTTTTCGAATGGACTCAATATCATCGAAGCTGATGTCGCTAATTCCTCTTTTTTTAAGCCAAAGAGCTAGAATTAATCGTTTTTTCCCAATGGGAGCACTTTCTAAATCGGCTAAGCGGAGTGTGTGAGAAGATGACAAATCTTGAACAAGGCTGGTCATCCATTTTTTTTCTTCCCTTAACACCTCACAAAATTTCCATAAGGATTTTTTGATTGATCTAGAAAACCGATTCTCTAAAAATGGGATAAGTTCTTTTCTAATCCTGTTTCTAAGAAAAAGAGCATTGTCATTGGTTTGATCCTCTACCCATCGATAATTTCTTTTTTGAGCAAAACTGATAATATCAGATTTCCAGAATTCGAGAAAGGGTCTATAGATAATGAGTTTTCCAAAACTAGTTTGCTTGTCCATTCCCCATCCCCTGCTTCCTGTCCCCCTTATCAGTTGCATCAAGAAGGTTTCTACCTGGTCATCAGCATGATGCGCTAAAACAAGGTTAAAACAGTTTTTTTGCTCTGCTACGGTTTTAAAAAATCTGAAACGATCTTCTCTAGCTATAGCTTCGCTTTGGGGTAGTGATTTTTTAGATTTTCCTGTTATGAATTCAACACCGAGTTCTTTTGCCGTTTCCTCAACGAGTTTTGCATCATATTCTTCTTCCTTTCTCCAGCCGTGTTTGAAATGTAAGACGACTGGTCTTTTCCCTGATTCTACCAAACTATGGAGAAGGACAATGGAGTCTACTCCTCCAGAGATTCCACAAAGGATATCGGCTGGAAGAAATTTCAAGGCTTCTTTAAAGGGATTGACAGCCGACTTTATTTCTTTCATCGTTTGAAAGAGTTCATTCTTTAAACTTTCAACTATTTTCTTTCCCCAGTTCGTAAAGCAAAGAAAAGGGATAAATTCCAGTTTGATGTCCATCTGCCCAAAAGCATTGGAGTCCGTAACTGCCTACAATCCGTGTTTCTTTTAATTCCATGCTTTGAGGACTATAGGAAAGGGATGGAGCTTTTTTTTGAGTAAGTATCGTGCTTTCACCCTGGCAAAGGGCACAAGGGCAGTTTTTTCTTAGTTTCTCAAGGAGAATCAAGGACTCCGACTGATCATTCCATTGAATAGCTAAATAATGACCAACGATATCAACGTGTCTTGGAAAAATCATGAATAAAATATAAACCAATCCACAGCAACAAAACCATTTTATGCCCTTTTTTTTGGTTCTTTGACTAATTCTAATCTTAACTTGTTGCTGGAGGTGCTCCAGAGCCATGCCTTCTACGTTTGACTTTTAATTGTGCCATGGATTTCAGGAGTATGGCTTGAGTAGCTGCGAGTTCCTCTTCTCCAATAAGTTTTTGCTTTATGGCAGCTTGGGCCCGAGCAATAGCTTCCTCTACTTTCTTCTCTTCTATTTCCTCTTCTCTTAAAGCCATATCGACAAGAATGGATACATTTTTAGCCGTTATTTTTACAAATCCTTCTCCAATAGCCAGAAAATATTTTTTACCGCCATTTTTTGTATAGGATAATTCACCGGGAACGATTTGGGTTATTAGAGGTTCATGATTAGGATAAATACCCATTTCTCCATCAATAGCTGGCAAGGTGACCTGCTCAACTTCTTCTGAAAAGGTCACTCCATCTGGAGTAACCAGTTGCAATGTCATGCTCATAACTCCTTAGGATCGAATCTGATCTATAGTTCCTTTCATATAAAAATTACCTTCGGGCACATCGTCATGTTTACCTTCAAGAATTTCTTTGAAGCCACGAATAGTCTCTTTAATCGGCACATATTGACCCTTAATGCCAGTGAAAACTTCAGCTACATGAAAAGGTTGGCTAAGAAATCGCTGGATTTTCCTTGCCCTATACACAATGAGCTTATCTTCGGGAGAAAGCTCGTCCATGCCCAAAATAGCGATAATATCCTGCAAATCCTTGTATCTTTGAAGAACCCGTTGCACTCCTCTGGCTACTTCATAATGTTCTTGCCCTACTACCTCTGGGCTAAGCGCTTTTGAAGTTGAAGCTAAAGGATCTACAGCCGGATAAATCCCCTGTTCGGCAATCGATCTTTCAAGAACTATTGTCGAGTCAAGATGAGCAAAAGTGTTTGCGGGAGCTGGGTCGGTTAAATCATCCGCAGGAACATAAACAGCTTGAAAGGATGTAATGGAACCATTCCGAGTAGAAGTAATCCTTTCCTGCAAAGCTCCCATTTCGGAGGCTAGAGTAGGTTGATAGCCTACGGCACTAGGTGTTCTTCCAAGAAGAGCGGAAACTTCAGAGCCTGCTTGTGAAAATCGAAAGATATTATCGATGAACAGAAGAACATCCTGTTTCATCTCATCTCTGAAATATTCAGCCATAGTCAAGCCAGATAACCCAACCCGTAATCTGGCCCCAGGAGGTTCATTCATCTGTCCATAGACCAATGCTACTTTTGATTTTGAAAGATCTTCTAAATCAATGACTTTTGCCTCGGCCATTTCATTGTAAAGATCATTGCCTTCACGAGTTCTTTCTCCTACACCGGAGAAAACGGAAAATCCTCCATGAGCTTTAGCGATGTTATTAATCAGCTCCATAATCACCACCGTTTTCCCTACACCGGCCCCCCCAAAAGCTCCCACCTTTCCTCCTCTCAGGAATGGACAGATCAGATCAATAACCTTTATTCCCGTCTCTAGAATTGTGGCTTTAATATCTTGATCCAATAAGCTTGGAGCTGGCCTATGAATAGGCAGTCTTTTTTCTGCATGGACTTCCCCTTTTTCATCAATAGGATCTCCAAGCACGTTAAAGATTCTTCCTAATACGGATGGTCCAACGGGCACAGCAATACACTGGCCGGTGTCTTCAACTTCCATTCCTCTTTTTAACCCATCCGTTGAAGACATCGCAATGGCTCTTACCCAACCTTCCCCAAGATGTTGTTGGACTTCAAGGGTCAAAGTAGTTGGCTCCCCTTCCTTCAGGTAATTTATTTTTAAGGCGTTATAAATAGGAGGAACTTCTGTATCTGAAAATTCAACATCTACAACTGGTCCAATAATTTGTACAACTTTTCCTTTTTTCATTTTGCTTGCTTTTTAGGTTTAATTTTTATTCCATCGCATATTGCGCGGTTGCAATTTCCAGAATTTCTTTTGTTATCGATTCTTGCCTGGCTTTGTTGTATTCCAAGGATAAATCTTGAAGCAAACTTTTGGCATTCTCTGTGGCGCTTTTCATCGCTACCATTCTTGCGCTATGTTCCGAGGCCAGGTTATCCAGAATAGATTGATAGATTTCCCAGTGGACGTAAAAGGGTAAAATATTGTTGAGCAGTTCTTCTGGAGAGGGCTCGAAGTTAAAGGGAATAAAACTTTCTGCAGAGTGCTGTTCTTTTTTTTCTTCTTTTTTCATTAATTCCACTTCACTGAGCGGAGCAATGCGTCGATAAATAGGCTTTTGAATGAGTGGGTTGACAAAATGAGAATAGGCGATTGAAATGGCATCAATTTCTTTATTAAGATATTTTTCAATAAGAAACTGACCTATCCTTTTTGCCTCCCGGAAAGAAAGGTTATCTTTGAGTTCGAAATCAGCCCAAAGCAAATTTTCTCCTTTGCTCCCTTTTAGAGTAGACAGATAATTTCTGACCTTCTTTCCCATGCTGACATACACATGGTTTGGACTATGATGTTTGATAATTTCACGAAGAAGATTGGTATTCAATGGACCACATAGACCTTTATCTGTTCCAATCACAAATACAGCTTCTTTTTGTATCGTTCTTGCTTGCAGTAAAGGATGAATCAGTTGGCCAGCTTGAGGAATTAGACTATGAACAATTTCCTGGAAAAGACTGTGATAGGGTCTTCCTTCAATGGCTCTTTGTTGGGCTTTACGCATTTTCGATGCAGCGACCATCTGCATCGCTTTGGTGATCTGAGCAGTATTTTTTATAGATCTGATACGTCTTCGGATTTCCCTAGTTGTAGCCATGATTGAAATAATCCTTATTCGACAAGGCCTTGGAAAAAGTTATCTAATGCTTGCCGAAGAGATTTAATAATATCGTCGTCCAAGGCCTTTTTAGATTTGATCGATTCAAGAATGGTAGGCTCTCTACTCTCGAGATAATCAACAAGTTTTGTTTGAACCTGTTTTGCCTTTTCTAGGGCTATCTTATCAAAATATCCATTTTGGACTGCCCATAGCACCGCCACTTGTATTTCTACTGGAACAGGAGAATATTGGGGTTGCTTGAAAATTTCCACAATTCGACTTCCACGATCAAGTTTAGCTTTTGTTGCCGGATCAAGATCTGTAGCAAACTGGGCGAATGCAGCCAATTCCCTGAACTGGGCAAGTTCAAGTTTTATTTTGCCAGCAACCTGTTTAACAGCTTTGAGTTGAGCTGAAGAACCCACGCGAGAAACAGAAAGCCCAACATTAATGGCTGGTCTTATGCCTTGATAAAAAAGATCGGTTTCTAAATATATCTGTCCATCGGTTATAGAGATAACATTTGTAGGAATGTAGGCTGAAACATCCCCTGCCTGAGTTTCAATAATAGGCAATGCGGTTAAACTGCCTCCTCCACTTTTTTCGTTAAGCCTGGCCGATCTTTCAAGAAGTCTGGAGTGAAGATAAAAGATATCTCCTGGATAGGCCTCTCTACCCGAGGGTCTTTTTAAAACCAGAGAAATTTGCCTATAAGCAGCGGCATGCTTTGATAAATCGTCATATACGATTAAAGCATCCATACCATTATCCATAAACCATTCCCCGATTGCTGTTCCTGCAAAAGGAGCTAAGTATTGCAAAGTGACGGGATCAGAGGCCGATCCCACAACAACTACGGTATAAGCCAACGCACCATGTTTTTCAAGTGTGTCAATAACCCTAGAAATGTTGGCGTTTTTCTGACCTATAGCCACATAGATGGAATAAAGAGGTCTGTAAGATGGATCCTTTTCATTAGCCCTGTTCAGATGGGCCTGATTAATGATAGTATCGATTGCGATTGTTGTTTTGCCTGTCGACCTGTCCCCAATAATCAGTTCTCTTTGTCCCCTTCCGATGGGAATCATGGCATCGATGGCTACAATACCGGTTTGCACAGGTTGATTGACACTTCTGCGTTTTATAATACCAGGGGCAATTTTTTCTACCGGATAGCTCTTTTGCGTTAATATAGGACCTTTCCCATCAAGAGCTTGTCCTAAAGGATTGATTACCCGACCTAAAAGCTCTTTACCTACGGGAACACGAAGAAGTTTGCCTGTCGTTCTGACTTCATCTCCCTCACGAATGGGTAAATAGTCTCCCAGGATGACTCCGCCCACCTCGGTTTCTTCGAGGTTTAAGCAGAGAGCCCTTATAGGCTGTCCAAATTCATCGAGCCGGTGAGGAAACTCTATCACTTCGTTCATGCCTACATCACTTAAGCCCTCGATCTTTACAACCCCATCGCCTATTTCCCTCACAACCCCTACATTTGATTTGCCGATTTCAAGTTTAAGTTCAGATATTTTTTCTTCTATTTCTTGGAGAAGAGAAATGTCCATATTAGATTCTCCTGTTCAACAATAGTTGGTTGCCATCTAGCTCAATAAGAAATTATTTATTTAAGCTTGCCTCGAGATTTTTAAGTTTATAGGCTATTGACCCATCCCATACATCGCTACCCACCTGAATTCTAATCCCACCGATCAGCTCCGGACAGATCTGATATTTCTTTTCTAGAGCTGGGCCAAAGATTTTTTCAAGCTTTTCAAAAACCGTTTTACCTTGATCTGGAAGCTCTATGGGACTTTGAACCACATAGGTATTTTTAGCGACTTCATGGGTAACGAGTTGTCTGAGCCTCTCTAGAACTTCTAAATAACGCCTAGGCTTTTCCTCTAATAGCCTATTGATCACTTCTTTAAGTTTTATCGTATCGATAGAGCCATTCTTTTGGCATAACTTAAAAAGAACTTTAGCTTGGCGTTTAGCTTCTCTACTAATTTTCATCGATCTTTTTTCTGCCAACAAAAAGCATTAATTTCTAGAATAGGCATCTGAAACCTCTCTTTGAGGCAATCTGCTTAATACTTCGTTTTTCAACCGTTCCTGATCATCGGAAGAAAGCGTCTTTCCTACAACTTTAGAGCTTATATCAACCACAAGCTTTAATATTTCCCTGCGCATTTCTTCTTTTGCCTTTTCTCTTTCAAGCCTGGCTGTCTCTTCTGCTTTTTGTAGAATCCTTTTTGCCTCCTCAACGGCTTCTTGAATTTTCTTTTCGCCTTGAAATGTGGCCACTTTTTGCGCTTCAGCAACGATTAAGGAAGCTTGCTCATTTGCCTTACGCAATATTTCTTTTCTGGCTTCTTCAGCTTCAGCCAGTTCTTGTTTTATCTTTTCAGCATTTTGGAGACTTTCGGCAATTTTTTGTCTCCTTTCTTCCAAAATCTTAAGTACGGGTCTGAAGGCAAAGCGATTAAGAACCCATAGTACAATAACAAAATTTATGATTTGAGCAATGAGTTTATTCCATTCAATGCCCAGTTGGTGTAAGGTGTCTTCCATAATATCCTTAGGGTTATTTTCCGACAACGAAGAAGACCAAGATGGCCAATCCTTCTGACAAGGCCATACCTAGCAAAGCTGTCGTGAATACAAGACCAAATGCCCCCGGATTTCTCCCTATGGCTCCAGCTGCACCCAAAGCAGCCAGTCCTACTCCAACAGCACCACCTAAAGCAGCCAAACCGATGGCTACATTTCCAGAAACCATTTGAGCTAAGAACAACATTTTTATTCTCCCTGTTTTTATTTATTTAATCATTTGGATGATATTTATTGTTTATTTTTTTGCTTACACATGAAACAACCGTTGTTTCATGTGTTTATAAATTTTATAAGTAAAAGCTTATAAAATGAGTATTTTTTTATCGCTTGACGAAAACAAGCATTTTTTAGAATAGAAATTAAATACTCCCTTACTCAGCATTCCATTCAAGCCATTGCATTTTCCCTCACTTACCCTTTTTCGTAAAATAAAACAACGAAAAACTATCTCTAATAAATCTAAAAAATAAATATTTTTAAAACTAGATTATTCCTCTTTTGATTCTTCTTCCCCAAAATGGGAACAGAGAGTTCCGGTAAAAACAATAGAAAGCAACGTAAATATGAGTGCCTGAATTATAGCGACCATAAATTCAAAAAAATAGAAAGGCACAGCGGGCAGTCCCCACAATATTCCCGTCATCATGTGCAGGACAGTTTCCCCACCATAAATGTTACCATACAACCGCATGGCCAAGGCCACGGGTCGAATAAGGATGGATATAATTTCCATTAAACCAACAGCTGCAAAAAGAACTGTTAGAGGAATGACTATCCAGCCTTTAAACCCTCCTTTAACCCCGAAAATATGCGTAAAAAGCCCTTTAAACCCTTGATGATAACGAATGGCCCAAAAGCTACTCATTATAAAGAATATCAAAGCCATGGCCGTAGTCATGTTTGCATCGGAGGTGGGAGGTCTAAAAAGAGGAACAGAAGTATGCTTTATAGCCAGGGGAATATGTCTTCCCAGATCTTTTTCCCCAAAGCCTATACTGCCCACACCGGGAAGCAGATCAGTAATGTTGGAAAAAACAATGAAAATAAAATAGGTCGCTACAAGGGGAAATGCCCAATCCGCTACCTTCGGTTCGAGTAGGCCTCGGGTGAGTTTTTCTAAGCCCTCTACCGCTGCTTCAATCGCATTTTGAAGACCTCCCGGAATCAGCGAAAGCTTTAATGTCCCAAGCCTAATAATCAAAAACATTATTCCCATCACTATCCATGTTTGAATCATGGAACTAGTAACGGGAAGAAAACCTATCCAGAAAAGGGTCTCTGCTGCCGGTTGAACGAGTGGCTCAGTTTTCCCTTCTGATAAAGTAGCGATAAGCCAATAAGTCATGAGTGTTTTTTTCTTATCGATGACAATATGAAAGTCAAGTAAAAATAATGAACAAATCTCTGTTCCCTTACATCCCTCGACTTAAGATTAAAGCGATTTTATTGGCTGCTTCTCTTGACTCAAGATGGATAAGCCCAACATTACCGCCTGTTTTTGTGATGACACCAAGAACCGCTTTTCCCCCAGCAGAATAGATAAACATTTGTCCTTCTGAACCTGACACAGTATTTTCTTTGAACTCACCTCCTCCAAATGTTTCACATATTCTTTTCCCCAGTCCTAAGGCTGTTGCAGCCATGGCCGAAAGCCGATTGGGATCACCTGAACTAAGAGAGTGAGCAACGGGTAAACCATCTGTGGTAGCGATCAAGGCTGCGGTAATCTCTGGAACAGCGCTTCGTAATCCTCCAAGTACAATATTGAGTTCCTCAGAAATAGACATTTTAACATGCTCCTTTTTGAATTTATAATTTTAGATTAAAAGTTCATAATTTTGTTCTAAGCATAGATCAAGAAAAATTGAAAAAACTTTTTCCTTAACTTCTTTTTGCTTCTTTATTTAGCTCTTTTAAAAGAGAACTAAATTTCACCTAAAAATAAGAGTTATTCACCCATCCCTTTTTCAATGATTTCGAATAAACGTACCAATAGATCTGTCGCACTATTTTCATCCAACGCATTTATACCAACGCACAGATAAGGATCTATATTGAGGTAAAGGGCTATTTCTTCGGGTGTCCACACTTCTTTTAAGTCCTGATGAGTAACACCCAGGATATAGGGAACAGTCGATTCGGTTACAAATTTATCATGTATTTTTTTTAATAAAGGAAGCTGGCTTGGATCATGACCGCCCACAAGAATGACTATCCCTAAAGCTCCTTCCTTAAGAATATCCCAAGTGAAGTTGAATCTGTCTTGCCCGGGTGAACCGAAAAGATGGATTGAGTATCTATCAAGATCAAGTGTGCCGTAATCCATTGCCACAGTCGTTTCTTTCTTTCCAACCATATCGGTACAAGGAACATCTGTGGAGATCACTTCAGATTGACTTATCGAACGAATAAAGGTTGTTTTCCCTGCCCCAGAAGGTCCTGTCACAAAAATTTTTATAACGTTCTCATTCATACATTTTCCTAAAGAAGTTCTTAAAACCATAAATCAAGCGCCTAAGCAATCCTTTTTTTTGTTGATTATCAACTTGATAGAGTTGAATTGCCTGGGACTCGGTTGTTGTTTGCACAGGATAGGGAGAACTCTTTTCTTCTATAGGGGTTGAAGAAGAAACAAGAGCAAGCTCCGTTTTATTCTCCACGTTTTGAATTTGGGGAGTTTTCAATAGAGGCAGTTGAAAGACCCTTTTTTTATCAGCTAGTCTAATGATATCGAGAAGGTTGAGTGTATAGGTATAATAAAGAATATCTTCCAAAGAAAAAAACAGGAACTTTGATAATTCTTTTGCACTTGTTCCTCTTGAGAAAAAGGGCTGGGCTTCTATCCAGAATAATAAAAAATCACATCCAATACAGCTTGTATCAGTACCGGTGTTAATAAAAACGGTATCTGGATCAGGATAAAAATCAGCAGTAGTCTTTTGGTATTTGATTTTGAGAGGATGAAGGGAAGCGATAATAAACTGGTCAAGCGTAAGAGAAAATCCACTAATTTTACTTTCGATCGATATTTCCTTAAAAAGAAAGCGGCTTTCATGTTTTTCTGAAAGTTCTGAGAGTATAGATCTTAATGTAAAAATGTTTTCGATTAATACATTTTGTTTTTCAGCCCCCAAGAACAGCCGTTTTGAAAAGAAAAATTTATACAGTTCATTTTCTGGGGTGGTTATTTCGATAATTCCGCTTTTGTCACCAATCATTTTGGCGACTTGAGGCAGCGGAATAGATTTTATTTTTCCAAAGAGCATATTATTTGGAATTAGAATACAGTTTATCAAAAAGAGTTTAAAATTTTATTTTTTTTTCATCTTATTTCCATGCCTAATATTTATTTTTATGGATCAAGATTTCTTTTATGATGACTGCTCTAGCCTTTACACTAAAATAGGAAAAATTTTAAAAAATGTCATTTATCTAAATTATCATCTTTGGCTTTGGATTATCCTTTAAAGGAAAGTAAGGCGAAATAAGAATGAAAAAAGAAAACTCCCCCCTTTATTTTATTCCTGAATTGATTCTGAAACAGATAGTTCAACGCTGTTTAGAAGAAGATATCGGAACAGCAGATCTTACTTCTTCTCTGTTCATTGCTCAGAATTTAAAAACAAAAGCCCAAATTATTATCCAGCAGGATGCCATTGTTTGTGGACTTTCTTTGGCTAGCATGGTTTTTCGCTTGCTGGATCACTCTGTAGAATGCTTCTTTTTGGCTGAGGATGGGCAGGAAGTCAAAAAAAACACTCCAATAATGGAAATCTCTGGGAATGCCCAAAGCATACTTATGGGAGAAAGAGTGGCTTTAAATTTCTTGTCTCATCTTTGTGGAGTGGCTACCCTGACAAGCCATTTTGTTCGTGCTCTAGAAGGAACAAAAACGAAAATTTTGGATACTCGCAAGACGTTGCCAGGATTGAGATTATTGCAGAAATATGCTGTGATTTGTGGAGGTGGGTCAAACCACAGGCTTTCTCTGAGTGGTCATATTCTTATTAAAGATAACCACATAGCCCTTCTGAAAAAAAGCCATAAAGATGATTGGTTGCAATGGATGAAAACCCGGATCGCAGCCGTTAGAGATCAAAAGCCCTTTGTGAAGGTTGAAATTGAGGCGTCAACTCTTGAAGAAGTTGCTCAATTTTGTGAGCTATCCCCTGACATCATTATGCTTGATAATATGAGCATAGATGAGATTACGACAGCACTTAACATTATAGCATCTCGAGTTGCTGTGGAGGTATCTGGAAAAGTAGATAGAGAAAAACTACTGGCTGTAAGTCGGCTCGGAGTCGATTATATCTCCCTTGGGCTTCTTACCCATAGTGCCCAGGCTATAGATATTTCCATGAATATAGTTTGAAAACCTCAATATATTTTATACAGAGAGAAGCAAGGAAATAGGGTTGATTTTTGCTTTCAAAACGACCAACTTAGAAAAGGAAATCTTTTGAAAATTCTTAAAGCCCAGAGAAGTTTTTCAACAAAATAAACCAACAGTAATGAAAAAAGATAAGAGGATTTTGTTTAAAGACATGTCTTCTCCCTATTTTTTAAAAACTCTGCCTTGGGTAACCCAAGCTCTCACCACTTTTCTTTTTATTATTTATCTTATTCAGATCACATTTTTGTTTGTTTTTGGTTCCACCTGGTTTAGGTCTTTTTTTGCTTTGACCACCGATGGCGTCTTCCATGGAAGGTTATGGGAGTTCTTGACTTATGCTTTCCTTCATGATGAAATGGAGCCTCCTCATCTTCTGACCAATGCCATTATCATTTATTCCCTTGGCAATCAACTAGAAAAAGTCCTTGGACATTTGAGACTTGCCTTGCTTTTTGTGGGGGGGGCCATTTCTGGAGGACTGGGATGGTTCTTTTTTGGAGGGCCTATGCATGAGCCAGGATTAATTGGAGCAAGTGGGGTGGTTTTCTCTTTTCTTCTTGCTTTTGCTTTTTGTCTCCAAGAAATTTGGATCAGGAGCCTAACTCTTAACCAAGATATTCCTTTTCAACGATTTATCTTTAATCCTACCTTTTTCCTCGTTATTCAAGTCATTGTTCTTGTATTTGTTGTTTTTGAGGCTCTTTGTCTTGTCTTTGATATCCATACGGGATCTTCCCATACCGCTCATCTAGCAGGTGCCATTTTTGGATACCTCTATGTGAAGTTATGGCCGATAAAACCCCTGGAAGCTTTTTTGCCTTCTTCGCACCCATTTCGCTAAAAGACCATGTCGATCCCTCCTCGAAAAGTAATAAAAGGATGTCGTGTAAAGATACCCGCTACGACAACCAATTTTGGGCCAGGTTTCGATACTTTCGGTGCGGCTCTTTCGCTATACAATGTGATTACGGTTGAAAAAACAAGCGAAGCTCATTCTTCTGTGCATCATCCAATGGTTGTTGAAACGTTGAAGGAATTCGAAAAAAGAACCAGTAGACCTTGTCCTTTAATTAAATGGTCTGTCAAATCACAAATCCCCCAAGCTCGAGGCCTTGGAAGCAGCGCCACAATTAGGTTGGGACTGCTAGCGGGCATAAATGCCCTGGAAGACTCTCCTTTAAAAAACGATGAGATTTTGGACTGTGCCATCGAACTTGAAGGTCATCCAGATAATGTAAGACCTGCTTTTCAAGGAGGATTTATCCTTTGTAGCCCTCAAAAAGCTTTTAGATGTAGAATAGACTCCAAAGTTTTTTTCATAGCCTTTGTACCTCAGATTGAAATTTCCACTCAACTCTCCCGCAAGATATTGCCCGAAGAAGTAAAACTCAAAGACGCTGTTGAAAACATTCAACGAGCATCAATGATAGCGGTCTGTTTTTTCAAAAAACAATATAAAGATCTTCCCGGTTTATTTGTTGATCATTTTCATGAACCTTATCGGCTTAAATATATCCCATACTGGGAAGAGTTGAAAAAAGCTGCCTTAGGGGCTGGGGCTTTGGGCTTTTATTTGAGTGGATCGGGCTCAACCCTTATGTCCATAACCTATGGAGATCCTACAGAGGTAGTTCAAGCTCTAAAAAAGCAATCTACGAAACTCGCTATTGAGGGAGACATCCTTGTTTTAAAACCGGATAACCATGGAATTCGGCTTTCAACTTTTTAAGGTTTTTAATTGCTTCAGCTCAAATAAAAGCTTGTTTTTATAGGTTTAAAAAATATTTTTTAATTTCACCGTGCTGAGGTTTTTTTTATCCACATTTTATTTATTTGTTTTTTTATCTCTCAATCATTTATGGGCCGTTGAGGAAGAACTGAATATTTTTCCATTGTCTAAAGAAGAAGTTTTGCAATCTCAACCTCCTGCGCTAAAACCCTCCTCAAACCCAAAAATAGGAGAAATGATTCAACATGGAAAATATTTGGTCGAAGCTGTCGCTCTCTGTGGAGATTGTCATACTCCAAAAGACTCTCAAAATCGGCCCATTATGGATAAATGGCTTCAAGGAGCTACTTTGGCCTGGGTAAATCAACTTTCTTACAAAGATTGGTCATCTCATGCTGTCTCTCTTGTAGGATTACCGGAAGGATGGAAAGAGGCTGATATGGTCCAGTACTTAGAAACAGGCATGTTACCCAATGGGGGATATACCAAGCCGCCCATGCCTCCCTATCGCATGAGCCATAAGGATGCCTTGGCTATAACTCTTTATTTGGAAAGCTTAAAAGATGGGAATAATAGTGAAACTGATAAAAAAGAATCAGCTACCAAGAGCGGTGAAGAAAGTTCTACTCTTTTCGATAAATGAACTACTCCCGCCAACCTGATGGTATAGCGTGAGTTTCGCGCTTCTACGGGAGTGCCGGGTTGCCTCGAAGGCTTGCCGGTCTTACCTCCCTCAACGCCTTGGCCGGTTCCCGGCCACCAATCTGTTTCATGACCCAGCTCAAAAGCAGCTTGGCGGCATTCTCATCACCTGAACAAGATGCGCCACAAGGACAATCATGCCAGCGCTGCGACAAGGGCTTTTTCTCCAGCCTGCCGCACAGCTGTCAGCGCTGGCTGGGCTTATGCTTGCGGCTATCCGCCTCCATCGCCCAGCCACCAGCCTCTTGCGCTTTGTACCTGAGCATCTGATGGAGCATGCCGCCTGCGGCACCTTTTCATGCAACCTGCCCAAAAGGGCGTATTTCTTCCTCAGACGGTTGGAGAGGGGAAAGCCTTTCATCTTGCCGCTGGCCTTTTTCGCGGCTTCCTCCTTGCGGCAGATGCGTTTTTGTACGGCGCCGATTCGTTCCAGAGAGCGCTGCAAATGCCGGGGATTTTCGATCCGCTCCACCCCTTCCGGCGTGGCCAGTGTGGCGAACGTTTCCACACCCCAATCCAGGCCACCGATCCGTTCCCCATGTAATCTCTTGGGCTCGCACTCCACCGTAACCGAGGCGTACCCTGTGCCGCGGCGGTGCAGAATCTCGCAGGTTTTGGGCGCGTCAACCCTCCGGGCCTTGCCTCGGATGCGCAGCTCGCCAACGCCAGAGAGGCGCAACTTGCCGTGTTTCATCCCAGGACCGGCAAGCAAGCGCTAGCCATCTCCGTGGGTCTTGTAACCCCATCCTTCGAAACAATGCAGCGGCTTGAAGCGGGGAAACCCCGGCTTCTCACCGTTCTTCACCCGGCCGAAGAAGTGCCGGAAGGCTAGATCCAGGCGCTTTAACGTCAGCTGTTCGGATTGGGCGTTGACCGACCGAAGCAAGGGCGATTGGGCCAGCCAGTCGGTCAATGCTTTGCACTGATCGAAGAAAGACAGGGATTTTTGCTGCTGAATCCAGCCCCTGCGGCGTTCATCCATCGCCGTGTTCCACAGCAGGCAATGCACCCAGCGCAACCACTCCAGCGTCTTGATCTGGCGCAGGGTGGGATACAATCGATAGGTAACTTTACGATGCACCATGGCTTGAATGATATTAGGTTGCTATGGAAAAACAACCATTGAAGCAACTATACCACTGTGTTTTATCATGTCCATATCCTGTTGGAGCTGACACCAAAAACCGCGCCCTCCGCTCTGGTCAACAACCTCAAGACCGTCACTTCCAGGCTGATCTGCAAGGAGTTCTCCGAGCATCTGCGGAAGTTCTATTGTCAAAAGCCTGTCTTCTGGAGCCGCAGCTACTGCATCATCACCGTGGGTGGCGCCCCGCTTGCAGTCCTGAAACAATACATCGCGGGACAAAACATGCCGGACTGATCGCCCTGACGGACGATAGCGCCGCTTCACCACCACCTAAATCGCCGCCCGATTATAGGTGAAGTACTGCGGCGTAGGCTTGGGTAGAAAGTAGAATATCCTTATAGAGTCCTTTTTATCAGCAGTTCTGATCATTTCATTAATAAAACAAACAATTTTTTTTATTACGCCACCTATTAACACTAATTTGAAAGAACTTTGACATGACTTTTTATGGACCTGTAAAGACTTTCTGTATTATAGCCTCCCTCTAAGACAGAAATAATTTTGCCTTGGCAATGTCTTTCGGCTGCATTTTTGACCAATTGAGTCATTGTTTCGAAACCCTTTTCTGTTAAATAAATTTCTCCTAAGGGATCGTCTTTGTGGCCGTCAAAGCCAGCAGAAATGAATATGAGTTCGGGTTTAAATCTATCAATGGCGGGTAATATTTTTTCGTAAAAAGCCTTTTCATAATCTTTATCTGATGCTCCCCTGGGCATACAAAGGTTAAGGGTATACCCTTCGCCTTCTCCTTTTCCTATCTCGGAAGTTTTCCCTGTTCCAGGATAGTGAGGGAATTGATGTAAGCTAACATAAAATACATGGGGATCTTCATAAAAAATGTCTTGGGTTCCATTGCCATGATGAACATCCCAATCAATGATAAAAATTCTTTTTAATCCATGTTTTTCAAGAGCATAGCGGGCAGCGATGGCCACCGTATTGAATAGACAAAAACCCATTGCAGCATTAGCCAAAGCGTGATGACCGGGTGGCCGCACCAAACAAAACGCATTTTTTATTTCGTGGGACATGACTTTATCCACGGCCGTTAAAGCAGCTCCAACAGCTAGTAATGCAACTTCATATGAAGGCCCATGAGCAAAGGTATCTCCCCCATCGAGTAGAACCATGGGGCATTTCTGCGTTTTTTTTACTTTTTCCACGTACTGGGGAGTATGCACCCGTTCAATCCACGTTTCGGAAGCGGTCGTAGGCTCTATCCACAAAACTGAGTCAAGGAAATCTTCTCTTAACTTAGGAAGCACTTCAGTTATACGCGCAGGCGATTCGGGATGTCCAGAAGGAGGACGATGTTGAGCAAATTTTTCGCTACTCAATAGAGCCGTTTTAAGATCCATGTTTATATTTATTGCAATTTTAACTGTTGATGCAAGTTTGAATAATGCTAACATTGGCCATGAACTCTGTCGAAATTACTCTTGGTCATTCTCCCGATGCGGATGACGCCTTTATGTTCTATGCTTTGTCCCAAAAAAAAATACCCCTAGGCAACTATATCTTTAAAGAGACGATCAGCGATATTGAAACGTTAAACAATCTTGCCATGGATGAAAAAATAGATCTCACCGCTTTGTCCATTTATACTTACTGCAAAGTGGCTGATCGCTATGTGCTGATGAATTGTGGGGCGAGTATGGGCGAGGGTTATGGACCAAGGCTTGTGGCCAAGCACAAATTTGAAAAAAAAGAGATGTCTCAAAAAAAAATAGCCATTCCTGGTTTGCATACCAGCGCACTGCTTGCTCTATGTCTTTACTTAGGAAAGAGGCCAAAAAATTTAGACCTTATGGTTTGTCCCTTTGATCAAGTATTTATGGCTGTGGAGATGGGATCTGCAGATATTGGACTGGTTATCCATGAAGGGCAAATTTCCTATTTGCAAAGAGGCTTAGAGCTTTGCGAAGACTTGGGGTGGTGGTGGAAACAGACTACTGGCCTTCCCCTCCCCTTGGGTGGCAATGCGATACGGCGTGCCCTAGGTGTTCAGAGATGTAGAGAACTTCAATCTATTGTTAGACAAAGTATAGAATGGGCCTTGAAAAACCGCAATGAAGCCCTTCAATATGCACAAAAATACAGTCGGGGGATTGAGCCGGCCTTAACTGATCAATTTGTGGCCATGTATGTCAACGAACGAACGATAGATTATGGCCCTGAGGGTAAAGAAGCTATTTTGCAGTTTATTGCTCAAGCAAAAATGCTAGGCATGGTTGATCCGGACATTCAGGTGGAGTTTGTTGAATAAAAAGCTATCTTTTTCTTTTGACCTTTAAAAAATAGCTATTTTAGGACATATTAAGCCATGGAAGGGATTTCAACAAAAGAGCAGTTGGTCATTGCGGGCAGATCTTTCCAATCTCGGCTCCTTCTTGGGACTGGTAAATTTGGTTCATATTTGCAGATGTCTCAGGCCCTTGAGGCCAGTGGCTGTCAAATCGTAACCGTTTCTTTGAGGAGGGTTGAGATAGGCGAAAATAAAAGAAAAGAAGATATACTTTCTTTTATTGATACAGAAAAATATCTTGTGGTCGTCAATACAAGTGGAGCCATGGATGCCGAAGAAGCTGTTCGGATTGCAAAGATTGCAGCCTACGGAGGATTGCCCAAATGGATTAAGCTTGAAATCCATCCTGATCCTCGGTATCTGCTTCCTGATCCAGTGGAAACACTCAAAGCGACCCAGCTGCTGGTTAAAGATGACTTTGTTGTTCTTCCTTATATTAATGCCGATCCGGTAATTGCTAAAAGGCTTGAAGAAGCTGGCGCTGCGGCTGTTATGCCTCTTGGATCTCCTATTGGTTCAATGCGGGGCATAGAGACAAAGGCGCAGATAGAGATTATCATTGAACAGGCTAATGTCCCAGTGATCGTTGATGCGGGAATCGGTAAGCCATCTCATGCTGCTATGGCTATGGAGATGGGAGCGGATGGGGTTCTTATCAATACGGCTATAGCCATAGCCAACGATCCTTGTAAAATGGCTAAGGCCTTTAAAATGGCTATTGAGGCAGGAAGAATGGCTTTTGAATTTGGAACCGATGAAATATCAAGGCTAGCTGTGCCCACAAGTCCGATCGAATCATTTTTGTAAAGAAAAAGTGGTTTTGTTAGGCATAGCTCATTTCAGCTTCATGCTTTAAGGGATCATCAAATCGAGTATAAGGGGAGTTGAATAAAATGTCGATTTTATCTGTAGGCCCATTTCTTTGTTTAGCTACATGAATGACGTAAGGGATTTTTGACAGATCTGCACCCGGCTCTGTTTCTAATTTGTGAAGGAGAAGAACAACATCGGCATCCTGTTCTATGGCACCCGACTCTCTTAAATGATGAAGAGCGGGTTCGCTTTTTCCTTCTTCCATTCTTCTATTGAGCTGGGACAAAACGATGATGGGGATATTTAATTCCTTAGCTAGGGCTTTAATCCCCCGTGATATTTCTGAAATTTCTACCTGCCTATTTTCTTTTGCTTGTTCAGAGTCGGAATGTAAAAGTTGGAGATAATCGATGATGATTAAATCAATACCAAACTGGTTTTTCATTCTTCGGGCTTTGGCACGCAGCTGATGAATAGTCAAATCACTCGAATCATCGATATAAAAAGGCCAATCCTTGGCATCCTCAGCAAGTCTTTTTAATTTTTCCAAACTGGAAGCTTCAAGTTCGCCTCGACGTATTTTTTGTAAGCTTTCACTGCCAATCGACGCTAAAAACCTTAACATGATTTGAACAGCGGTCATTTCTAAACTAAAGAATCCAACGGCATAGCCAGGTTTAATCCAAAGATCCTTATCCTGGTCATATCTTTCTTTTAGGGCTTTACAAGCAAATGTCAGACCCAATGCCGTTTTCCCTACTCCGGGTCTTGCAGCTAAAACAATCATATCCCCATTCTGCCAACCTGTTGTAATCTGGTCGAGTTGATGAAAACCCGTAGGAATTCCAAACAATCTGCCTTTTCTTTTATGATTATGAAAGCACTCAATAAGATCGATCGCTTTCTGCATCTCTGCTGCAGCCTTAACCATAGAGCGGCTGATAGTCAGGTCAGTGATTTCGAAAATGCGCTTTTCAGCTTGATCGAGGACTTGGGTAACCGAGTGGGAATGTTCATAAATATTTTGTACAATATTCAGTGCTGCACTATGGAGCTTGCGTAATATGCTTTTGTCTTTAATGATCTTGATATAGGCTTCTAGATTAAGATGGGTTGCAAAAGAAGCAATGAGATCGGCAAGCAGAGATGGCCCTCCAATCTTCTCTTCAAGATGGTGGTCTACCAGATATTGATGAACGGTGGTAAGGTCGATAACAATATTTCTAAAATGTAAATCTTTTATGACATCAAAAAGAACACGGTGGGCGGGGACATAAAAATCATCTGTAGTCAGCCTTTCTATGACTTGATCGATGACCAGTTCTGGATTAGTCAGCATAAGGCCAAGTATGGCCTTTTCAGCTTCTCCACTAAAAAGAGAAGGGATAGGATCGAGGGTTGAATCCTCAGCCTTTTTTTTCATGTTTTTGCCCATATTTATTTATTATAAGTCGATAAAATTCAGACAAGGTTAAATTTTTTGATACAAAAGAGTAATGGGTTCTGTATGAAGAGATTAAACATTAAAACGAAGATGAAGACCATTAAGATCATTTTTCAACAATATGATCGAGTGAGAAGAAAATGATTCCCAGAAATCTTTCGTAATCAAGAGGATAAGACAACTCTTTTTATCCATGCATAAAAAATTATGCATTTCATTATGTAATATTAATTGGATAAATCAGTGAAAGAGGCTGTACAATTAGCTGAGTTGTCTGAATGAGGAAAGATATAACATATTAAGAGCTAGATTGGCCTAGATCTGCCCTGTTCTGTGGTAGGTTTAAAATCAAGCTATTGGTTAATAAAATAATCAAAGAATAAAATTTATTAGTTATATTTAAGAATGCCGTTGAAGCAGAGATGGAACAAATCAGAAAAGGATAAAACCTTTAGATTGTTGTTGTAGGGATAGTTTAAAAAAATGGAATACTCTAAGAAATACGATGTAATTGTGGTTGGGGCGGGACATGCGGGAATAGAAGCTGCATTAGCCTCTTCTCGCATGGGTTGCCAGACACTATTGCTCACCATGAACCTCGATACCATAGGACAGATGTCCTGTAACCCTTCTATTGGAGGTATTGGCAAAGGTCATCTTGTTAGAGAAATTGATGCTTTAGGAGGTGAGATGGGTATTAATACGGATTTGACAGGGATACAGTTTCGCATGCTCAACATGAGAAAAGGCTATAGCGTTCAAGCACCTCGAGCCCAGTGCGACAAGAAAGCCTATCAGTTTAGACTCAAAGCGGTATGTGAAAGAGCAGCTCGGCTAGATCTTTTCCAGGCCTCCGTTGCTGATCTTATAATCAAGGAAAATACAATAAAAGGGATTGTTACTGAGTTGGGTATTGTCATCTATGCGGCTGCAGTCATTATTACAACGGGAACATTTTTAAGAGGCTTGCTCCATGTAGGCATGAATAAAAAAACGGGAGGGAGAATGGGGGAGTCTTCAAGTAGTCTCTCGGATGTTTTAAGAAAATATGGTTTTGAACTGGGTCGGCTTAAAACTGGAACTCCTCCTCGAGTAAACGGGAAATCGATCGATTTTTCCAAGTGCACCATTCAACCCGGAGACAATCCTCCCCCACATTTTTCTTTTGCTTTAGCTGATATCGACATGGATGAAGAAGGCATGTATTCGCTTAATCGATGGAAAGGGGGAATGTTCCACGTGGAACAATTATCTTGTGCTATTACTTATACAAATGCCAGGACTCATGAGATAATAAAAGAAAATTTGCATAAATCACCTCTCTACTGCGGAGAGATCCAGGGAATTGGGCCAAGGTATTGTCCTTCGATAGAGGATAAAATTGTTCGGTTTGCAGATAAAGAGCGACACCAGATTTTTCTAGAGCCAGAAGGTAAACACACCGAAGAATATTATGTCAATGGTTGTTCAACAAGCTTGCCTTTTGAGGTTCAAGATCGGTTTATACATACCATTGAAGGACTTGAGCACTGCCAGATTATTAGGCCAGGATATGCAGTTGAATATGATTACTGCCCGGCAACCCAGATATACCCGACGATGGAAACAAAAGCTATTGAAGGGCTGTTTTTCGCTGGGCAGATTAATGGAACAACAGGCTATGAAGAGGCCGCCTCACAGGGTATAATGGCCGGAATCAATGCCGCAAGAAAAATCCAAAATGAGCCTCCTCTCGTGTTGGGCAGGGACCAAGCCTATATAGGAGTCCTTATTGATGATTTAACGACAAAACCCATAAGAGAACCTTATAGAATATTTACTTCCAGGGCTGAACATAGGCTTTTGCTTCGCCAAGACAATGCCGATTTGAGACTTACAGAAATAGGATATGAAATGGGACTAGTTCCCAAGTCCAGGTTACTTCGTGTTCAAGAAAAAAAGAGGATGATAGAAGAAACCTTTCAGAAAATAAGGAAGTATCGACACAATGGAATGACTTTAGAAGAAATTCTAAAAAGGCCCGAATGTAGCTGGAATGATCTTCCCCAGGAATTTCAAAATGTTCCGAAAGAGGTGGCCTTGCATATCGAATGTGAGATAAAATATGCGGGCTATATAGCACGGGAAAGGGAGTTGATTTTGAAACGTCAAAAACTTGAAGACTCCTTGATTCCTGAAAATATAGATTACGAAAAAATTCCAGGGTTAAAGCAGGAGGCCAGAGAAAAACTCCTGAAGATTAAACCCTTAACTTTTGGACAAGCTGCAAGAATACCCGGAGTCAATCCTACAGATGTTGCGGTGATTATGGTGTGGTCTAAAAGAATAAAAGCCGCAAGAAATGAGACCTTATAAAAGAAGTCATAACGTTATTAAGGATAGCATTGTTATCGGAATACAAAAATCATAGAATAGAAAATAAAAGGGTTCTTTTCCCTTAAGGGACTTCAATGAATACAGTCTCATCTCATCTCCTACTCCAGAACTACTTAGAAAAAATAAAAAAAAAGCTAAAAAGCATCACTATCCAGGAAACTTATGCAAGAATACAGAACAATCGAGCCATTGTCATCGATGTCAGAGAAAAAGAAGAATGGTTTAGGGGTCATATTCCTGGAGCGCTGTCCATTGAAAGAGCCAAAATTGAGTGGGAAATCGAAAATGTCATTCAGCAAACCGATTTTCCTCTGATTTGTTATTGCGGTGATGGCCAACTGTCGATGCTTGCCACCTATAGCCTTGGAGAAATGGGTTATAGTCAGGCTTATTGGATGGAAAAAGGGTGGAAGGGATGGAAAGAGTTGAAATATCCAATAAGTTATTCACCGCAGCTGGAGTTAAGAGATCACTTGGAAAAATTAGGTTCAATCTGTTATTTAGCCCGGTTGTATGATAAAATAAAAGCGATTTATGCTGGAATGTTGCCTCCAACAGAATATATCCAAGATGATTGGGATAAAGCCCTACTTGAACTTCTCTGCATTGATTCCTCTCTGCTTGAAAAACTGATTGTATCCTCTAGTAATGAACAAAATTTCTTGATTGAATTAAAAAAGATCCTTGGTCCTTCATGGCCGACCCATCATACTATCGAACTGTATAATGAACGCTGCCAATTAAGGAAAATGCAGGGTGTGCAAAAGCCGCAGTTTTGGTTTTGGGGCAAAAAACATAAAAAATAAAGTCTGATCTCCCTCTTTTCGGCTTACTTCATTAATAAAGGCCGAGATTCATGTGTTTTGCTAAAAAATGCGTGGAAAATGTAGAAAGGGAGAGAGAAAAAGTTCCCTTATTGGTCCCTGTGGTTGTCTTTGCCGCTGGTTGTTATGGGGGAGTCCAAGGTTGGCTTAAAGGCATGACCGCCTTGGGCTGTTTGTTTTTGAGCTTTGCCTTATGGACTAAGCTGCAAAAATCACAGTGGCAATATCCTTTGTTGCTGGTAAGCCTTTTTTTTGTTGGGTTATTACACTCTAAAATCCAATGGTTCTGGCTTAATATGCAAAGGATAAAAGAGTATAAAATGCTCAAAACACTCAAAGAGCCTCTTTATCAAGGAATTATAGATAATTTTCCTCAAAAAAAGAATAATACTCATTTTTTCCATCTCAAACTCCAGGCGATTAGGATGGGAGAAAAACAGGTCCCTTTTAAAGAGAAAATATCCTGCCGGATCGTTGACCTTCATAGGGAACTCTATTTGGGACAAGCGATAGAACTTAGGGCTAAAATCGTTTTGCCTTCAAGGAAAAGAAATCCAGCAGAGATCGATTATTATAAACTAACCCTATCGAAAAGGCTTATGTTTGAACTGCTCTCAGAAGGGGCTTTTCTTACTCCAATACCTCAAAGAGATCGTACAGAAGGGCTGCTCATAGAGGCAGTGAGAAGAAAGATTAAAGAGAATCTTACGGTGGGTATTCCCGAAGAAAAACTTTCTTCCCTGCTTTGCGGAATGATTTATGGGGATGTAGCTGGACTTGACCAGAAAGAAGCTGAAGCTTTCAAACAGGCTGGAGCTTATCATCTTTTTGCTGTAAGCGGTCAAAATGTAGGGATTTTGCTTTGCATGGGAATGTTTTTGTTACAGGGGATAGGAAAGAATCGGTGGGAATATGCATTTCTTTTTATTCCCTTGCTTTTGATTTTCAGCGCTGTTTCAGGCAATGGAGCCAGTGTAGTCCGAGCTAGCATCGCTTGCATTTACTGCACTGTAGGATGGGCCCTGAAAAGGAAAGTCTCTGGCCTTAATGGTTGGTCAGTAAGTTTATTCGCTTTTTTGATTTATGATCCACTTTCAGTCATGGATATAAGCTTGGAACTTTCTTATGCGGTAGTTTTATCTCTTCTTCTTCTTTCTAAGCCCCTGTTTAATCTTTTATATTATCCATTCAGGCTCGACCCCTATATTCCTCAATCCCTAGCTCCTGTAAGGAAGCGTGTAACGGATAAGATGGGAAAAATAGGAGCTATTCTTTTTTCAACTTCGCTTGCAGCATGGCTTGGGGCATTACCCTGCGAATTTTTCTTCTTTCATTCACTTTGCTGGATAGGGATTTTCAACAACATTATTGCTGTTCCGATAGCTGAAATCATTGTTTTTCTTGGCTCAATATCGGCCATTGGAGGGTTCTTTTCTTGTTCCATAGCGGTTTTTTTCAACACTATTAATCGGTTTTTTCTTTGGGCTCTGATTGTTTTCATCGATTTTTCGGCAAAAATTCCAAGCGGTATCATTGCCGTACCGGATATGAAAATACTTAGGCATCCTTTCGATCCTTGGATTTACATTGCCCAAGCTGATTCCGGTCATCTTATCGTTGTAAAAAACCAAAACAGTTATTGGATCCTGGATACATTAGAGTCGGCAGAAAACGAACATCTGCTTGCTATTCTGCAGAAAGATCTTTTCATACCCCCTCATTGCCCCTATCTTGCTTTTCAGCAAGGGCAATGGCGATTAGGAGAAAACCTCATTGAAGCCAATAGAGAACTAAACTGGAAAGACGATAACAACTTGGATATTGCTTTTAAAGGAAATAAAGATGGACAGTTTTATTGCCTTGTAAATAACGAAAACAAGAAAATTCTTATCCTTTCTTATTCTCTCCCGTCCTTATCTCATCTAGAAAACCTGCCTTGTGATCTCTTAATTGAACATCTTTTGAATAGAAAAAAGAATTTTCCCCGGTTTTCTTCTTTCATCAAAATTTATTATGATCTTTCTTTTCCAGGGATAAATCCTTGGTCTTTGGAAAAGAAATCCAGAACTTTTAAAAAAGGGGTTTGGGTTTTCATCAATAAAAAGAAAATTCAATTAGAAACGGAAAATTGATCCCCTTGGCGTCTATATCCGTTGCAAAAGCCATATCCCTTCTTCTTTATTGGAGAATAGCCAGCGGTTAATGACTCTAAATGACCAATGGGAAAAAAATTCTTCAAGTCTTTCGGGTGTAAACCGGTAGCTGAAAAATAAACGCAGGGGACTTCCTTTGACCATTTTCAGTTCTTTGCCCTGTCCGAGAACAAGCCGTCCATTTTCTTTCCAATAAACTGTTGCTTCAATGCGAAAAAAATTCTTATGCATGCTGAAGGAAATGTTGAATAATTCAGTCTTGTTCTCGATTCCCCAATCTCGAAGAACTTCGGTCAGCCACAACCGAGTTTCTTTATTATCATACTGATAGAGGATCGACTCTATGCCTTCGATATAATCTTGTTGAGATTCAGATTTAACGGGTGCCAGATGCGCATTTAAAATCAAAAAATCCTCTTTAGACAAAACAGTTTCTAAACTTTTAAAAAGGACAAAGGGATCAATATTGGGAAGAACGCCAAAAAGGGTAAAAATCCTTTTTTGTGAGTTTGTTATTTTTAAGACTTTTAAGGTATCTTCCCAGAGGATATCCGATAAAATGGGGTTGATTTTTTCTATGTTTAAAGGGCAGTGGATACAGGCTTCCAAAAGGAGTTGCAGGCTAGTGTCTATAGCTGTCCACCAAAGATCTACAGACGAAGGCATAAGTTCTTTAAGCAGCAGATGGTCTTTTTCTCCACTGCCGCATCCAAGACTGACAATTTCGTAGGGAAAAGATGAAGGAATTGTCTGAGATATTTCTTTAAAGCAATTTTTGTAAAATTCTCTTCCGTTTTCTCTTGAAAATGGTGAATAGAGTTCAAAAAGTTGTTTCCAAAGATGAGATTGCGCTGCAGTGGTATAATGAAATATGGGATCGATTTCTCCTTGAGCTAGGCAGTTATATTTTCTTTGTTCCCATTCCGATAAGGAATGGGAAAGAAAAACTTTTATGGGGAAATACGGTGTAGACATCATGAGAGTAAGATGAATAAAGTAGAAATAATTTACAACAGGGAAAATTTTGAGCTAATCCCTAAAGAGAACGGATAGAATAATGGCAGAGCAGCAGAAAGTGATATTGGTTACTGGAGGGGCAAAGGGTTTAGGAGCCTATTTGTGTCGAAAACTAAGTGATGAAAATTGGGCGGTTGCTATCCATTACTATAGGAGTGAAAAAGAGGCAATTTCTTTAGAACAGGAATTATTGGCAAAAGAAAGAAAAGTCTTGAGGGTGCAAGCTGATCTTTCGCGGCAGGCCGAAGCGATCGCTGTCGTGGATAAGATCAAATCTGTTTTTGGTCGGCTCGATGCTCTCATTAACAACTCGGGTGTTTATGATCCTGTCCTTCTTGAGGATACAAAAGAAAAGGATTGGTTTAGGGGAATAAACTCTACAGCCAGTTCCGTTTTGTTTACAACTCTTGCTTCTTTGCCTCTTTTAAGACTTTCGGGCAAAGGGAGAATCGTCAACATTGGCGATTCGAGTTGTGATCGCATCGGCAGTAGAGAGATGGCTTTAGGCTATCATTTAGGAAAAATCGGCGTTTATCTACTAACAAAATCTTTTGCTCGGGAAAACGCCCGTTACGGGATAACCGTCAATGTGGTTTCTCCAGGCTATCTTGAAAACAGCCAGGGACTGCCTCCCGTCAGTAAAATGCCAGCAGGTCGTTTCGGTACCTTCGAAGATATATGGAATGGGGTTAAGTTTTTTTTAGATGAAAAACAGGACTATGTCTCTGGAAGCCATCTGATTGTCAGTGGAGGGTGGAATCTGCGCTGAAGGTAATCCCAAGATTAAAAAGATAATGATAGATGTTCATAAAAGCTAAATATGTTTACAGGCATTATTGAATCGGTGGGATGGGTTGAAACATTACCTGAGGGTAGTGATAAAGTGTTAACCTTGGATGTAGGAGGACTTGCCCCTGAATTGAAAAAAGGAATGAGTCTTGCGGTCAATGGTTGCTGTTTGACTGTTTTTGAAATTGAGGGAAGAAAAGCTCGGTTTTATGTCCTTGAGGAAACTCTTCGGGCTACGACTTTGGGAGAACTAAAGAGAGGAGAGGAAGTTAATCTCGAGCTTCCCTTAAGATACAACGATCGGATTGGAGGCCATTTTGTTACGGGTCACGTTGATTGCAAGGAAACCATATATACCATAAAAGATTGGGGTGAAGAAAAAGAGTTTTGGATAAATTATCCTTTCTTTGCACAACATCTTATAGTTCCAAAAGGCTCGATTGCCGTTGATGGGATTAGTTTGACAGTCGGGAGTGTAACGGCTGGAAATTTTTGTGTGTACATTACTCCTTTTACTTTTACTCATACCAATTTAAAAAAGAAAAAACCGGGCGACAGGGTTAACCTTGAATTCGATCTATTGGCAAAATATGCAGCAGGGATTCTCCAGGGTTGGGGTAAAACAAAATAAAACACTATTTTATTCGTTAATCCCGTTGCCCTGAGTGACCCTTTTTTTTAGTAATCTGTTCTTAAACCTTGTCCCATCTATGTTGTGTCAGGCACCGTTAGAATGAAGTTGGATTTGGACTGAGGGATAAACCAATGGAAAACTTTACAAAAAAATCGGTGTGGTTTATAACTTTACGCTAAGTTCTAAAAAATTATAAACTAGGCAATACTCTTGGTTCATGAAGATTCTTGTAACGGGTGGAGCAGGTTTTATTGGTTCTAATTTTTGTCATTATTGCTATGCGCATGAGCCTTCTTCTCAGATTGAGAAAATAATTGTTATCGATAAGCTGGGCTACTCGGGATCGATAGAAAATATTTCAGAATTGATGGAGAAAGAAAATTTCTGCTTTATTCAAGCAGATATCTGTAATCAAGAGCTTATAACGCAACTTCTTTTTGATGAAAAGATCGATGCGGTTATTCATTTTGCTGCTGAATCTCATGTTGACCGCTCGATAGATGATCCAGCGATCTTTGTGCAATCAAACGTAGTGGGGACCTTTAAATTGTTGGAATCCTCTTTTCATTACTTTTCTTCCCTTGCTCATAAAGATAAAGAAAAGTTTCGATTTTTGCATATTTCTACCGATGAAGTGTATGGGTCCATACCTATGGATGCATCTCCTGCAAAAGAAGGAGGGCTGTATGCCCCTTCAAGTCCTTATTCAGCTTCAAAAGCTGCTTCAGATCATTTTGTATGGGCTTACTACAAGACTTATGGATTGCCGGCTATGATTACCCATAGTTCTAATAATTATGGCCCAAGGCAGCATCCTGAAAAAATGATTCCGCATATGATCTGTAATGCTTTAGAAGGAAAAGAGTTGCCCGTCTATGGTCTAGGTTTAAATATACGAGATTGGATTTATGTTGAAGATCATTGTGCGGGGATATGGAGGGTTTTGTGTTGGGGTAAACAGGGAGAAGTTTATCATATAGGCAAAGGGAGTGGAATTTCGAACATTGAACTGGTTCGAAAAATTTGCTCTCTATTAGATATTTTTTTCCCCAGGCTTACGGGAAAGAGTTACTCGGAGTTGATACGGTTTGTAGCCGATAGGCCAGGACATGATTTAAGATATGCCCTGGATGTATCTAAGATGAAAAAAGAATTAGGTTGGGAAGCACAAATGGAATTAGAGAAAGGATTAGAGAAAACCATTTTTTGGTATGTTGAGCACAAGGATTGGATAAGATCTGTCATGGAAAAGGGATATGCCTTAAAAAGGCAGGGGTTATATCGAAAAGCCAAAATTACTTCTTAGAGCAGGAACATATGGAAAGATGTGGAATAGTGCTTGCTGGAGGAACGGGTAGCAGGCTTTATCCAGTGACAATCGCTTTAAGCAAACAGCTTCTTCCCATTCATGACAAACCGATGATCTATTATCCACTGTCGGTTTTGATGTTGGCTAACATCAGGGAAATCCTATTAATTTCTACTCCTCATGATATTGGTTTGTTCGAAAGACTGTTAGGTGATGGCTCTCAATTTGGACTTTTTATCAGTTATGCTGTACAACCTTATCCACGAGGACTGGCTGAAGCCTACAAAATAGGGGAAAAGTTTGTCCAGGGCAGGCCTTCATGCCTGATTCTTGGAGATAATTTGCTCTATGGGCATAGCTTGAGTGCAACTTTAAACAAAGCGACCCAAAAAAAGCAGGGAGCCACCATTTTTGGTTATCATGTTTCCAATCCTTCTGCTTATGGAGTGGTTGAGTTTGATCGGTCGATGAGGGTTATATCTATCGAAGAAAAACCCCTTAAGCCCAAATCTTCCTATGCCATTCCTGGAATTTATTTTTATGACGGTAGGGCTCCTTCTTTTGCTCATCAACTCAAGCCTTCAGCCCGGGGTGAGTTAGAGATCACCGATTTGAATAAGAAATATTGGGAAGAAGGTAGCCTGGATGTAGAGTTGTTGGGTCGAGGTATCGCATGGCTTGATACGGGAACGCATGATCTCCTTTACGATGCATCCCTATTTGTCAAAACCATAGAGCAGAGACAGGGGCTTAAGATTGGCTGTTTAGAAGAAATCGCTTATCATAAAGGCTGGATAGGTGAAGAACAGCTCCAATCCCAGATTAAAAAAATGGGTAATTCTTCTTATGCCAATTATCTTAGACATCTCCTTGAGACGCCTAGAACATTTGTTTGAATATTCATAGTGAAGTCTAAAGCTTAAGCCCAAGGTCTATTTTCAAAAAAAAAGAGTGATATTCTTTTGTTCACTCCATCCCTACTCTAAGGATAACTTCTTATCCTCGTTGCGAAAAAAACTTGGGGGAGCTTTGGGCTAAACCCAACGATAATATTGGGATATTCATTAAGGGTCAGATTCTTGAAGAAATAGATCAGTGAAAGAATAAAGGGAAGGCTGTGTCAAGTAGCTTTTTGATCAGGCAAAAAAGGTCGTTGGATACAAAAGAAAGAAGAAATTGGCAGTATAGCCCAAGCTTTCTTTGGATTAAATTAATAAAGATGAGCAGAACAGAACTGACCAAATTATTGTTCAGTATTTATAAAGAGGCCCTTCAGGCTGAACAAACTTACCATAGCCTTATCGATTCTGCCCATCCTGATAACCGGTTGAGTGCATCGAACCTCATTCATTACCTGGTTCTTCGTCGTTACGATCTGAGGCAAATCCAAGATGCACTCTCCGATTGGGGAATATCTTCGCTGGGTCGGTCCGAGTCGTGTGTGTTATGGAGCCTTGAGAAAGTACTTGAAGCTCTTGGACAAGAAGTCCCAAGCCGGCCTTATCCTCTTTCACGACAGGAAGGGGCGGCACTGCTTGTGCGCAATAAACAAAGACTTTTAGGGGAATCTCATCTCGGCTCTCCATGCAGTATCATGGTTACTTTACCGACTGAAGCGGCTGAAAACCCCAAGCTGATTGAAGAGCTCCTTCGAGCTGGAATGAACGTCGTGCGTATCAACTGTGGACATGACAACCCAGAAGTATGGTCGAAGATGATAGAAAATAGCCGCAAGGCTTCTTCTCAATTAGGCTATAGTTGCAAGATTTTAATGGATCTACCTGGGCCTAAGCTGCGTATTGTATCTCTAGATCCCGCCATTAAGGCATGTGCCATTAGGCCTAAACGAGATCTCTTAGGAAAGATAGTTGATCCGGGTTGGGTTTGGATCGGTAGTGAAGAACAAAGAACGGATCCCCCCATTAAAGCCAATAGCTTTTTGAGATTTCCAAGGGAGTGGGTTGAAGTTCTCAAAGAGGGAGACACGATAAGATTTTTTGATGCAAGGGGCAAAGGGAGAACCTTAAAAATCGATCAGCAGATAGAAAAAGGATGGCTTGCTCATTCAATCGAGACCGCTTATCTGAAAGAAGGGATTGTTTTTGTTCATCTGCCCCATTCTCCTGAACAACCTCAAAGAGCAGCTGTACTTAAAAGTTTATCTCCTCAACAACCCTTTCTATTGGTTAGGAACAAGGATCGGTTGTGGATTTGCAAAGACAACGGTCTGTTCAATCACAAAGAAGAGGTCGTTGGTTTTCTAAGGATTTCTCATCCTCAAATACTTGCAGATATTAAAGCCGAAGAGCAAATCTGGTTTGATGATGGAAAAGTTGGAGGAAAGGTTATACACAGTGACTCTCGAGGTATTCTTGTCGAAATCACTCATGTTCAGCCAAATGGCTATAAACTGCGAGTGGATAGGGGAATTAATTTACCCTTCTCTGATCTAAAGATTTCAGCATTGACAGAACAGGATATCCGCAGCCTTTCTTTTGTAGTGAAACATGCGGATGCAGTGGGAATCTCATTTTTAAGATTGCCTTCAGATATTGACGATCTTGATCAGGCTTTGAGCAAAGAATCAATTTCGGAGCTAGGGATAGTTTTAAAAATAGAAACCCGAAAAGGCTTTGAGAACCTCCCTTTAATTCTACTTAAAGCGATGAAATACAGGTCAATTGGGGTCATGATCGCCCGAGGAGATCTGGCTGTTGAATGCGGCTATGAACGGCTTGCTGAAGTTCAAGAAGAGATACTCTGGATAGCGGAAGCTGCACATATCCCTGTAATTTGGGCAACACAGGTTTTGGAATCTTTAGCCAAAACAGGTATTCCTTCCAGGGCTGAAGTGACTGATGCCGCAATGGCTCAGCGTTCAGAATGTGTTATGCTCAATAAAGGATCTTATATTGTTGAAGCCGTAAAATCGCTGGTTGACATATTAAAAAGAATGGAAGCCCATCAAAGGAAAAAACGCTCTATGCTACGCAAATTACAAATTGCTTCCCTTTTAAACCAGCCTTTGTAAACTTGGTAACCAGTCTACTTTCTACAAAAATTTTAATTTAAGAAAATGGGTCGCACAGGAAATACACGGATCATAGTTTCTAACAAGCTGTTCACAATCAGCTGTTAACTTTTCGGCCGTGTCGTTTAGGTGAGACTCAATCCAATTTTTTATGTCTTCTTCAGCAGAGGCCAAGTTAAAACAGGTAGGAGGGACGATTTTGGCCCCTCTTATAAGTCCTTTGTCATCCATAAGATAACGGTGATAAAGCAGGCCACGGGGGGCTTCACTTATACCATAGCCTACAGCAGCGCAAGGTTCTAAAGGGAGATAACATGGTTCAGGAGGTTCATATTTATCAATCAATTTTATTGCTTCATCAAATGCATAAGCGATTTCTACAAGTCTTACAAGTATGGATTGGAAAGGATTCATACAGGGATATTCTAAAGGAGTTTCTTTGAGGATATCCTTTATAAAAGTCGGCAAGGGATGATAATTTAAATTGAAACGTGCAAGAGGACCAGCAACACAAGGTTTTGCGTGGCTATCCAACCATCTGAGAGCATGGGAATAATCGGTTTGTTCTTCAGTAAAATAGCTCTCAAACTCTTCAAGGGCTAGAGCCTGTTCTCCACAATAAAGTCTCCCTCTTTCTATGGGATAGCAGCTATCATTCTTTAAAGCAACAAATGTATACTCTTTTTTGAATGAAGGAAATGAACAGACAGAGCCGATCCATTTTATGGCTTGAAGACTATAGTCTAATCCCTTTTTTAGGGAATCCAAAAGACTCTCAAGCTCTTTTTTTTCAGGAACATGATAAAAACCGCCCACACGCACATTAATAGGATGGATCTCTCGGCCAGCGATTGCTCGTATAAGAGCGTTGCCCGCTTTTTTAATCTGCAAGCCCCAGCTCACTTCTTTAGGATAGTCTTTAGCCATATCCATTAGGCTTGGATAGCCTAAAAATCCGGGAGCATGGAGAAAGAAAACATGTAAACCATGACTTTCTATCCATTCTCCACAATAAAGGAGCCGGCGCAATTGCCAAATACATTCAGGGACAGTAAGCCCAACGCTATTTTCGATCGCGGCGGTTGAACTGATCTGGTAGGCTACAGGACATATGCCACAAATTCTAGCAGTAATATCAGGTGGCTCGTAAAAATGTCTGCCTATTAAAAAAGATTCAAAAAAGCGGGGAGCTTCGAATATACGCAGCTCGGTTCTTAAGACTTTCCCATTTTCTATTTTAATCCAAAGCCCTCCTTCGCCTTCAACGCGTGATAGGGCTGAAACCGAAAGGTGGACAGGTTGCTTACTTTCAGCTTTCATGAGAAAGTTTAAATCCTTCGGCAATACAGTAGAACTTCTTGAAGGCATGGTCTAAGGCCAGGGGATCGAAATCCAACTCATCCTTTGCCCACTGGCAAAGAGAAGCACTATTGGGTGTTTCTTTTGGGCCGTAACAGCCGTAACAGCCTCTGCCAAAGCTCGGGCAGATTGCACCACAGCCTCCATGAGTGACGGGACCAAGACAGAGAGTTTTGCTGGCTACCATTACACAAGGAATGGCCCTTCTTTTACATTCCATGCACACACTTCCACTAGAAAAGGAAGGTCGGAGATCACGGCTATAAGAATAAAGAAGCTGAAGCAGCTGCAATTTGTTGATTGGACAACCTTGAAGTTCATAATCAACCCGGACATAGTGGGATATGGGCAGAGAGGTAGGCAGAACATCTATGACTTCGGGACGTGGATATACCCTTTGCTTGAAACTTTGAAGGGAAGCAAAGTTTCTTAAAGCTTGTATGCCTCCTGCAGTAGCACAAGCTCCAATAGTAACGAGATATTTGGACTGGGCGCGTATATCCATAATTTTGCGTTTTGCCTCTTCCGTAGTGATTGATCCTTCGACGAGTGAAATGTCGTAAGGTGGATCAGCCCTTTTGCTGCTTGCTTCGAGAAAATAGGAGATCTCAAAATGCTTGGCTATTTCCAGAAGATCTTCTTCGAGGTCTAACAAGCTAAGTTGGCATCCATCACAAGAAGTAAATTTCCAGATGGCAATTTTAGTCATAAACCCCTAGAGCTCTTCAATAGTTAACAATTCCTGGATTCTTCCATAAGGGAAAACAGGGCCATCCTTACATAGAAAATAACCCCAAAGCTGACAATGTCCACAAATGCCAATAGCACATTTCATATTTCGTTCTAAGGAACAAAAAATGTTATCTTTAGGAACTTCTCGGCGTTCAAACTCTCTTGCGGTAAACCGCATCATAATTTCAGGTCCGCAACAAAACACTACAGTCTGTTGGGGATCAATAGTTAGGTTGGAGACAAGAGTGGTTACCGTGCCGACGTGTCCTTTCCAGTCGCGGCTAGGCCGGTCAATGGTGATATGCAAATCGATGATTTTTTCATTGGCCATCTTCTCCAAAAAAGGAATGAAAAGAAGATCGTCTTTTGTTCTTGCCCCATAGAGGAGAATCAATTTTTTAAAAAACTCCTTCTCTTTGTTAGCCTTATGTATTATGGGAAGCAAGGGGGGTAATCCTATGCCTCCGGCTACAAGGACAAGAGTTTTATCTTTAGCCTGTTCTATTGGCCAACCTTTGCCGTAAGGGCCGCGTACGAAAACAAAATCTTTTTGTTGAAGCCTATTTAACGCCTGGGTGACATTGCCCACAATGCGGATGGTATGGATGAGATGGAGGGTGTCTGTGGGATCGCTTGCGATAGATATAGCGGCTTCTCCTCCCCCAATAGCCGAAAGCATGTTGAACTGTCCAGGAGAAAAATAAAATGGTTTTTTTTCTATCGAGCTAAGATAAAGAGTAAAAACAGAGGAAGATTCCTTCTTTTTTTCTTCAACGATGAACAATTGGGGAACAAAAGGGCTAGGTGCTGGATTAAGAGGGTGGTCCATAGATATCCAAAAATTGCAGCCGCGTGGCTTGTAGCCTATCGAGTATCAAGGGAATAATTCTTTTTGTTATCGCGTAACCCAAAGAAGGATTAGCCTCCATCGTTTGATTGAGTCGGACTGCATCAAAGACCAAGGCATCTACGGGTTCAACGACTCGAGCAGAAAAATGCCAAAGAAAAGGGGGACATATCCAGGACCATCCCACGACATGGCCCGCACCTATGGTTTGGAGGGTGAGAAAACCTCGATCTGGAAAATAACTTTCCAGAGCGATAAGCCCTTTTTGGATCAGAAAAAATTGGTCAGCTTTTTGTCCTTCCAAGAAAAGATAACTTTGAGCTTTATAGGAAACGTTCATAACCAGCTCAGATAATGTATCTATGTAATCTTCTCTAATGTCTCTTAGGAAAGGATGCTCAGAGAGCTGCAGTTTTATGGATTTCATGATTTTTTCTTAAGATAGCTTTTCTATGGGAGATGTTTTTCGAATAATAGCGGCTTCCTCTGTGATATCGATTCCAACAGGACACCAGGTTATGCAACGGCCACAACCCACACATCCTGAAGTCCCGAATTGATCAATCCATGAGGCCAGTTTGTGAGTCATCCATTGTCTGTATCGGGCAAGAACTGTTTTTCTTGTGCTTCCCGAGGGGGTATGAGTAAATTCCAGGCTAAAACAGGAATCCCATACCATCCATCTTTCTACTTCGTTTGCTTTTCGAGGGATATCGATCAGGGTTGAACAAAAACAGGTGGGGCAAACAAACGTGCAGTTAGCACAAGAAAGGCAGCGGAGAGCGGTTTGTTCCCACCGGGGATGATTCAGGTTGTTGTAGAGAAGTTCTTTGATGCCATGGGTATCCAGTTGTCGAGTGATTTTCTGCTCAGCTTCTTTTAAGGTTTGTTGTTCTTTGTTGAGTTCTTCTTCTGAAACATTTTCTTTTTGAATCAGCGATAAGAGTTCTTCACCGCAAGCGGTTCCTGGCTCAATAACATAATAGGGGGCTTTATTTGATTCGACAATTTCTGTGAGTAGGAGATCATAGCCTTTTTTGGCTTTTGGACCTGTCCCCATGGATGAACAGAAACAGGTAGCGGAGGGATGTGTACAATTTACGGCCAGGATAAAAAGGTGCTGTGATCGAACCTTGTAGCCTGAGTGAATGTAGGGTCCTTCCTGGAATACTCGATTTTGAATGGATAGGGCATGGAGATCACAAGATCTTACCCCGATAAAAGCAAGAGGAGTAGATTGAAACATGGGTGGCTCAATTGATGGCGCTTCGTTGTTGTTCAAAGGGCTACGGAAGCTAAAAATTTTTTCTTGAGCTAAGAATAGAAACTGTTTCCAGCTATGAGGAGAAGAGGCAAATCCAAAAAGAGTTGGATAAGGGTTTTTTTTTAGTTTGTATTTACCCGCCTCCTGTTCATCTCCGATACCTATGGGAAAGTCATCTAAACTGTCAATTTCATCATACACGATAGCGTTTCTTGACACTTTTGGTCCAATGGTCTTGAAACCTTCAGCTTTGAGATGATCAATGAGGGATTGAAGAGCATTTTTTGAAATTTTGAACTTTTTTGAGTTCATCACGAATTCGAAAACAAAATATATAGGAAAGACCTATATAATAAAAACAGAAAAGCTCTATGCGTGTTACTTAAAATAGGGCTAGGTCCTAGAATTCTTTACAGTTTAAAGTTCTGCAGGAAAAAGATAAAATAAAAAAGTGGCAAACATTTCTTTAAAAACAGTGGATGCCAACGAGGCAGTAGCCCAGGTAGCCTATCTACTGAGTGAAGTCATAGCTCTTTATCCCATCACACCCGCATCACCCATGGGAGAATGGGTTGATAAATGGAGAACAGAAAAAAAAACGAACCTTTGGGGTTTACTTCCACAAGTTGTTGAAATGCAAAGTGAAGGAGGGGTTGCGGGCGCGATCCATGGTGCTCTTTTATCGGGAAGCCTGGCGACAACATTCACCGCTTCACAAGGGCTATTGCTTATGCTTCCCAATATGTTTAAGATAGCGGGCGAGCTTTTGCCCGCTGTTTTCCATGTTGCCTCAAGAACGGTAGCTACTCATGCCTTATCCATTTTCGGAGACCATAGTGATGTCATGGCGGCGAGGTCAACTGGATTTGCTCTTTTGAACTCCCAGTCAGTCCAGGAAGCTGCTGACATTGCTGTTGTCGCCCATCTATCGGCTTTGGAGTCTTCGCTTCCTTTTCTTCATTTTTTTGATGGTTTTCGAACCAGTCACGAAATCAACACGGTCGAATTGGTGGATGAGACCTTGCTTAAAGAGTTAGTGTCTTTAGAGCCAATCATGAGATTTAGACAAAGAGCGCTTAATCCTGAAAAACCCTTACTCTATGGAAGTTCTCAAAATCCCGATACCTTTTTTCAAGCCCGGGAAAGGATTAATCCTTACTATTCGGCTTGTCCTGGAATTGTCCAAACCGTCATGGATAGATTTGGGAAACTGACTGGCCGATACTATGAGATTTATGAATATCATGGAGACCCGCAAGCGACCTTGGTTGTTGTCGTCATGGGGTCAGCGGCTGAAACTGTTTGTTCAGTTGTGGATGATCTTAACAAAAAAGGTTGGAAGACAGGAGTGGTTAAAGTCAGGTTATTTGGTCCTTTTGATCAACATCGATTTTTAAGTTCTTTTCCTCCAACTACTCGCTCAATCGCTGTACTGGACCGATGCAAGGAACCAACAGCGGCGGGAGAACCCCTTCTTCTCCAAGTTTCTTCGGCTATATTGAACAATGCATTAAAGAAAGATTTTCCTTTTCAAAATATACCTCGTGTAATCGGGGGAAGGTATGGGTTGTCTTCCAAAGAATTTAGCCCAGCTATGGCCAAAGCGGTGTTCGATCATTTGTCTAAAGAGGAGGGATGGAGTGATTTTACGGTAGGGATAGTCGATGACGTCAGCGATAGAAGCATACCTGTAGATGAATCCTATTCGCTAGAAAAACAGTATAGGTATGAAGCGGTATTTTACGGGTTAGGTTCGGATGGAACGGTAAGTGCAAATAAAAATACGGTTAAAATAGTGGGTGAAGAAGGCAAGCTTTTTGCCCAAGGCTATTTTGTTTATGATTCTAAAAAATCGGGTTCATTGACGATCTCTCACTTGCGTTTCGATACTCAACCCATTGCTGCTCCATACTTGGTGGAAAAACCCCATTTTGTAGGCTGCCATCAATTTGAGTTTATTTTTAAATACGATGTGTTGAAAGGGATTCAAAAGGAAGGGATTCTACTTCTCAATAGTCCTTTTGGAGCTGAACAAACATGGAGTAAGCTTCCTGAAGCGGTCCAGAAAAAAATAAAAGATAAAAAGATCCGTTTTTTTATTATTGATGCTTATAAAATTGCGAAGGAATCGGGCTTGGGCAGTCGGATAAATACGATTATGCAGGTTTCGTTTTTTGAGCTGTCCAAACTCATTGCTATCGAAGATGCACTGACCTTTATTAAAAAGCATATTCGAAGTAGTTATGGGTACCGGGGTGAGGAAGTAATCAATCGAAATTATGAAGCTTTAGAAAAAGCCCGAACCGCCCTTTTTGAAATTGACTATGAACAAAAACCCTTTAGTTCAATTCCTCAGTTTTCCCTCATTCCCAAAGAGGCTCCTCGATATGTAAAAGAAGTAATAGGAAAAATGATCGCTTTAGAAGGGGATAAGCTGCCCGTGAGCTGTTTTTCTCCTTATGGAGATTTCCCCACGGCGACATCCCAGTGGGAAAAACGCAACATTTCTATTGAAGTCCCTTTATGGGAGCCTTCGATCTGTATTCAGTGTGGCAAATGTGTTATTGCTTGCCCTCATAGCGTCATTCGGGCAAAGGTATATGAACCCAGCTATTTAGAAAAAGCACCAAGTGGTTTTTTGAAAGCTCAGCCGAGATATCCTGAATGGGAAGGTTTATTGTATTCAATCGCCGTATCGGAGGCTGATTGTACGGGTTGTCAAATCTGTGTAGATGTTTGTCCAGCCTTCGATAAATACCAGCCTGCAAAGAAGGCCCTTAACATGACTGTGCGCAAGGACCTTTTTGATGAATCAAGAATGGAACATTTTGCGTTTTTCGAGTCACTTCCAGATGTAGAGAAAGACAAAATCGATTGCCAATCGTTAAGGGACGTTGCCCTCTTGCGTCCTCTCTTTGAATATCCTGGAGCTTGTGCTGGGTGTGGTGAATCTCCTTACTTGAAGTTACTTAGCCAACTTTTTGGAGATAGAATGCTTATCGCCAATGCAACTGGCTGTTCCTCGATTTATGGAGGTAATTTGCCAACAACTCCATGGGCTAAAGACAAGGAAGGCAGGGGCCCAGCTTGGGCCAATTCCTTGTTTGAAGACAATGCAGAGTTTGGCCTTGGACTTTATCTTGGGGTTGATCAACTCCGAAACTTGACTCAGAAACGGCTATTGGATTTGACTAAAAAGGGAGTTATAGAAAATGGTCTTGTTCAAGATTTAATTGAAGCTGAAGAAAAAAGCCCAAAGGAATATTCCGACCAAAGAAAACGGATAAAACTTCTCCAAGAAAAACTTAAAACGTTGGAGCAGCCTGAAGCCTATGAGCTTTTAAAGCTTTCTGGTTATCTTTCAAGAAAAAGCGTGTGGATTATAGGAGGAGATGGCTGGGCTTATGACATAGGCCTAGGGGGACTTATCCATGTCTTAGCGCTTAACTACAAGGTCAACGTTTTGGTCTTGGATACCGAAGTTTATTCTAATACAGGGGGGCAAGCCTCAAAAGCCACACCTCGAGGTGCAGTAGCCAAATTTGCAGCTTCAGGAAAAACAACGCCTAAAATGGATTTAGCCCTCATGGCCATTTCCCTGGGCAATGTTTATGTGGCATCTGTGGCAGTTGGAGCGGATGAAGAACACACGATCAATGCTTTCTTGGAGGCCGATGCTTTCGAAGGGCCTAGTCTTATCCTTGCCTATGCGCATTGCATCGCTCATGGTATTGACATGGCAAAGGCGATGCATCACCAGAAATCCGTTGTAGCTTCGGGCAGATGGCCGATATTTCGTTACAATCCCAAGGGATATGCTGACGGCAAACATCTGAAGCTTGATTGGACAAGGCTGATAGAAGGTTTTGAGAAAACTGAACTAAGCGAGAATAGGTTTAGAATGCTTTTTTTAAGTGATCCCGAACGTGCTGAGGACCTGCTTGCCTTGGCTCTTGCTGATTGTCGGAACCGTTTCGAATATTACAAAAAAATGAATTAAGATTAAGGATATATGAGTGTCAGCTTAGAAACAACCTATTTAGGCTTGAAACTTTCTTCTCCACTTATTCCTTCGGCCTCTCCCTTAAGCAAATCACTTGATACTGTAAAAGTTCTGGAAGAAATGGGAGCGGGAGCCATTGTTCTTTATTCTCTTTTTGAAGAGGATATTGAAAAAGAAACATCGAGCCTGGAGCAATCGTTAACGGTGGGAGCTGAGTCTTTTGCCGAAGCTCTTAGCTATGTTCCTGATGTCCCAACTTTACGGATAGGTCCAGATTATTATCTTGATCATTTAATGAGGGTAAAGCAATCGGTGGGGATCCCGGTGATTGCCAGTTTAAACGCGCAGAACCCTGGCCAATGGATAAAGTTTGCAAAACTAATCGAAGAAGCAGGAGCTGACGGCTTGGAACTTAATCTCTATTCCATCCCCACGATAGCTAGCCTTTCTTCACAGGAGCTGGAAAAGAAATACTTGGAAGTTATCAAGGCTTGTCGGCAGGCTGTAAAAATCCCCATTGCGGTCAAATTAAGTCCTTTCTTTACCAACTTTTTCTCTTTTTCCAGTCTTGTAGAACAAACAGAAGTCAACGGGCTTGTTCTGTTTAATCGTTTTTTTCAGCCTGATATTGATTTGGAAAATATGAATGTTGAACCGAGGATTACTTTAAGTACAGAAAATGAATTGCTTTTAAGAATTACCTGGATAGGCATACTCTTTAACCGGTTAAAGCTTGATCTATCTGCAACAGGAGGAGTATTGACGGCAACAGATGCCTTGAAAGCCATTCTTTCGGGAGCCACTACTGTTCAACTCTGTTCTGCTCTTCTCTATCATGGTGTGGAGTATTTGAAAACGATCAGAAACGGGATGGTCGAATGGATGGAAAAGAAAGGCTATTATTCGGTCAGTTCGATCCGAGGGTTATTAAGTCAGAAAAATTGTCCTGATCCATCGAGCTATGAAAGAGCTCAGTATGTTTATGCCCTTTCGGTTTATCCAACCCCTTCTCTTTCTGGTTTAGAAAAAAAAGAAAGAGGATAAGTTCCATAGAAAAAGACAATGACAGCTAGCCAATTTTTAGAGAAAAAGAAGATTTTACAACGAGCTGATTTTTCACAACTTATCGAGGCGATAAGGACTAAGGGCTACACCCTTATAGGGCCGGTTTTAACTGAAACGGCGATTAGTTTTGGGGAAATTCATGAAGAAACCGATCTTCCCATAGGATGGATGGATATCCAGGAGCCGGCTAAATTTCAGCTTAAACGACGTGAAGATGAGGCTCTTTTTGGATACAACGTTGGTTTTCAGAGCATAAAAAAATACCTTTTTCCTCCAAGACAGAGGTTATTTAGCGTTGAAAAAAAACAGGGAGCTCTTTTTTTTATTCCCGAAGAAACCCCCAAAGAGAAATACGCTTTTCTAGGTGTCAGATCTTGTGATCTCCATGCTGTGTTCGTTCAAGATAAGATCTTTTGCAAGGGCTCATCTTACGATCCGTTGTATGCAAAGAGGAGGCAAGAAGCTCTCATTATTGTTGTTCAGTGTGGCCAGGCATCTGGATGTTGTTTTTGTCGATCTATGGGCACTGGGCCTAAGGCCCAAGAAGGCTTTGATTTAGCTTTAACCGAATGCATTGACAGGGAAAACCATTTTTTCCTCGTCGAGATAGGCAGTCAGAGAGGGGAGGAAATAGCAACTCTTTTGCCGCTAAGGGAGGTAACCGAAGAAGATCTTAGGCTAGCTCAAAGCCATATACAGAATGCGCTAAATCAGATGAGAAAAAAGGTCAATACCGAATCTATCAAGGATCTATTTTATAATAACTGGGAACATCCTCGCTGGGATGATGTAGCTGAGCGTTGTATTGGCTGTTCGACTTGCACGATGGTTTGTCCAACCTGTTTTTGCTGGACCGTAGAAGATTCTTCTTTTGTAGAAGGCCTTAAAGCTGAAAGATGGAGAAGATGGGATTTTTGTTATACGATGGAATTTAGCCATTTGCCAACGGGCAGCGTGCGCTCAACATTGAAATCGAGGTATAGACAATGGCTAAGTCATAAATTTGGGAGCTGGATCGATCAATTTGGTACTTCAGGATGCGTTGGTTGTGGCCGTTGCATAACCTGGTGCCCGGTGGGAATCGATGTTACTGAAGAGCTGGCTGCACTGAGGGAAAAACCTGATCTTTAAATGAAAACAAATTCACTTTTTAACCCTTCTGCTCAGTTTCTTCTGCCCATTCCTTTCCAGATTAAAAAGAAGAAGGTCGAATATCCGCGGGTTGTTAGTCTATGGCTTTCTCCTTTGGGAAACGGTGAACTGTCTTTTAAACCTGGACAATTCTTGATGGTCTATGTTTTTGGTGTGGGTGAAGTCGCTCTATCGATCGCTGAAAAGGATGAGACCGAAGAAAGTTATGTATTAACCATCCGTTCCGTGGGTACTGTGACTCGAGCCCTTGAGCATTGCAAGCAAGGGGATATAGTAGGCATACGAGGTCCTTTTGGTAAGGGTTGGCCCTTAGAAGAGGCGGTTTCGAAAGATATCCTTCTTGTTGCAGGTGGAATTGGCCTTCCACCTCTTTGGTCAACGTTACCTTTTATTTTCAAGGATCGCTCAAACTATGGCGAAGTCTTTCTTTTGTATGGGGCTAGGTCTCCTCACGATATTCTTTATAAGGAAAGCTGGGAGTCTCTTTCCAAGCAGAAAGAATTAGTGCTTAAAATATCTGTAGAGTTGGCCACGAGTAGAAATTGGAATGGCTCGATTGGTAATGTGATTAGTCTTGTTGACTCCTTGAGGTTTAATCCCCAATCGGTTGTTGCTTTTGTTTGTGGACCGGAGCCTATGATGCGATTTTGTGCCTATGCACTCCTGAAGCGTGGGGTTGCCAAAGAAAGCATTTATTTTTCCATGGAAAGAAATATGCGCTGTGCCATTGGTTCTTGTGGCCATTGTCAATTTGGACCCCTTTTTTTGTGCAAAAATGGTCCTGTTTTTTCTTATAAAACCATAGAACCTTTTTTAAACATTCCTGAAATTTAGTCGTGGGATTGGAAGCAACAATCCCTCGATTTAAATGATGGGTTTGGAGGTTATGAACCATCCGGTGAGATAGGCATGTCTATAAGCTAAAATGCATCGTGAATACCGAAACCTAAGCAAGGGGGGCTTGAAATCAAGCGGGAAGGCGAAAAAGAAGGCCAAGGGAATAGGTTACAACCGCCTCGATAATCCCGACTACGGTCATTTCCAGGCCGCTGTATAACCAGCTTCGTGTCGTGATTAGGGTTTTTGCTGCTCCGACGAGAAAATGTGCAATTAAGCTTATGAAAAATGAAAGGGTTATAGCCCAAACTCCAGAGAGGAAAAAAAAGGGAATTAAAGGAATAAAAGCACCGAGGGCTGTAGAAAGAGAAGCCGATAAACAAGCATTCCAAGGCCTAGGAAAAGAAGCCTGGGATAGGCCAAGCTCTGAACTGACCATTGCAGACAAAAAGTGTTCGGGTTTTTGATATAATTTTTCAGCGATCCATTTTGCTTCCTCTTCGTTAAATCCCTGCAATTGGTAGAAAAGGGCCATTTCTTCAATTTCTTCCTGGGGATTTTCTTCTATTTCCCTCTTTTCTTTGGATATTTCTGCCTCGTAAACTTCTTTTTGACTCTTAGCCGCAAGATAAGCTCCTGCACCCATGGATAGGGCCGAAGCGATCATTCCGGCAAGCCCAGAGATAACAATGTAATGCGTTTGGTTTTCCGTGGCTCCTGCTACACCCGAAACTATCCCAAAAACAGCCCCCAACCCATCATTGATTCCATAGATGGAATCGGTAATCCAGTTCCCTCCTCGGCCATGCCATTTTTCACGAGATAAAATTCTTTCAGTAATATTTTCTGAAAAGGGTTTTTCTCTGGATAAATTATGAAGGATAGCCGCGTGGTTTTTTTCTTCTCTGGCGAACTCGTCAAGAATTTTTACAATTCCCGCTGAATCCTTGAACTTTTCTTTTTGCTGCAAGTATTTGAGTTTATCTTGTTCTTCTGCATTCTCCATCCTCTGGATAACATTCTTGAAACCTAAATTTTGATTTATCCATTTCTCCAGGCTTCTTTTGAATCGAGAACTTTTTTCTACGCAGCTTTCACCCAAGGCATTTAATTCTTTTTCCCATCTTAAGGCATGTTTTTCTTCTGTTTCAGCCAGTTTAATCAGAATTTCTTTTTTATATGGATTTTTTTCTATTTCCGCAAGGTCACGGTAAGCTCTGGCCGTTTTCTTTTCGTTGAGCCAGTTTTGCTTGAGTATCTGGACAAAAGAGTTGGATTGGGGTTTCATATGGGAGAAAAGGCAACTTGAGCTTTTTTTTAGAAATATTCAGCTATTTTTAGTTGTGGATCAACTCCAACTTCAGGTAAGCTTCTTTCTGGATATCAGTCATGGCTGAAGGCGGATCGAACCACATTCTTCCCCAATTTCTATCTATGAATATTTTTTTTTCATGTTCAGCAAAAATC